>CAZYZL010000126.1:0-2521 GCA_964652005.1 uncultured Dehalococcoidales bacterium | reverse complement strand
GGGTATCACCCCGGTGGTTCGGTTTAAGACTCCGCTTGAGGGGCAGACCGGTTTCCACGATTTAATTCGGGGAGAGGTGGTGTTTGACAATAGCACCATTGATGATTTTGTCCTGCTTAAGTCGGATGGCTACCCCACCTATCACCTTGCCAATGTGGTTGACGACCACCTGATGGAGATAAGCCATGTCTTGAGGGCTGAGGAGTGGTTATCAAGCACCCCCCGCCACCTGCTTCTATACCGGGCGCTGGGCTTTGAGCCGCCACAGTTTGCCCATCTGCCGATGCTCCTGGGAACCGACCGCTCCAAATTGAGCAAGCGGCATGGGGCAGTGTCTATAACCCAATATCGTGACCAGGGCTATTTACCTGAGGCTATGGTCAATTTCCTCGCCCTGCTCGGCTGGTCCCTGGATGACCGAACCGAGATTTTATCCCGACAGGAGCTAATAGCTAACTTTTCTCTGGAGCGAATCAGTCGGACGGCTGCCATCTTCAGCCGGGATAAGCTGAGCTGGATGAACGGGGTATATATTCGTAGTTTAACTGCTGATGAGTTCTTTGAAGCTGTGCAGCCCTACTTGATGATGGATATAGCCGCAGGCAAGGCGTTAATATCCAGTGAAGAATATGTGAGAGCGGTTCTGCCCCTTACCCAGGAGCGAGCCCGAACCCTGGCTGAGGTAACCGAGCTGGCTCAATTTTTCTTCGTTGACCAGCCTGACTATGAGCCCAGCCTGCTTATCGGCGAGAAAATGAGCCCTCAGTCGGCCATTCAAGCACTAGAAGCGGCACGGCAAAGGCTCAATCAGCTAACAGAGTTTGATGCCAATTCTCTGGAGGGCGTGCTCCGACCTCTGGCTGTGGAGTTGGGGCTAAAGACCGGTCAGCTCTTTGGCACGCTGAGGGTAGCCGTTACCGGCCGGACAGCCGCCCCCCCCTTATTTCAGACTATGGCGGTGCTAGGTAAGGAGTGCTGCCTGAGGCGGATTGAAACAGCGCTTCAGAGGCTATGATTGGTGCTGCTGTGAATAGGCAAGGCTCTGCCCTCTCTGGTTACCGTGTCCTTGACTTAACCGATGACAAGGGCATGCTCTGTTCCCGTTATCTGGCTGATATGGGGGCGGAGGTTATCAGGATAGAAAAGCCGGGGAAAAGCCCAGCCAGAAGCCCTTTTTATTGGGGAAACCTTGGTAAGTGGGCGATAACCCTCAATATAGAGCTCAAACCGGGGCGGGAGATATTCAGACGGCTGGTTAAGACGGCTGATGTCCTGGTGGAGAGCTACCCGCCGGGATACCTGGAGACGCTGGGTCTCGGCTACCGCCAGCTCAATCAAATCAACCCCCGACTGGTCATGGCTTCCATCACCGACTTTGGGCAGAGTGGACCATATCGTAATTATAAGTCGTGCGACATAGTAGCTTCGGCTCTGGGGGGTCAGATGTATGTCTGTGGTGAGGCTGAGTCGTCGCCGCTTAAGCCCTTTGGCAACCAGAGCTACTACCTCGCCTCTATCTTTGCTGCCATTGGCATTCTGCTGGCACTGTGGCACCGGCATACCTCGGCCAGGGGTCAGCATATTGACATTTCCCTACATGAGTGTGTTGCCGCTACCCTTGACCATGTCTTGGTGCGCTATTTTTATCAGGGGGTAGTGGCTAAAAGGCAGGGTAGCCTCTACTGGAGCAATGCCTTCCGCATCTTTCCCTGCCGCGATGGCTACATTCTACTTTCCCTGTTTCAGCAGTGGGAAACGCTGGTGGAGTGGCTTCAATCCGAGGGCATGGCTGAGGATTTGACTGACGATAAATGGCTGGATAGGGGATATCGGCTTCAACATCTTAACCATATTATTGAGGTCTTGGAGCGGTGGACACGAAGCCACAGTGTAGCCGAGCTGGTGGTGCTGGGGCAATTAATGCACTTCCCCTGGGCAGAAGTAACATCAATATCAGGGCTGGTGGCTAGCCCCCAGCTTGAGGAGCGGGGTTTCTGGGTTGAGGTGCAGCACCCGAAGTCGGGTAAAAGATATAAGTTTCCCGGAGCGCCGTGTAAGCTGAGTCACTCTCCGTGGCGGGTGGGAAGCCGGCTGCCCAAGGTTGGCGAGCATAATAAAGAGATATATCACGGAGAGCTGGGGCTATCCGAGGAGGACATAGAAGCTCTGATTAAAGAAGGGATTGTTTAGTTATCATTACCCACCTTTCCAAAGAGATTAAGCGCAAAGACCAGTATAATGAGGTTGGGATTATTGGTAATGGGAGCTGTTGAGCCTGGGTATATTGCTCTATATCAGTCTGGTGAACTGGAACGTCGGGCTGAGGCATTAGAAGCGCGGCTGGGGTCGTGTACTCTTTGCCCCAGGGAGTGTGAAGTCAACCGACTGGAAGGGGAAAGGGGATTTTGCCATTCAGCTTACCTACCTGTAGTCGCTACGGTTTGTGCTCACCATGGAGAGGAACCAGTCATTTCAGGGAGTAGGGGGTCGGGGGCAATATTCTTTGGTAACTGTAATATGA
>CAZYZL010000125.1:0-2680 GCA_964652005.1 uncultured Dehalococcoidales bacterium | reverse complement strand
GATTTTTCTGGGTGCTGAGGGGGATAGGTTGCTAGACAATCTCCTGTCTGGTTGCTTTGCAAAGGTAATAAAATCTGCTACACTAGTTTAACCCGACTTCTGATACAGGAGGATGGTCTTGGTGACTAAGCGGATAATAGCTAAGGCTAGGAGTGAAGGGAGGGCGGTATTGACCGAGGTAGAGTCTAAGGAGGCTCTCAAGCAGGCAGGGATAAGCATTATTGATACCAAGCTCGCCACGTCTAAGGAGGAGGCAATGGCTATAAGCCGAGAGTTTGGCTTCCCGGTGGCATTGAAGATAGCCTCTCCGGATATTGTCCATAAGAGTGATGCCGGTGGAGTCAGGCTGGGACTAAGGACAGCCAAGCAGGTGGGCAAAGCCTATGAAGACATTCTGGCAGCGGTTAGCCAAAAGCATCCTCAGGCGAGGATTCAGGGGGTATCGGTGCAGAAGATGGCTCACCCCGGCGTTGAGGTGATTATTGGTATGTCCAAGGACGCCCAGTTTGGCCCCGTGCTTATGTTCGGTCTGGGTGGCATTCTGGTAGAAGTCCTTAAAGACGTCTCCTTCAGGATTGTCCCCTTAGCCCGAAGGGATGCTGCTCAGATGCTCAGGGAGGTAAAGGGCTATCCCTTGCTAGAGGGTTATCGGGGTCAGGAAGCGGTGGATGTCTCCCATCTGGAGGACATGCTGCTCAAGGTCTCCGATTTTGCCGAGCAACATCCTGAGGTCAAGGAGCTTGACCTCAACCCCATTTTTGCCTACAGCGATGGTGCTATAGCTGTAGATGCCAGGATTATACTGGAGGAAGGTAAGTAATGAACCTAAAGCTGATGCTAGAGCAGTCAGCAAAGCGCTATGGAGGGAAAACGGCTGTGGCTACGGGTGATAGCCGTTTATCCTATGCCCAGCTTGATGAAGCCTCAAATAAGGTAGCCAATGCCTTAATCGGGATGGGGGTGAACAAAGGCGACCGAGTGGCTATGTTACTGCCCAATAGCCCGGAGTTTGCCGCTATCTACTTTGGGGTGGTCAAGATTGGCGCCATCGCTGTTCCACTGGATATCAGATATAAGATGGATGAACTGGCCTCCCTGTTTGATGACTTTCAACCCAAGGTCTTAGTCAGCGAAAGTCCCACCCTGGAGCCAATAGTCCCGGCTTTGGACAGATTTAGCTATATTGAGCAGGTTATAGACTTGAGTGGTGAGTATAAGGGCAAGTTCCTTAGTTATCAGGAGATGATGTCTGCCAGCCCAGCGCAGGCAGTTAGGGTGGAGCTTAAGCCCGGAGATATAGCCCATATTGCCTATACCTCGGGTCCCACCCTTCGCCCCAGGGGGGTTGTGCTATCTCACCAGAGCCTGGTGCAGGAGGCAGTTATCTCGGCTAAGGGATTTCGTCAGACCGATAGGGATATAGTGGTACTGTTTGCTCTGCCTATGCACCACGCCTTTGGCTTGGTCGTGGTATTGCTGACGGCAATCGCCAAGGGTAGCACGGTGGTAATGTTAGCCGGGTTATCTATTGATAGTCTTTTTGAGGTTATTGAGCGGGAGAAGGCTACCATTTTTATGGCAGTGCCCTTTGTCCATACCTTGATAGTTAACGCTGCCGAGACGGAGGGGATACACCATGACCTGAGTTCTCTCCGTCTGTGGGGTACGGCTGGAGCGGCTATGCCAGCTAATATTGGGCAAAAAATCAAGCAGCATTTCGGCTTATCAGCGGTTGATTTCTGGGGCATGACCGAGTCCTCAGCTCATGTTACCTGCCAGTCTCTTGATGGTGTTGGGAAGGCTGGCTCGGTGGGGAGGGTCTTGCCCGGTTGGGAGCTAAAGATAGTAGATGATAATGGCAGGCAACTGCCGCTAAACCAACCAGGTGAGGTAATCGTTAGAGGACCAATAATGAAGGGGTATTATAACAATCCTGAGGCTACCGCTCAGGTAGTAAAGGATGGCTGGCTTTATACCGGTGACCTTGGCAAGGTTGATGAGGATGGGGAGGTGTTTCTCACCGGCAGGAGCAAGGATATAATTATCGTGAAGGGTCAGAACGTCTATCCCAGTGATATTGAGGAGGTGCTATATACCCACCCCAAGGTAGCCGAGGCGGTGGTAGTGGGAATTCCTGACGAAATACGGGGTGAGTCAATTGAAGCCTTTATCAGCTTAAAGGAGGGAGAGGTAGCTACCGAGCCGGAGATTAAGCACTTCTGCCGAGAACATATGGCTGATTACAAGGTGCCCAGGCAGATTACCTTTGTTGATTCCTTGCCCAGAACTGCTGCCGGCAAGATTGATAAGCAGAGTTTAATTAGGCTGGGTTGAGTTTGCCGGTGGGGAGACAAGGATGAAGAGAAGGGTAGTGATAACCGGAGTCGGGGCGATAACCCCTTTGGGGGTGGGGGTAGAGAAAAGCTGGCAATCCTTGTGTCAGGGGAAATCAGGTATTGGCGTTATTACTCGGTTTGATGCCAGCAGTTTTCGAACCAGAATTGCTGGTGAAGTCAACGATTTTAATCCCTTGGATTTCATGGGCAGCAAGCTGGTAAGAAGGGGCGACCGCTTTATCCATTTTGCTCTAGCTGCAGCCCGGATGGCGATGGATGATTCTAAGCTGGTGATAAATGCCAGTAACAGTGAGCGGGTGGGGGTATCGGTGGGGACAGCCATG
>CAZYZL010000124.1:0-2744 GCA_964652005.1 uncultured Dehalococcoidales bacterium | reverse complement strand
GAAGAATTTGGTCATAGTTGAGTCACCAGCCAAAGCCAGGACGCTGAGCAAGCTCTTAGGTGGTGACTATAGCCTTAAAGCGTCAATGGGTCATGTCAGAGACCTGCCCAAGAGTCAGCTAGGGGTAAACATTGACCAGGGCTTTGCCCCTAAATATGTGGTGCCCAGGGAGAAAAGAAAGGTGGTGCTGGAGCTCAAACAGGCGGCTAAGACTGCCTCCACCGTGTATCTAGCCACCGACCCAGACCGCGAGGGGGAGGCTATCTCCTGGCATTTAGCTCAGGTGACAAAATGGAACCGGATACTCTACCGCCGCGTCATCTTCCACGAAATAACCAAGGCAGCCATTGAGCGTGCCTTCAACCACCCCCGCTCTATAGATATGCAATTAGTCAATGCCCAGCAGGCAAGGCGCATCCTAGATAGACTGGTCGGCTATAAGATTAGCCCATTACTCTGGCGGAAGGTAAGAAGGGGGCTATCGGCAGGCAGGGTTCAGTCGGTGGCACTGAGGATTATTGTTGACCGGGAGAGGGAGGTTGAGAAATTTATCCCGGTGGAGTACTGGACTATTGAGGCTGAGCTAGCCAAGGAGATACCCTCTGCCGAGAAGGCAACCTTTAGAGCCATGCTGATAGGTCTTACCGATGGCACCAAGCTGGATATCCACAGTCAGGAAGAAGCCAACGAGATTTGTGACGAGCTGAAACAAGCCGACTATAAGGTCATCAAGGTAAGCGTCAAGAAGGTAACCCGCCAGCCGGCTCCACCATTTATAACCAGCACCCTGCAGCAGGAGGCATGGCGCAAGCTCCACTTCCCAGCTAAGCTAACTATGCAGGTCGCTCAAGAGCTTTATGAAGGTCTTCCTATAGGCGATGAGGGGACTGTAGGGCTCATTACCTACATGCGCACCGACTCCACCAGAGTTGCCCGCTCAGCCGTTGCCGAAGCTAGAGAATTTATTACCAGTAAGTATGGCTCCCAGTTTCTCCCACCTCACGCCCGTTCCTTTGCCACCAGCGTGAAGCGGGCACAAGAAGCTCACGAAGCTATCCGCCCGACTAAAATTTGGCGGGAGCCCTCCCTGCTCAAACTGCACCTTACCAACGCCCAGTTTAAGCTTTACCAGCTCATCTGGAAACGAATGGTGGCTAGCCAGATGGCGGCAGCCTCCTTTGATAATACCACGGTTGACATTCAAGCCAGACGTCCCCGTTCTAAAACCGACTATCTGTTAAGAACTTCAAGCTCGGTTAATATATTCCCTGGGTTTATGATTCTATATATTGAAGGGAAAGACGAAGCCGGGGAAGAGAAGCAAGCCCCTACCCTCCCCCAGCTAGAGAAGGGCGATAGGCTTGAGCTTTTAGGGCTTTCCCCTGAGCAGCATTTTACCCAGCCACCACCCCGTTTTACCGAAGCCACGTTGATCAAGACGCTAGAACAATGGGGTATCGGACGCCCCAGCACCTATGCCCCCATCCTGTCCACCATTCAGGAGCGGGGATATGTCGCCAGGGCTGGCGGCAGCTTTCAGCCTACAGAGCTGGGCATTGTGGTCAATGACCTGCTCAACAAATATTTCCCTGACATCGTTGACATTGAATTTACCGCTCATATGGAGGACGAACTGGACAAAATAGCCAACGAAAACAAGGATTGGGCGACGGTAGTTCAAGATTTTTACATCCCCTTTGAAAATAGCCTCAAGAACGCCGCCCTGCTTATGGAAAAGGTAAAATTTGAGGAGCTAACTGACGAAATTTGCCCCAAATGTGAAAAGCCCCTGGTAATCAAATTCGGGCGTTACGGGAAGTTCGTAGCCTGTAGTGGATACCCCGAGTGCAAATATACAAAACCCTTCCTGGTCAAGATTGGGGTTAAATGTCCGCAGTGTGGCGGTGAGATTGTGGAGAGGCTAAGCAAAAAGAAGCGCACCTTTTACGGCTGTAGTAATTATCCAAATTGCAAGTTTGCCATAAATCTTAAGCCCCTCCCCCAGCCCTGCCCCAAATGCGGCGGGCTTCTCACCACCTACCGGAAAAACTGGACAAAGTGCACCAAGTGCGAGTATAAGGGTAAATTAGGAGAAGCGAAAGTAAAGGAGACTGTTTTGTAACCTATCCCCCTGACCCCCTTCCCTTAGCAAGGGAAGGGGGAGTAAAAGTAAGAGAGGGGGCAAAGCCCCCTCTCTAAAATCTCTCTCCCCTCTCCTTTTAAGGAGAAGGGGATAAAGGGGGGTGAGGTCAAATAATTAAGCAAAAGGTTAAAGAATAGCAAAAGATAACTCTATCAGGACTGACCATGCAGGAAGTCTTTAATAAATATATCTCCTACCTTGAGGTGGAGCGTAATGCTTCAGCCTATACGGTGCGTAACTATACTACTGATTTGTGCGGGTCAAAAAACATAAAAGGTTGGTTTACCTTCCTTAAAGAACAGGGCGTCACCTCCCTAGACAAGGTTGATAGGTCAGTTCTGCGCAATTACTTGTCCTACCTGGTAGACCAGGGTGTGGTCAAGGCAAGCATTGCCCGCAAGCTATCAGCCATTCGCTCCTTCTACCGCTACCTGGTACGGGAAGGAATATTATCAGCCAATCCTATAGAAAGGGCTTCGTCACCCAAGCTGGACAAGCGCCTGCCCTCCTTTCTTACTCTGGATGAAATGGAGCGACTGCTGAACGCCCCTGATTTATCCACCCCCCTGGGACAACGTGACCGGGCTTTTATGGAGCTACT
>CAZYZL010000123.1:0-3002 GCA_964652005.1 uncultured Dehalococcoidales bacterium | reverse complement strand
AGGATGAACATGGTAGCCGTGCTATCGGCTATTGGCGTGCCATCCTTGAGCCATATTTCTGCTTTAGCCTCGACCAGCTTCCTTGTCTTCTTGGTTAAAGATGCGGTAATAATCAACGGCTCGCCTATCTTGACCGGGCGTCTAAACCTGGTTTGCATTCTGGCGGTCAAGCTATTCACCCCTTCAAACAGGGCAGCATAGCTCATTGCCTCGTCAAGGAGGCAGGTTATAATTCCGCCATGAACCACTCCTGCCCAGCCTTGATGGAAATTATTAGGGGTAAACTCTGCCCTGGCTGTTTTGCCATCCCAGGCAAAGTTTAATTTCAAGCCAATGGGGTTTTTCTGCCCGCAGGCAAAACACAGGTTAAATTCCTTCTCTATGTCAATTGATACTTGAGGCCAGTTTGCCATTTTTGCCTCCTTACTTATCGGTGTTTGGGTTGGGTAATTGCTGGTCGCCTGAGATATAGCGGCTGAAGGGTGGCAGGGTTGTCATAATCGCCTACCTCAAGCCGCTGCTTCGCCAGCTCAGCCAGTAAGCTAGCTGGTCGCAATTGGGTGGGGGATATTATTGCCCTTTGCCTCAGCCGCTTCCTTAGCTGGTTGGCGATAAGCGGTACTAATTCCCCGCAGAATATGGTTTTGTTGGTTATCTCCGAGCATAGAGCGTTAACGGTGGTTATGTGCTCAGCGACAAGCTGGCACCACTGGTTGTCCTTCTTTTGATACATGACAGTGGCAATCTCCCCTCTGCCGGCATTGAATATCGGGCAGATGGGTAAGCCAGTTTCGGCGTGCCGGTAGGCTTCCACCTCCAAGCTGCTTATGCCGATAATTGGGATTCCCAGACTGAGGGCTAACCCCTTGGCAGTGCTAATCCCCACTCGCAATCCGTTAAAACTCCCCGGTCCTTTAGCCACGATAACACAACTGATAGATTGAATACCCACTTTAGCCTCATCCAGCAGGCGAGCCAGTTGTGGCAGTAGTTCGACGGTATGGTTTTGCCCGCAATGCCAGGTTGACTCAGCTAGCACCTGGTCATCCTGAACCAGAACCAGGCTGGCGATATCGGTTGAAGTATCTATTGCCAATTGCATTGTTTCAGTTGTGCCACTATCTGGCGGTAGCGTTTGCCACTGGGCTTGAGCTTAAGGCTACGCTCGGTATCGGAGAGATAGCTCATTTCAATTAGCAGGTGCTCTTGTGGTAGCAAGCTTAGCCCCTTTTCCGCCCACTCCACCACGCAAACACCATTGCCACATAAATAATCATCCAGACCCAGCTCGGCAATCTCCTCTAAATGGTTGAGACGGTAGAAATCTATGTGATATAGAGGCAACCTGCCGTGAAGCTCCCTGATTACGACAAAGGAAGGGCTGACCGCATATTCCTTGATATCCAGTCCCCAGGCAATGCCCTGAGTGAGGCAAGTCTTCCCCGCCCCCAAGCCTCCTACCAGGAGAAAGATATCACCAGGCAAGGCGAGCTGACCAATCCGGACACCAATTTTCTGGGTCTGTTCCGGGCTATGGCTAATTATCTCAATCTGGTTCATCTCGTAATAAAGTGCTCCCATCCTGCCTTGCCCAGGCTAATCGGATTTCCCTGGCGGTCAACCAGGGTTACTCCCTTACCAGCGACAATTTCACCAATTACCGTTATCAGGCAGGTGGCTGCCCTCTTTACCCTATCTACAACTTCAGCTCTGGCGGTAAACAGAAGCTCGTAGTCCTCTCCTCCGGATAATGCCAGCTCAAGGGATTTGTCACTGAACTTGGCTTTGACTGTGGGCTCAACGGGCACCCGGTCAATCTCCACCCGGGCGCTGACCCCACTTGCCTTACATACCTGATTTAGGTCTGAAATCAGCCCATCGCTAATATCTATCACTGTCTTCACCCCGTGGTCAACCAGTAGTTGCCCTTCGGCTATTCGGGGGTAAGGGTGGAAAAAGGCATTTCTTAAAAAGACGGTGGCTTGAGGGTCGAATTGAAGCCGTTTGGTGAGCATTTCCAGCCCTGCGGCAGCCGCCCCCAGATAGCCGGTAACCGCTACCAGCTCTCCTGGCTTGGCGGCAGAACGGGTAAGTATAGCCTTATCCCCGTTTTTGCTGTTTCCCAGAATGGCAATAGTAATAGCCACCAAAGGGGCACGGCTAATATTGCCGCCAATTATGGCTACTCCAAATTGCTTTGCCAGGTCAATCATCCCGGTGTAGAGGGCGGTGACATCGTCCACTTCGGTATTCTCGGGCAGGGCTAATGACACCAGGGCATACCTGGGCACGCCGCCCATAGCCGCAATATCGCTCAGGTTGACTGCCATTGCCTTCCACCCCAGCTCGTTCCAGGAAGCTAAACCTGAGGGGAAATGGACATCCTGGATGAAGGAATCAACGGTAGCCAGTTGTATTGAGTCATCACCCTGCCAGGCGGCGGCATCATCACCAATGCCGAGCCGGAGTTGGCGCCAGGAGGCTATCCTGTTGTCCCGGGGAACATTAGCCATCTTAGCCAGGAGGTCAATCAGTCCAAACTCCCCCAGCTCTGAGACCTTCATGGCGAAATTATAGCATGCCTGTATCTGGGTCACAACTTAGTGTACTCGTTCAGTACCTTAGTGACACCTCAACTTTCTGCACCTTACCCCCTTAGGTTTTTATGTGGTAACCCTCCCCCTTTATCCCCCTCCCTTTATAAGGGAGGGGGAATTAGTTATGTTAAAGGGACTTCGTCCCTCTAAAACTCTCTATAATGTATTTGAGGCTGACGCCCCTCTTAAACACCCTATTAAGTTGGGCTCATTATCAAAGGGGGAAAAGTATTTATGGAAGAGGGGCTATACACTTTAAAACTCCCCCGATTGCGCCTATAAAGAGGAGAGGGGAGAGATTTTAGAGGGGGGCGAAGCCCCCTCTTAAAACTACTTCCCCCTTCCCCTCTAGGGGAAGGGGGTCAGGCGGGTTCCCAGGAAAATCAAAGATTTTTCTGGGTGCTA
>CAZYZL010000122.1:0-3045 GCA_964652005.1 uncultured Dehalococcoidales bacterium | reverse complement strand
CGGAAGCTGAGCTGACCCAGTGGCAAGACAAACTGGCTGAAGCCACCTCACTGCTTAGCAAGAGTGAGGCTAAATTCCCTGAGTCAGCAGAGAGTATTAAATATGACGAGCTCTTGTTTGACATTGCCGATGTTTGTGACCTTGAGGTAATGAGCCTAACGGCATCAGAGCCGCAGAGCAAAAAGGAAAAGGTAGAAGTGGAGGATATCGAGGTGGAGGATGTTACCTACATCGTTACCTCTTTTGACCTGAAGGTGGAGGCGGCAGGCTCAGTCCCTGACCCTTTGACTGAGGCATATATTGATGAGACCGTGGCTAATATACTTGACTTCATTAACACCATAGCCACAGGTGAGGATTTCACCACCGCCACCATAGAGTCAGTGATCATGAAGAATCTTGAACCCCCGGCGAATGCGGATGAATTAGAAGGTGCTCCGAAGCCGTCGGCTACTATCAAGATAACTATCTATAGTTATAAAGGTGAATAACTATGGCTAAGAAAGTTACAACCTTATTTATTAGAGATACTGCTATCAACCTGCTGGTAATGAAGGGCATGGAGGTGCAAAAGTGGGCTAGCCTGCCCCTGGAGCCGGGCCTGTTTAGCCAGGGACTTGTCCATGATGAAGCCCAGGTAGCTGACCGGCTTAAAGAGCTATTTAAGCTGGCAAGTGTGACAACGACGAAGGTCATCGTTGGTCTAAGCGGGCTCAATTCCTTATATCGTCTGCTTTCCCTGCCCGAATTGCCTGAGGCGATACTACCTGAGGCGGTGAAGCAGGAGGCGAGACGGGTGATACCGGTACCTTTAGACGAGGTCTATCTTTCCTACCAGTCTCTTCCCGCCTCGCCGGGAGAAACCCGCATTTTCCTGGCTGCTTTCCCCCGCAATATGGCTGATGCTCTGTACCGCACGCTGCGCCAGGCAGGTATTGAGCCGTACATTGTGGACTTAGCCCCGTTAGCCCTGTGCCGCATCCCGGATGAGCCCAGGGCGATAATTATCAATGCCCGCTCAGAACACCTTGGCATTGCGGTCATGGTGGATAGGCTCCCCCAGCTAGTCCGCTGGCTATCCCTACCCGGCGAGGCAGCATCGCTAGCCGAGAGGCTGCCGATTATCACCGAGGAGGTTGATAGGGCGATTACCTTTTATAATACCAGCCACAAGGAAAAGCCGTTAGATTCAACTGTGCCCATGTTTGTTTGTGGCGACCTGGCACAGGCACCAGATAGCTGGCAATCGCTGGCTGGTGGGTTAAAGTGCCCGGTATCAGTATTAACCGCGCCGGTGACAGCTGGTGAAGACTTTGACCAGAACGAGTTTATGGTCAATATCGGGCTGGCGCTCAAGGAACTATTGCCTGAAAAAGAGGGGGCTAACTTTTCACAGGTCAATTTCAATGCCCTGCCTGAGGTTTACCGACCCAAGGCTATCCGTTGGTCCAGCATCCTTGCCCCGGCTGGTGTGCTCATTTGCATTGGATTGGTGGTCTATATGGGATTTATGGTTCGCAATAAGTTTGAATATACCGCAACATTGCGTTCCCAATTAGACCCTCTTAACAGCCGTATTGACCAGCAGCTTCAGGAGACAGCGGCATTGCGGACGCAGATTGGGCAGCTCGAACCCCAGATTGAGCCGGTGGAAGCCAGAATGAGTATTTTTGATACCACATTCGCTTCGCTGAAAAGCGGTCGGGAACAGGTGGATACGGAACTGAGCGACATTGTAAGACTGGTGCCAGCGAGCACAGATTTTTGTTTGACCGAGGTTAATCACGATGGGAAATCGGTGACGGTAAGTGGCACAGCCCCAGATGAGGATGACATCTTCAGATATGCCAGAGATTTAAGGGGCGAATTCACTACCGTTATTATCTCGTCTATTAAGGCGGAACCCGACCCTGATGAACCTGAGGAGATTATCGGGTATAAGTTTGAGCTTTTGCTTAAGTAGGGGGGTGTGATATGGATATTTTTTCTTTACTTCATAAAGCAAAAGAACTGGCAGCTTCTGACCTGCATCTTGTTGTCGGCAGCCCACCATTACTGCGGATTAACGGCAGCCTTGAGGCGCTTGACGGTATGGCACCGCTGGCTCCCGATGAGATAAACCAGGCTTTTCTCCAGATGACCACGCCTGAGGAAAGGGAAGGATTCCACCGCCATCTGGAGCTTGATTATGGCTATACCTTACTCGGGGTCGGTCGTCTGCGGTGCAATGCGGCACAGCAGCGCGGGGCAATCAGCCTTGCGGTACGCTTGCTGCCACCAGAAATCCCGAGCATAGACGAGCTGGAGCTGCCTCAGATATTTAAGGAGCTTGCCCTCAAGCCGAGGGGGCTAATAGTAGTTACCGGACCTACCGGCAGTGGCAAGACCACCTCCCAGGCGGCGATGATTCGGCACTTGAACACCGTGGAAAGCCGCCATGTGCTCACCATTGAAGACCCCATTGAGTATGTCCACCCCAGCCTTAAGTGCGCTATCACCCAGCGGCAGTTGGGCAGCGATACTCTATCTTTTGCTGACGCATTGAAGTATGCCTTGAGGCAGGACCCTGACGTGATTCTGGTGGGCGAGATGAGGGACTTAGATACTGCGGCAGCGGTGCTCACTATCGCCGAGACCGGGCACCTCATCCTATCTACCGGTCATGCCCCCAGTGCCTTCCAGTCGGTGGAGAGGATAATAGACCTGTTCCCGCCTCACGAGCGCCATTTAGCTCAGACGCGGCTGGCTTCTCTGCTGGTGGCTGTGCTGTGCCAGGTGCTTGTCCCCCGGGCTGATGGCTCAGGGAGAATAGCTGCGGTTGAAGTTATGCTGGCTAATCCGCCGGTGAAGAACCTCATCCGTGAGGGCAAAATCTACCTGTTGCCCAATGTAATCCGCACTCACCGGGAAATGGGGATGATTTCTCTGGATGAATCCCTGGTCGGACTTTATCTTAAGCGAATCATCACTGGCGAAAGCCTGCTCGCCTTCTGCAACGACCGCCAGGAAGTAGAAAAGCTCATCGGCAGGGTAGAGATTAAATAG
>CAZYZL010000121.1:0-3151 GCA_964652005.1 uncultured Dehalococcoidales bacterium | reverse complement strand
GGGAGATTGAGAGGGATTTTAAAATCCCCCTTGTTCCCCCTTTTCAAAGGGGGAAGCTCTAAACCCACCTTGTCCGTTTACTAAAACTTTTGGCGGAGGTGGGGGTGGGCATTTTACCCTCTACCATCAATGACTCCACCAACTGCCAGAACTGCTCTCTATCGGCGGTGGTTACTACCGCCTTTTCGTGGGCTTCAGTTAGCGCCACCGGGTATCCCTGCCCCCGCCGGCACTGGTCTAAAACCAGACTATGGGTTAAATTGAGCAGATTATCGTCTCTGGCTACCCACTGCGGAATCTCAACCCTGGCTACTTCATCATCCACCCTGAGATAGAAGAAATAGACCTGATGGACTCCATAGTGCTTCTGGACTATAGACGATTGACTGGTAAAGATGGCTGACCTTTCTCCCTGACCTAATATATTTGAAAATAGCTCCCGGTCTTGAACGCCAGCCACTGCATCGCAGTCTCTTTTGTCTCCAGTTGAGCAATGGCGGTCGCAGTCAGCCGGCTCATAAGGGCATATAGCCACCCGCAGGGCGTTGACCACATCGGTACTACGGGGAAAGCTAATGTAGCTGGCAGGGGCAATTCTCTTATCAGTATTAAGCTTCCTTATTTCCTCAAGGTGGCGGATAAAACCTCTGTCCAGCAGCGACTCAATGACAAAATCGGGATAGACCTGTCCCGCCAGACCCCATAGAATAAGCGAGCCATCAAGCAGTGCCAGGCTTGAGCTATCCTTGGGTAGCTCTGCCGCCAGCCTGGCTAACTGGTGGCACTCGTCAACACTGCGCTTTATACCCAGAAGCACGCCTTCTATCGGTTGCTCCCGACCTTTAGCCCCATCGGGCGCAATAACCAGGTCTTCATCCCCGAAATAGAGCGCTGGGAAGCTATCAAGGAGAGCATCAGGCTGGGCACCATAGTGAAGAACGACGGTGCCTATATTTATCAGATAGCACCTGGTTGACCGATGCCGGTCAACGTCAATATGAGAGCCATCGGTGGCAATGACCGTGTAATCTGGGGGGAGGGGTAGTGGCTTATAGTGCCGGTCAAGTCCATCAACCAAACCGGCAACAAGCCAGGTAGTCTTGCTGGAGGCGATTTTCTTTTTTAAACTATCTAGTTCGGTAGCCCTATTACTGAGGACATCCAGGGCATACTGAAGGCGCTTTCGCTTTTCTTCACCGCTGGCTTTCAGCCTGGCGACCATACTCCCAACCTGCGCCGCCACCTTGGTTAAATCTAGTGACACCTCTCCCCCGCTAAACCCGATTATCTCAAGATGCCTCTGACAATCACATCTACTGCCTCGGTCTCGTCCAGCCCCCGTGCCATCAGGGTCTCTACCTGTTTTCTATCTATGCTACCTATGGCGGCTTCGTGGGTTACCTTCGCCTTATCGTTGGTTACCGAGACAATTGGTATTGCCCTGGCTACTGCCTCCGTCCCGTTAACCAGCTCAATGCAGTCAACATGTCCCCGGGCATAGGGGGCATTCCCGTAGGTTTCTCCCCTGACCTCAGCCTTAGCCTTATCACTCAGCACTATGCGACTTTTGGCTAGACCCCTGGCTCCTACCCCATTAAGGTGGATTTTTTCCCACACTTTTATATCATCAGACCCCTTCCCGTACACCTTTACTACCAGTTCAGCCACTGCCCTGTCCTGGCAGAACACCTCGAAATCATAGTCCAACTTTCCGACCAGCCCCTGGCTTAAGGCAAAGGTGCTCTGCCATACTCCGCCCTTCCCCACTTTAACTTTTGCCTTTGGTATTACCTCAATGCCACCAAACTCTCCGTGGTAATGGGTTTCCTTATAATCGAACTTCGCATTATTTCCGAGCTCTATATCGGCATCCATTTTATGTATCACTTTGACGGCATTGGGGAAGAGGCAGTGGGCAATTACATGTACCTCACTGTTATCTTGAGCGTTCACCTTCAAGATAATTTCCTGCAGTCCTTCCTTGGGGAGAATGCCAAAACATAAGTGGACTGGGTGCAGTATCCTAGTCCCCTCTTCTACCAGGAAGTAGAGGTTAACACCGGTCGCAGTTTCCTTTGTTTCTAACCTTATCCCTTTTACTTCGTTAGCACTCAGCACCTTATTCCTGTGGATAACCAGTCTGGCTGCATCCGTGCTTAATAAGGCACTGCGAGCGCCACCAGCCTTTTCATAGGCATCAACCATCCCCTGATATTCTTGTTCTACCGAAATCATAGCTTTTCATCCTCTTCTACTGGCTCATTGATATGGAGACAGGTCCGACAGTTATCCTTGAACCACAGGCTTGTTTCTGCTGCTGCTCCAGTTCTAATTATCTTACCGGCGCATAATATAGACACCCGGTGGGCTATTTCTGCCATCTTTTCACTATGGGTAATCAGTAAAACAGACGACCCCTGGCGGTTCATTTCTACTATGCCATTAAGTATCAGCGGTAAGGCTACAATATCTATGCCAGAGTCGGGTTCATCCAATATAGCTAGTTTGGGGCGCATAGCTAACACCGAAGCCAGCTCTATCCTTTTCCTTTCACCGCCACTCAAGGTGTTATCAATATATCTATCTAAATATTGCTTTGGTTCCATCCCTACCATGCGCAGGTAATGTTTAGCCTGCTCAATGCCAAAGTTATTGCCGCTTAGCTTGAGGTAGTCCCTGACACTTAGCCCTTCCACCCTCGCTGGCTCTTGCCAGGCTAGGGTTATCCCCCTCTTTGCCCTCTGGGAAACAGAAAGGTCAGCAATATCCTGACCCTCAAAGAGAATCCTCCCCGCGGTGGGCTTGTAGTTATTCACCCCCATTATTAGATAGGCAATGGTGGTCTTACCGGTTCCATTTTCCCCCAGAACCCCGTGTATTTCTCCCTTATTAACATGCAAGCTTAAGTCTTTGATTATTGAGTTACCATTTAACCTCAATTGGAGATTTTCTACTATCAGCATCGTGTCACCTCCAACCAGTGCCTATATCTACTGTCCAGATAACAGTATAATTCATCAATGTGGTAAACTCAAACGCTGTCTTGAGATTGTTTAGCAACCTATCCCCCCTTTGTTAAAGATAGATACTAAAGGGGAGTTAAAGAGAGGCGAAGCCTCTCTTACAAAATAATTCCCCCTCCCTTGCCAAG
>CAZYZL010000120.1:0-3283 GCA_964652005.1 uncultured Dehalococcoidales bacterium | reverse complement strand
TCAGGTGTCGCCAGTTGGAGAGAGAGACCGGCTGTGGCGAGCTATATCTCAAGCTGGAGGGGTGTAATCCTACCGGTTCGTTTAAAGATAGGGGTATGGTGGTGGCTGTGGCTAAGGCGCTCGAAGCTGGTAGCCGAGCTATAATGTGTGCCTCCACCGGCAACACCAGTGCTTCAGCCGCCGCCTACGCTGCCTATTGTGGGCTTGACGCTATTATCGTTGTGCCTAAAGGCAAGATTGCCCTGGGTAAGCTGGCTCAGGCTATTATTTATAGGGCTAAAATAGTTACTATTGACGGAAATTTCGACCAGGCACTAAATATAGTGCGAAGCCTGACCCAGAGGCATCCGATTGCCCTGGTAAACTCGATTAACCCCCACCGGCTCGAGGGACAAAAAACCGCCGCCTTTGAGATTATTGATAGTTTAGGTGACGCCCCAGACTACCTGTTTATCCCCGTGGGTAATGCTGGCAATATTACTGCCTACTGGAAGGGCTTTGTGGAATATTGTCAGGCAGATAGGGCAAAGCGTAAGCCCAGGATGATGGGCTTTCAGGCGGAGGGTGCTGCCCCTATTGTTCGGGGGTATGTTATTGAAAAGCCTGAGACTGTGGCTTCGGCAATAAGAATAGGCAACCCAGCTAGCTGGCAGAAGGCAGCGGCAGCTCGCGATGAATCCGACGGCGTTATTGATATGGTCAGCGATGAAGCAATCCTGGCTGCCCAGAGGCTTATAGCAACCAAGGGGGGCGTTTTTGGCGAGCCAGCGTCAGCAGCTTCTCTAGCCGGACTGGTAAAACTCTCTCAGAAGGGGATGGATTTCTCGCAAAGTAGGGTGGTCTGTGTGGTAACCGGCACCGGGCTCAAGGATACCGAGACGGCAGTAAAGGACGCTGAGCCCTTTCTTGAGCTTCCGGCTAATTTAGCCGCTGTGGAGCGGGCTCTAGGCTTGAGTTAAGATAACTTGACATAACAACTGAAACAATTATCAAAGCTAATCAGATAGGAATTGTTTCCGGAAAATTTTAATAGAGGTTTAAAAATGGCTAAGGTGATTAGCGAAGACATAGGAGCGTATTATCACCACTACCCCAGGTTAGCTACTATAGCCACCGCCCAGGCTAAAGGCAGGGAAAATGCCATGGCAGTAACCTGGCATACCGCTATCTCCTTTAGTCCGCCCCTCTACGGAATATCCATCTCCCCCAAGAGGTTCACCTATCAGCTCATTGTTAAGAGCAAGGAGTTTGGAGTCAACTTCCTGCCCTTTGAACAGGCTGAGTTAGTTGCCTCGGTAGGTGGTAGCAAGGGAGAAGAGATAGACAAGTTTCGCCAGTTTGATATTGCCAAGGACAAGCCATTAAAGACAGCAGTGCCAATTTTAAAGGACGCCTATGCTGCCTATGAATGCAAGCTGGTTGATGATAGGCTCTACGGTGACCACAGGATGCTGGTGGGAGAGATTGTGGCTGTTCATTTACTCAAGGAAGCCTTTGCTCCAGAGGAGACACTGGATTTGACTAAGGTCAGCCCTGTCCTCTATCTGGGCAATGAGCGCTATGCTACTGTATCCAGAGAGACGATAAAGTATTTAGACCGTAAGGTCTCTGGTAAGCGTTAAAGGAGGTCTGGCGTGTTTGATGAGACTGCGATTAAGGTAGCGGTAACTTCTATCATCAAGGCTATTGGCGAAGACCCGGAAAGAGAGGGGTTAATAGGCACTCCAGGGCGGGTGGCTGAGATGTATGCCGAGCTTTTTATGGGACTTAATATGAACCCCAGGGAAGAGTTGACCGTGGGCTTTGAGGAAGGGCACCGCGAGATGGTCATTCTCAGGGATATCCCCTTTTATTCCATGTGTGAGCATCACCTTTTGCCGTTTTATGGTATGGTTCATGTAGGTTATATTCCTAATGCCAGCGGGCGTGTTGTTGGTGGGAGCAAGCTGGCTCGGGTGGTGGAAATCTTTGCCAAGCGCCCTCAGATCCAGGAGAGAATGACTACCCAGATTGCTGATGCCATTGTTAATGGGCTTGAGCCTGATGGGGTAGGGGTGATTGTTCAGGCTGAGCACCTGTGTATGATTATGCGGGGCATCAAGAAACCGGGAAGCACTATTGTTACCTCAGCCCTCAGAGGTACCTTCCGTCACCGAGCTGAGACTAGGGCTGAATTTTTCTCTTTGCTGCAAGGTAAATAAACTTATTTAATCTGAAGACGGGATTGGTCTGGGTTCCTGGATTTCCATTTCCTGACCGCAGCAGGTAGGTGTGCCCTCCCCGGCTTTAGTGCATAGTATCTCAGTGTTACACTTAGAACAGCGATACCTCTTACCTAATTGGCTTGCCATTTAACTAATACCCCACGAACTAGCTTAATTATTTCTTAAGCTCCATGGGTTGACCACAGCAGTGGATTGTGCCCTCGCCGCCCCTGGTAACGATAAACTCAGCACCACATTTAGCACAGCGATACCTCTTGCCTATCAGGTTTGCCATCTCATACCACCTTTCTATGGTTTACTCCATTGAGCGTCTCATATTATAAGCTTTGGCTTAACCGCTGTCAAAAACCTTCTACTGAGGTCGTTTAGCAACCTATTCCCCTGACCCCCTTCCCTCTTTATAGGCGCAATCTAGGGAGCTTTAGAGAGACGAAGTCCCTCTAACATAACGAATTCCCCCTCCCTTATAAAGGGAGGGGGATAAAGAGGGAGGGTTACCACATAAAAACCTAAGGGGGGTGAGGTTAATAAACAATCTCTTCTACTCACCCATAATCTGCACTGCGATTTGCCTTGACCTCGGCCTGTTATCAAAATCTACCAGCACAACCTGTTGCCAGGTGCCCAAAGCCAGCCGTTTGTCGTGAAACGGGATTACCAGCGAGGCACCCAGTAGTGAGGCTCGGACATGCGAGTACCCATTGCCCTCGCCCCAGGCGCGGTCGTGGTTGTAGGGGATGTCTTTGGGCACATTCCGCTCCCACATGCTCTGGAAATCAGAGAGTAGCCCAGATTCATATTCAATGGTGGAAATTCCAGCGGTTGAACCGGGGACAAACAGGGTAACTGTTCCACTAGTTATATCCGTCTCAGCTAACTGCTGTTCTACCTGTGGCGTAATGTTAATAATATCGCAGTGCCCCTTAGTCTGGAGACTAATCCTTTTAGTGACTACCATTTTAGTTGCTCCTGATGCTAATATAGATTACTATATCTACCTCACCCCCTGTATCCCCCTCTCTTACCTTCACTCCCCTTCCCTTACTAAGGGAAGGGGG
>CAZYZL010000119.1:0-3299 GCA_964652005.1 uncultured Dehalococcoidales bacterium | reverse complement strand
GGGGGTTGTTCCTGCTGCGGTGGCGGGCATTGCTGATGTATGTAAGGGGGCAGCTGCGGTAGCCATAGCTCAATGGCTACTGGATGTGTCCCCGACCTTTGTTCTGGCGGCGGCGTTGGCAGCAGTTATTGGTCACAACTGGATGGTCTTCCTGAAATTCAGCGGTGGCAAGGGTATGGGGGCTAGCATAGGTGCCCTATTTGTTTTGCTGCCCGTCTATGGCTATCCGCTTGGGTTAGCCTTCTTCTTCGGTGTAGTCTTCATGCCCTTCATAATCACCCGTAATGTTGCCCTGTCTATGGGCATTGGGCTGTTAGCGCTGCCCTTCATTAGCTGGTTGGGCATGAAATCTTCACCGTTTATTATCTTCAGCGTTGTCCTCGGCTTAATAATACTGGTAAAGTTTCTCCCCACGGCTAGGGCGGCTCTGGCTAGGGCTGGTAGTAAAAAGGATTTTGTCTTTGACCGCAGGCAAAGAGGTAGAAGATAGCCAACATCTAGCCAAAATGAGGCAAACATTCTATAATTGGTGGTGTGGAGGATAGCCAGCTTATTTCTGATGTCCAGCGCCTGACCGATAGCTTGGGGCAGCTTCCCGAGCCGGTAGTCAAGCCAGCTTTTATTGCCGTCAGCGGCTTGCCTGGAACAGGAAAATCTCACTTCTGCAGTAAGCTAGCCGAGAGACTTTCCTTTGTTATTGTGGAAAGTGATGCCTTACGTAAGGCGCTTTTCTCACCCCCAAGCTACAGTTCACAGGAGAGCTCCCGCCTTTTCCGCGCATTGCACCTCCTCATTGAAAGGCTGCTTAAGAAGGGAATTTCCCTTATCTTAGATGCAACCAATCTATCAGAGCGATATCGTGAGCGGCTGTATAATATTGCCGACCGTCTGGATGTTAGGCTTATCCTGGTGCGGGTTGAGGCACCACCTCAGGTGGTATATGAACGGCTTAAGTCCAGGCAAGAAGGAGCTGAACCAGAGAGTAAATCGGACGCCGACTGGGGGGTCTATCAGAGGATGAAGTCCACAGTCCAGAAAATATGCCGTAACCACTATGCTGTAGATACCTCCAGAGATATTACCCCGGTACTGGACAAGATTGTTCGTGAGGTAAAGCGTTAAGGAGATTTAAATGGAGATTAATGTCATAGCTGGTGATATTACCCGGATTAAAACCGAGGCCATCATAGTGAGCTTCTTTGAGGGGATGGTGTGCCCTGATGGCGACCTAGCAGTAATAGACCAGGCTTTAGACGGGGCTATCTCTCAACTCATTGGTCAGGGTGAGATAAAAGGCAAACTTAATGAGGTAACTATTGTTCACAGCCTGGGTAAGCTCCCGGCAGCCAGGGTGGTGGTTGTCGGCTTGGGTAAAAAGGAGGAGCTGTCTCTGGATAGGGTTCGGATGGCAGCGGGCGAGGCTTGCCGACTTTTACAGCAGAGGGAGATTAGCTATGCTGCCACTGTTGCTCTGGGAGCCGGGGTCGCGGGGATAGGTCTGGATGGTGTTGCTCAGGCGGTGACCGAGGGTGCCTTGCTCGGCGTCTACTCATTTCGCCGGCATATGACCAAGGAAGCTGAGCATGGTGAGCTTAAGCGACTCACTATCGTTGAAGCCGATAAAACCAAGCTCCCTATTTTGCAACAGGGTAGCGATAAAGGCAGGGTTCTGGCTGAGGCGACTAAACTGGCTCGTGACATGGTCAATGAGCCGGCTAACTATATGACGCCGTCTCATATGGCTGAGACAGCCGCCAGTTTGGCTAAAGACTATGGGCTTGAACTCCAGGTTCTGGAGCGGGAGCAGATGCAGAAGCTGGGCATGGGGGCACTGTTTGGGGTGACCCAGGGAAGTCGGCAACCGCCAAAATTCATCGTCCTCCATTATCGGGGGGGCGATTGGGCTGAAATTGATTTAGCCCTGGTTGGTAAGGGGATAACCTTTGATTCCGGGGGTATTTCCATAAAGCCGTCAGAAGGGATGCAGGAGATGAAGGGCGATATGGCTGGGGGGGCGGCGGTTATGGCGGCAATAACTACTATTGCTCAACTTAAGCCCAAGCTCAACGTGGTGGCTATTGCTCCCTGCACCGAAAACCTGCCCGGTGGCGAAGCGTTGAAACCTGGCGATGTCCTAACCGCCATGAATGGTAAGACCATTGAGATTATCTCTACTGATGCCGAAGGGCGGTTAATCCTGGCTGATGCCTTGGGCTACGCCAATAAGCTTGGTGCTAAGCGTATAGTTGATGTGGCTACGCTGACCGGAGCCTGCCATGTAGCCCTGGGTGATGACTGTAGTGGTGTTTTTGGTAATAATCAGGCGCTGGTGGACAAGTTAATTGCCGCCAGTGTTGGCGCTGGTGAGCTTATGTGGCAGTTGCCGCTGTATGAACAGGCTAAAGAGCAATTAAAGAGCGAGGTCGCTGATATTAAGAATGTAGGTGGTAAATGGGGAGGGGCTATCACCGCAGCTCACTTCCTGGCTGAATTTGCTGGTGACACCCCCTGGGTTCACCTGGATGTTGCTGGCACCAGTCTAAGTGAAAAAAGCCGGGGCTATGTGGTAAAAGGGGCAACCGGGGTGACGGTGCGCACTCTGGTCAACCTTGCCCTTTCCCTTGCCAAATAGAAAGCGGGTTAACTGTGAAGATTAAATACTTAGGGCATGCCAGCTTTGTTATCGCCTCAGACGCAGGAGTAAAAATAATCACTGACCCCTATGAGACAGGTCCTGAGTTGACCTATGGGGAGATAACAGAATCGGCTGATATCGTTACTGTAAGCCATGACCATTTTGACCATTGTAATGTAGCTGGGGTCAAAGGCAATCCCAAGGTAGTTAGAGGCGTGGGCAGGTCAACGGCTAAGGGGATAGAGTTTAAGGGTATTGCCAGCTATCATGATGAGGCTAAGGGTAAGTTGAGGGGTAATAACACCATATTCTGTTTTGAGGTGGATGGGATAAAAGTCTGTCATCTTGGTGACCTGGGTCACTTACTTGATGGTAAGCAGGTGGCAGAGTTAGGCAGTGTGGATATATTGTTCATCCCGGTAGGTGGTTATTATACCATTGATGCCAAAGCTGCCACCCAGGTTTGTAACCAGTTGAAGCCCAGGGTAATCATACCCATGCACTATAAGACAGAGAAGGGCATCCCTAACATCAAAGGGCTGGATGAATTCCTCCGCGGGAAAACAAATGTAAGGCGGCTGGATGCCAGCCAGGCGGAGTTTAAACGAGGAGAACTACCCACCCCTAGCCAAATCATGGTTCTAAAACCAGCGCTGTAAGCGGG
>CAZYZL010000118.1:0-3369 GCA_964652005.1 uncultured Dehalococcoidales bacterium | reverse complement strand
TCTCCACCAAGCACAACCCTGAGTTCACCATGCTGGAAAGCTATGAAGCCTACGCCGACTATAATGATGTCATGCGCATGGTGGAAGAGATGGTGTCTGAAGTTTGTCACCGGGTTCTGGGCAGTGATAAGGTTGAGTTGGGGGGTAACAAGCTATCCTTTAAGCCCCCGTGGCAGCGCCTGGAATTGCGCCAGGCGATTATCAAATACAGCGGCATTGACTTTGAGCACTACCCTGATACCGATTCGCTCAGAGCTGCCATGCAAGAGTTAAAAATGGAGGTTGACCCGCAAAAAGACAGGGGCAGGCTTATAGACGAGCTTATCTCAACCTTTGTCGAACCAAATATGATACAACCCACCTTCCTTGTGGACTACCCGGTGGAAATGTCACCCCTAGCCAAGACCAAACCCGATAACGACCGCCTGGTGGAGCGTTTTGAAGCCTTTGCCGGGGGGATGGAGATTGCTAACGCCTTCACTGAACTCAACGACCCCCTAGAGCAAAGGCAGCGTTTCCTGGAGCAACAGAAGCAGCGCCATGCTGAAGGTGAGCCAGTCGAGGTGATAGATGAAGATTTCCTGCTGGCGCTGGAGTATGGCATGCCCCCTGCCGGGGGGCTGGGTGTTGGCATCGACCGCCTGGTGATGCTGTTAACCAGTCAGCAATCAATCCGTGAGGTAATCCTGTTCCCACAACTTAAGGAGAAACCATAAAAAGGTCGTTTATCAAAGGTAGCCTAAAACAGATTCTTAGCAACCTATCCCCCTGACCCCCTTCCCTTACAAGGGAAGGGGGGATAAATAATTAAGAGGGGGCTTCGCCCCCTCTACAACTCTTCCCGTTTCTTTCGGAAGAGTATATATTAATAAGGAGAATTAAAGAGAGGCGAAGCCTCTCTTATAAAACCCATTCCCCCTCCCTTATCAAGGGAGGGGGATAAAGGGGGAGGGTTAGTCTAAGTAAAGCATAGCGAGATTAAATGAATGACACTATGTTCAAAATAATCGCCTTCGCTGTTGCTTCGGTAGCGATTGTGTTTGTATCGTGGACTTCCTTACGCAATCCACGCTCTCACGGCTTCTTCCGGTTTTTTGCCTTCGAGTCTATTCTGGCTTTAATCTTGCTCAACCTAGAGCATTGGTTTAGCGACCCCTTCTCCGGTCTTCAAATCGTTTCGTGGTTGTTGCTTATTTCCTCATTAATTCTAGCGGTGCATGGATTCTATATGCTTAGCACACTTGGAAGACCGAAAGGTGGAATTGACAATACTACCACATTGGTTATGCGGAGTGCGTATAGATACATCTGGCACCCTCTCTATAGTTCATTGCTTTTGTTTGGGTGGGGAGTGTTCTTTAAGGCTCCGTCGCTTCTCGGCAGCGTCTTGGTTATAATAACCTCAGCCTTTTTGATAGCTACCGCCAAGGTTGAAGAGGCGGAGAATCTCCGCAAGTTCGGTGCTGAATACGCTGAGTACAGGGGAATAACCAAAATGTTCATACCATTCCTGTTTTGAAGAGCGCCAACGCAGGCAAACAAAGATAAGAAACGTAATAAGGAGAATCTATGCTTGACCTGAAATTTGTCCGTGAAAATATAGACCAAGTACGGCAGGCGGTCGCTAACCGCCAAGACACTGCCCCGCTGGACGAGATTGTGGAGCTCGACCAAGAACGCCGCCGGAAGCTACTTGAGCTGGAGAGCCTGAGGCACGAAAGAAGACAGGCTGCCCGAGAGAGAAAAGCGAACGAAGAAGCCATTGAGGAAGGGCGTGACCTGCGTGCCATGATTAAAGGACTGGAAGAAGAAGTAAGAAGCCTGGATAACCAACTGGAAGAGCTCCTGCTTCAGGTGCCCAATGTCCCCGAGCCATCGGTTCCTGTAGGCAAGGGTGAAAAGGATAGCCCGATAGTTCGTGCCTGGGGAGAGCCAAGAAGCTTTGATTTTGACCCAGCCCCCCACTGGAAACTGGGTGAATCTCTGGACATCATCGACTTTGAAAGAGGGGTAAAGCTTTCCGGCACCCGCTTCTATGTGCTCAAAGGACTGGGCGCCCGACTACAGAGAGCCATCATCTCCTTCATGCTCAACCTCCATACCGCCGAACACGGCTACCAGGAGGTATATCCCCCCTTCATGGTCAAGCGGGAGTGCATGGTCGGTTCGGGGAACCTGCCTAAATTTGCCGATAACCTATATCATGATGAAGAGGACGACCTCTGGCTCGTGCCTACGGCTGAGGTGCCAGTCACCAACCTCCACCGCGATGAAATTATACCGCCGGGAGTCCTGCCTATTTACTACGTTGCCTACACCGCCTGTTTTCGCCGTGAGAAAATGTCGGCGGGAAAGGATACCCGCGGCATAAAACGGGGGCACCAGTTTGATAAGGTGGAGCTGTATAAATTCACCGAGCCATCCACCTCTGATCAGGAGCTGGAGAAACTGGTAAATGACGCCGAACAGGTCTGTCAAAAACTGGGGCTTCCCTATCGGGTGAAGCAGCTTTGCACTGCCGAATTAGGCTTCGCCGCCCAAAAATCCTATGATATTGAAATGTGGGCTCCCGGCTGTGAGGAGTGGCTGGAGGTGAGTTCCTGCTCCAACTGCGGCGATTTCCAAGCCCGGCGGGCTAACATCCGCTACCGCCCATCGCCTGAAGACAGGCCACAGTTCGTCCATACCCTCAATGGCTCAGGTCTAGCCCTGCCCCGGGTGCTCATCGCTATCATGGAGAACTACCAGCAGGCTGATGGCAGCATCTTTATTCCTGAAGTGCTTCAACAGTATGTGGGACAGAAGGTAATTAGATAGACACATTAACTAAATAGGTAAATGAAAGGAGGTAATTCTCGTGTCAAAAAATGCTAAAAGAGCCTATATTAGTATTCTAAGTGCATTAGGACTCATTATTCTCTTGGTAGGCTTATTCCTCCACGTCTATGATTTCATGGTAGGTCTTATCATTGCTATTGTTTGCTGGATAGCTAGTGGCATACTTGCCAGATATTGGGGAGTTAAAAAAGAAAAATCTTAGAAACCCAGCTAAAACACGAAGAGGTCAAGACTACCTCTACCTATACCTCTCCCCTAATACGTGCTTCAGCACCTTGCCACGCAGCAGGTTAGCCTCTCTTTGGTTTGAAATTATATCCCAGCTTTAAGTAAAAGGAAAGGTTTTGTACTCGTTCAATGCCTTAGTGACACCTTAACTTTCTGCACCTCACCCCCTTAAAGCACCCAGAAAAATCTTCGATTTTCCTGGGAACCCGCTTAGTCCCCCTCTCCTGGAAGGCGAGGGGGAGGAATAAAAAAGAGGGGGCGAAGCCCCCTCTTAAAACTACTTCCCCCTTCCCCTCTAGGGGA
>CAZYZL010000117.1:0-3378 GCA_964652005.1 uncultured Dehalococcoidales bacterium | reverse complement strand
TGGCACATCGGGCTGGCATTATGACCACTGGCAGCACCTATTCTATCCTGATAAATTGACCAAGGCGAAGTGGCTTGAGTTTTATGCCCGCCATTTCACCACCGTTGAACTCAATAATAGCTTTTACCACCTACCTTCAGAGCAAGCCTTTGCTGCCTGGCACGACTCTTCGCCAGCCAATTTTACCTTCGCCGTTAAGGTGAGTCGTTTTATCACTCACATCAAGCGACTCAAGAATAGTGAGGAGCCGTTAGGCACCTTTCTTACTAGGGCTAAAACCCTGAAGGAGAAGCTGGGCCCCCTCTTATGCCAGCTTCCCCCCAATATGCACCGCGATGATGCTAGGCTGGAGTCTTTCCTGTCCATTTTACCCCGGGGATTGAAGCATGTGCTTGAGTTCAGACACGAGTCCTGGCTTGACGAGTCGGTGTTTGAAATTTTGCGCCGGTATAATGTCGGGCTTTGCGTTTTTGATATGCCCTTTTTTAGCTGCCCTCTGGTGGCGACGGCAGATTTTGCCTACATCAGGTTTCATGGTAGCACCGGGCTTTACTCTAGCTGTTACTCTGACGAGGAGCTGGCAGATTGGGCAAGGAGGTTCTCCAGTTTGCCACCAGAGGTCAAGGCAATCTATATCTATTTTAATAATGATGCTGAGGCGTTTGCGGTGAGAAATGCGATGACACTTCGCCACTATCTGGAAAGCGAGGTAGTTAATGAAGTATAAACTATTGTTGGTCGATATAGATGGTACGCTTATCGGCAGGGACGGAAGCATCTCGGATAAGGACAGGGAGGCATTGGCTAAAGCCCGGCAGTCAGGGATAGAGGTCTGCCTGTCTACCGGGCGGGTACCTCGTGCCTGCTTAAAGATTATTAAACAACTATCGCTAGATGGCTATCATATATTCTTTGACGGCGCCTTGGTCAGCAACACTAATCAGAACGAAGAGGTCTATGTTCAACCGCTTAATAAATTAATAGTGAGGCAGGCAGTTGAATTTGCTCGCTCAAATGACACATACCTTGAGCTTTATTCGGCAACCCGATATTTTGTCGAGCAGGAGACATGGGGCACTGACATTCATCGCCAGTTCTTTGACCTTGAGCCGGTAGTGGGAGATTTAATCAAGGTGTTGGATCAAGAGCAGATTATTAAGGCGGAATTGATGACCTCCTCCCCTGCGGAAGTGGCCAAGGCAAAGAGTTTCTACCTTCAGTTTAATGACCGCCTTCACTTTTCCTGGGTAAGGACGCCGGCTTATCCTAGAGTTGACTTTATCAATGTGGTTGACCCCGGGGTATCTAAGGGGAAGGCACTGGAAGCATTAGTTTCGCATTTAGGAATATCTATGACCGAGGTTATGGCGGTGGGGGATGGAACCAATGACATTCCCCTCCTTTCCTTAGCTGGTTTAGCTATTGCCATGGGCAATGCTCCTGATGAGGTCAAGGCAGCAGCTCATTACATTACCCTTGATGTTGACCATAGCGGTCTGGCGGCGGCGATTAAGAGGTTCTTGTTGTAAGGTTGCACATTTTGGCTTTTTGCTAACCTTTAACAGTAAGTAGCAGATTACCAGAAAACGACAATGAATCCTTATGGAAATGTTAGCCCCGGGTTCTCCATAAGAATATGGAGCAGATGAGCGTAACTAAAGCTAATGTGGCACCAGCAATTGCGAACGAGATGTAGAAACCAAAATGGTCAATAAGATAACCAATCACTGGCGTGAGCACGCCTGCGCCTTCCATACCACCAAAGTAGTAAACACCGAGTATCGTTGAGCGGCGATGCTCCGGGGCCTGACTAATGATATAAGATTCCGAAACTGGCATACGTATATAATTGAGCATACCCATGCCAACCAATAAAGCGCCGATCCCCAAGCTGTATGTCGCCAAGTTTATGAGGTAGATAACAGAACCGCTAACAAAGCCAACCGCAAGCATCAACTTCACCCTCTCTAGCCGATCGGATAGGTATCCGCCCAGAGGGCCCGCCCAGAACCCAGCAGAGTATATAAGGGCTAAAAAGCCCGCCGCTGTCTCGTTGGCAACACCAAACTGATCAACCATGAACAGCGGGATAAACGATGCTACAGAGAGTGTTACGGCGGCAGCGAATGTGCTCAGAATCATAAACGGGATCAGGCGTCGTAAATAGCCAGGGGCACGTGAAGTCTTAGTATGACTGCTGCCTGGCTCATGCTCAGTTTTGCTGGTGGCTGCTCGCTTGCCTAGAAGCATATAAAACACGACCCCAAACGCGACAGTGGGAATAGCCAGACCGATGAATGCGCTGCGCCAGCTCCAAACAGAAGCCATAGCAGCGGCAATTATTGGGACCAAGAAATAGCTGGCACTACCACCAATGGCGTGGAACCCCAGTGCTCGCCCTCGAGCCTTCGATTCAACTACTGCTGATATTAGTGCTGTGGCGGTGGGATGATAGCCACCGCCTGCCATTCCCATCAGCACCAGAAAGATAAGCATCATTGTAAAGGTTTGAGAAATGCTTACCAAAAGCCCGAACACAGCTACGGCAGATATGCCCAAAACGATTACTATGCGGGGGCCAATGCGGTCCGATAGCCATCCTGCAGGTAGCTGGCTAATGCCATAAGAAAGACTGAATGCCGAAATTATCAGTCCAGTTCGAGTGTAATCGAGAGCAAATTCATCGCGGATAAATGGCAGAAGAGGTATTGGTAATGCCGTTAGCAGGTGATGGCTGAAGTGTGCCAGCACAAAAATAGGCAAAAATCCTGTAAGGAACGAGGGGAAACTTAGCTTCCTGATGGTGGTTCCCCTTCAACTATAGCGCTACTAATGGAGTAAACCTCCTTAAGCCAAACTCTATTGCTTTACCCACTGTCCATTGCCAATTACTCTAACTAAACTTATGCCAGATAGAAGTCTTTTTGGTTACGCCAATCTTAGCACCGCTCCTGCCTTGCCGCAAGGCATACCCTTTTGGAGCAAGCCGATTTGAGCCTTCGGAGTTAAAAACTAGTGTAAATTCCGCATTGCCAATTGATTAAAGTGGGAGTAATGTCAATCTAATCCCTTGGGGCCTAGTGTCCCAATTCTATGACTGTTTCTACCTCTTCAATGGTAAAATGACGAAATGTTCAGTCTAAGGGACTTCAGTGATGTTCCTGACGGCACCTGAAGCTTGGTAGATACAACCATTTTTCATTTGCGAACCCATCCCTTATGCAATCAGGCGGTCAGCTTTCTATTTGGCCACCTGTGGCTTACCAAACAATCAGGAGGTCTAACGACCTCAATTCATATCTATACTGGGCAGTAGAGGACTCGAACCTCTGACCCCCTGCGTGTAAAGCAGGTGCTCTAACCAACTGAGCTAACCGC
>CAZYZL010000116.1:2034-3401 GCA_964652005.1 uncultured Dehalococcoidales bacterium | reverse complement strand
ATGCCCACCTCAGCCCCCAAGCCAAACTGACCACCATCGGTAAACCGGGTGCTGGCATTAACATAGACGCAGGCAGCATCCACCTCGTTAAGAAAGCGCATGGCTGCCCCGTATTCCTCGGTGATAATAGCCTCAGAATGCCCCGAGCCATAGCGTTCAATATGCGCCAATGCCTCATCCAGAGAATCGACTACTTTAACCGCTGCCACCAGAGAGAGAAACTCCTTACCCCAATCCTCGTCGGTAGCTGGCGCCAGCTTCAAAGAGGAGTTTAACCTAAGGATAGCCAGAGCCCGCTCATCGCAGTGCATCTCCACTCCGGCTTTAGCCCACTCTACCGCCACCACGGGGAGGCAACGCTTGGCAATATCAGCATGAACCAAAAGGCAATCTAAGGCATTACAAACGGTGGGGCGCTGCACCTTGGCATTAAAGGCAATAGCCACCGCCTTGTTCACATCAGCGCTCTTGTCCACATAGGTATGGCAAACACCAACCCCACCTGAAACCACTGGCATAGTGGCATTTTCGGTAACTAGCTTTATCAGACCAGCCCCACCACGGGGAACAATCAGGTCAATAAAGTCGCGCATCTTGAGCATCTGGTTGACTAATGCCCGGCCAGTATTTTCAATAAACTGCACTGCCCCATCGGGAACGCCAGCCCTGCTAGCAGCATCCTGAACTACTCTAGCTAAGGCGGTGTTGGAGTGAATCGCTTCCCTGCCACCCCTCAGGATAATGGCATTACCCGACTTCAAGCAAAGAACAGAGATGTCTACAGTAACATTGGGTCGGCTCTCATAGATGGCGCCAATTACCCCCAATGGCACCCGTTTCCTGCCGAGCTGCAAGCCGTTGGGCAGGGTGCGCATATCAAATACCTCACCCACCGGGTCGGGCAACGCTGCCACTGCCAGCACGCCCTTAGCTATAGCCTCAAGGCGAGTGGAGTCTAGCATTAAGCGGTCAAGTAAGACAGCACTCATGCCTGAGGTGTGTGCCTTATGATAGTCAATCTGATTAGCCGCCAGTATTTCATCCGTCTTAGCCAGCAGGTCATCAGAAATATTATGTAAAGCTTTATTCTTGACCTCGGTAGAGAGGTAAGCCAGGCGGCGGGAAGCCGCCTTAGCCGCCCTAGCCTTCGCTTCCAGTTCTTTAAATGCTGATTTCATATTTTTAACCCCAGGTTTATGAACGCCTGCCTAACTTGCCTCTCCCATAAAAACGGCAGTAATAATGCAAAGCTAATCTTTCTCCTTTTCGTCTTCTCTCTGAGATTTCTGAGTTTATGGTAACTATACATTCGCCCTTCCGACTGTCATTAAATTCAATTATATACATGCCGACTGGCTCTATTTCTT
>CAZYZL010000116.1:0-1934 GCA_964652005.1 uncultured Dehalococcoidales bacterium | reverse complement strand
ATTTCTTATTGGTATATTGTGTTTGGTCGGTCTCAAGAAGCTGATAATTAATATCAAGGATGGTTTCCCCGGTTTCTTTATTATATAGCTTCCCAAAACCGCTACTGTAGTGTATTGCCATTCTAGCTTCCTATTTTACCATACTTTTACTGTACCGAAACCACCGCAGACATACCAAGCTAACTATTCACCCATAGATAACTGCTCCCCTTCTTTATGGTGACCCCCGTCCCCTTTATCCTCTTCCCCTTAATAAGGGGAAGGGGAATTGATTATATAAGAGGGGCTTCGCCCCTCTTTAACTCCAAACCTATAATACCACGCCTTATTTGGTTACCTTTATTTAAGCAGTCCAAGCCCTTTAAAAGAATAGCGATAGCGCGAAGGGCTACCGGTTGCTGCTCTATTAACCTCTTTTCGGATAGAGCACCGGCCCCTGCGCCCATCTTCTAATTCAATCACGTAACCAACACCGTTTCCAAGCTGTCCACTATGTTCTGTAGGTATAAGCTCTCCCCACCACCTTGCTTCTGATTTATCCTGGAGCTGATAACTAACATTAACAATAAACTTTCCATCATAAAAATTATAGAGTTTACCCAGGTCCACTTTGACCTCTCTTTCTAGAGCACTATTAAATTATTTCGGTGCACTACCTCTGAACCATAGTCATAGCCAAGGAGAGAAGCAATCTTCTTGGAGTGTGCCCCTTTAATTACCACAATATCAGCCGAGCTATAGTTGGTTATGCCGCAGCCAATGCAAGACCCCTCGGCGTCATAGATATTTACTATATCACCCCGCTGAAACTGCCCGTCAATGCTTTTTATGCCGGCTGCCAGCAGGCTCCGCTTCTGCTTTCTCAACGCTAGGGCAGCTCCTGAATCTACCACCAGCTGCCCCTTAGTGGAAAGACCGCTGAGCATCCAGCGCTTACGGCTCTCCAGTTTGCTGGTAATTGGCAAGAAACGGGTACCTATAGCCTCACCGCTTGCCAGCCTTAAAATAATATCTGGCTCCCTACCATCAGCGATAACCACCGTCACCCCGGAGGCAGTAGCCAGCTTGGCTGCCTCTATCTTGGTAATCATGCCCCCGGTGCCCAGGCGGCTGGGGGTATCAGCCGCCAGCCGCTCAATCTCTGAGTCTATTCTCCGCACCTCAGAAATAAGGCGAGCATTAGGGTCGCAGTGGGGGTCGGCAGTATATAGCCCGGCAGTATCGGTAAGAATAAGCAACCGGTCAGCATCAATCAGATTAGCCACCATAGCTGAAAGATTATCATTATCACCAAATATAGCCTCGTGAAGCTCATCCACTGCCACCACATCGTTTTCATTGACAATGCATAATACCCTCAGCTCCAGCAGAGCCAGAAGGGTATTGCGGGCGTTTAGATAACCAGCCCTGTCCAGGAGGTCAGCCTTGGCAAGTAATGCCTGAGCCACGGTGATATCATACTGACTGAACAGTTGCTCATAGAGGCTCATCAAACGATGCTGCCCCACTGAAGCCAGCACCTGCTTAAAGGGAATACCTTTAATCTTTCTGGTTAGCCCCAGTTTGTGCCTGCCAGAGGCTATAGCCCCGGAGGAGACTATAATCACCTCCAGCCCTTGGTCATGCAGTTGCGCCACCTGACTCACCAAGTTTGCCATTATCTCCCGGTCCAGGTGGTCGCTGCCGCCGGTAAGCAGGCTGGTGCCAAACTTAGCCACTATTCGGTGATATGACAGCACAGATTTATCCATTTACCACCAAAATAAACTTGCTCCATTATAGCAAGCTCGGGCAGGTTGGACAAGGAGATTAATTGGAGATTGCTTATTAACCCTATCCCCTTTATCCCCTTCCCCTTAATAAGGGGAAGGGGAAGATAGTTTCTTAAGAGGGGCTAGCGCCCCTCTTAAACACCCTAGATTGCGCCTATAAAG
>CAZYZL010000115.1:0-3408 GCA_964652005.1 uncultured Dehalococcoidales bacterium | reverse complement strand
GTGGCAGTGTAATTATGGGCTTCCTCAAGCAGTTGACCAATGGCAAAGCTGCCATGACCATGAACCAGGATAATATGGTGTTGCTTTAATGCCCGGACAATGATATCAGCCAGACCCCCGGGCTTCACATCCATGTGCCAACCCAAGACCGGAACCCGCCCCAGTGTTGACAGACCTTCAGTATCAATGGGCACAATCTCGGTCTCAGTTAGTGATAGGGCAACAGCATGAGGGGGGTGAGCATGAACGATGGCTAATGCCGGCGTCTCCCGGTAAATAGCCCGGTGGACAGCCAGTTCTATAGACGCCAGTGGCGTATTGCGGTCATTCTTATTTATCCCGGTCTCAATTAAATCATGCTCCTGCAAACAGCCCAGCCCGCAGGTGCGGCGGGTAATGATGATGCGCTCTCCCAGCCTGATACTCAGATTCCCACTCTGGGAGGAGACCAGCCCCTTGGTAAACAGCTCATCACCTACAGTCTGAAACTGAGATAGAATCATGGCTTTCCTTTTCCGGCGTCCCCTAGAGGATAAACCCCTTTGCCGTTCTAGGTCAAGTTTTGGCCGAAGACGAGGCCTGGGCTTCATTTAGCTTCTTCAGCAATCGTGATTTGCGGCGGGCGGCATTATTGGGGTGGATAACCCCCTTCTCAGCGGCTTTATCTAAAGCGCTGATGGCAGCCACCACCGCCTGCCGAGCCGCCTCAAGCTCGCCCGAGAAGATAAGCCTCTCCGCCTTAGTTATACTGGTCTTGCACAGGCTACGAACAGGCTTATTTCTCTGCCTTTTTCTTTCCGCTACCCGCACCGATTTTTGAGCCAATTTAATACCTGGCAATATCTACCTCCTTAATTTGAGGATTTTGGTTTTATCGTTGCTTCATCTCCAACCCGAGAAATCCTTGTCACCCCACGAACGCCATCGATTTTTGCCATCAGTCGACTTAGCTGAGCTAAGTCCTTGGTCTGCAAGGTAAAATATTCACAAACAGTATGGTCATCATGGTGAACCGAGCTTACCGAAGCAATGTTGACCCCCTCCTCAGCCACAATGGTAGTAATGTCACGAATTAACCCCACCCTGTCCCAGGCTTCAACCTGAATGTTAACCGGATATACCGAGTCGGTCTGCCCCCACCCCACGGCAATCAATCTCTCCTTCTCATCCTCATGAACCACATTATAGCAATCCTGACGATGAATAGTCACCCCCCGACTGCGGGTAACATAGCCAAGAATCCTGTCTCCGGGCACAGGGTGGCAACAGCGGGCTAAATGGGTAACTAAATCCTCCACCCCCAGCACCTGAATAGCTGATTCTGGTGGCTTGGGCCGGGTAACTTCCACCTTCGCTGGAAGTGGCTGCTGGGCAGATAGCTTCAAGGCAATCTGATGGGTGGAAATGCCACCATAGCCAATGGCTGTCAGAAAGTCATCCAGGCTATCGTACTTGAACAGCTTGGCTAGCTCCTCCCGCTCGCTGGGTCTTATTCCCAGATGCCTCATCTCCTTTTCCAGAAGCTCCCGACCCCGCTCAATGTTTTCTTCCCTTTCCTGCCGCCTAAACCACTGCCTTATCTTCTCCCTGGCATGAGATGTTTTGATATAGCCCAGGTGTGGGCTCAGCCAATCTCGGCTCGGTGCTTTAGCCCCTTTAGCTGACACAATCTCGACTACATCACCGTTATTGAGCTGATAACTCAGTGGTACCAGCTTGCCGTTCACCTTAGCCCCGATACAGCGGTGTCCCAGCTCGGTGTGAACCCGATAAGCAAAATCAAGGGGGGTAGAAGCCTTGGGCAAATCCTTTATCTCCCCCTTAGGCGTGAAAACAAAAACCTGGTCAATAAATATATCAGTTTTAACTGATTCCAGGAACTCTTCCGCCCCGCTGAGCTCACGGTGCCAGTCAATTAATTGCCGCAGCCAGGCTATCCTCTTCTCAAAGTGGATATCCTTCTCTTCGCCTTCTTTATAGCGCCAGTGAGCGGCTACCCCATATTCAGCAATATGATGCATGTCACGGGTGCGAATCTGAACCTCCAGAGGCACTGTGCCCAAACACATTACGCTAGTATGTAAAGCTTGGTAACCATTTGACTTGGGATTAGCAATAAAATCGTTGAAATCCCCGGGCAAAGGGTGCCACAAACTGTGGATAACACCTAGGGCATTATAACAATCAGGCACAGCGCTAACCAGTATCCGAAGGGCGAGAAGGTCATGTATATCATCAAAGTGTTTGTCCTGGGTAGAATACCTCTCCATTTTCTGGTATATGCTGTAGATATGTTTGGGTCTACCTGATATCTCGGCTCTTAAACCAATCCGCTCAAATTCGCCTTGTAGAATCTGGATTACCTGAGCTATGAAGCTCTCCCGCTGAGCCCGGCGGGCAGCTACCAACCTAGCAATCTGGCGATATCTTTCTGGCACCAAGTAACGGAAGGCTAAATCCTCTAGCTGCCACTTTAACTCCCATATCCCCAGACGATGAGCTAACGGAGCATATATCTCTAGAGTCTCCTGGGCGACGTAGCGCCCTATATCCGGTGATAGAGCGTCTAAGGTGCGCATGTTATGTAGCCTGTCAGCTAGCTTGATAAACACCACCCTAAGGTCCTCAGCCATAGCTACCAGCATCTTCCTCAGGTTCTCTGCCTGCGATTTCATTGTTGCCGCAGTTGGAGCGTGCGAGGAGAGCTTGCCTAGCTTGGTGATGCCATCGACCAGCTTAGCTACATCGGAGCCAAACTTGGCTTCAAGCTCGGAAACAGGTATGCCACAGTTCTCGGGGACATCGTGAAGTAAGGCTGCTGCCAGAGTGCTGGCATCAAGCTGAAGCTCTGCCAAAATCAAGGCTGTCTGTAGTGGGTGCTCTATATAGGGCTGACCTGATTTGCGCACCTGCCCGTGGTGTGCCTTTGAGGCAAAATGATACGCCTCCTTGACCAGGGTCAGCCTCTCCGGGGGTAGATACCCCTGAGCCTTTTCCACCAGCCGACCAACACTCATGTCTCAAGTATAGCGCAATGCGATTACCGAGGGCAAATTGAATTAATGTTTATCTACCTCACCCCCTTAGGTTTTATCTGGTAACCCCACCCCCCTTTATCCCCCTTCCCCTAGAGGGGAAGGGGGAAAGTATTTATAGAAGAGGGGCTAGCGCCCCTCCTAAACACCCCATTAAGCTAGTCTCCTTCAAAGGGGAGAGGAGTTATCCAGAGTTATTAGACAGCACTTTTAAGAAACTGTCTCTCCCATCGGGGAGGGGAAAGGAAGAGTTTTAGAGGCGAAGCCTCTGAGGGTGGGTGGGTAGAAAAACAAAAGTTAAAAATGGGGGGAGGAGTTCCAAAAAAACATCCCTTTACAAACCCGGCTTTAATACTGTATTCTAGCCTAAGAA
>CAZYZL010000114.1:0-3427 GCA_964652005.1 uncultured Dehalococcoidales bacterium | reverse complement strand
GGGGTAAAGGAAGCCAGTGGTAATCTAGGGCAGATTTCCAAGATTATCACCGAGGCAAGAGAAGGTTTCCTTGTCTGGAGTGGCAATGACAGCGATACTTTTCATATACTAGCCCTGGGCGGCTATGGCATCATTAGCGTCGCCTCACACCTTGTTGGCAAGCAAATCAAGGAGATGATTAATAACTTTGTCTCAGGCAAAATAACTGAGGCAGCCAGCATCCACCACCGCCTGCTGCCACTAATTGATGCCCTGTTTATTGTCTCCAACCCTATCCCAGTTAAATACGCCCTTAACCACATCGGCTTTAATGTCGGTAAGCCCCGCCTTCCCCTCACCGAGCCTGATGAAAAATCAGCTGCCGTAATCAAAAATACGCTGAAGAACTATAAGATTGACCTGCCGGTATAAGAACCCAAAGAACTAACCTAGTTTACGATATCCCTCAGCACCTTGAACCGGGATGACTTTTAGGGTCATATGTCTGTTTTTAGAGGAAATCTCTATGTTTTTTAGCCATTGCTTATTATTTTCTTCAGGGTAGTCGGTCCGGTAGTGAGCGCCTCGGCTCTCGGTTCTGGTTAAGGCGGCACTACAGATCATCTCAGAGACGGTTAACATATTGGCTAGCTTGACGGCTTGAGATAGTTGCCGGTAGTCTGTTAGTGATACGGTTCCTAGCTGCTCTCGTAACGTAAGTATTTCTCTCTGGGCATCCTCAAGACTCTTCTTGTTTCTTATTACGCCGACCTTGTCCCACATAGTTTGCTTCAGCGACCACTGAAGTTGTTCAAGGTTCTCATGGTTTCTACCTGAAGCTAGTTCAATTAGCCTTTCCACCTCAGCCGCCACCTTGCTCTGGGAAGCAGGTATTCGGTTCATTTTTGACGCTCTAGTAGCTGCCTTGTCCCCAGCAATTGTGCCGAAGACGAGTATCTCGGTAATAGCATTATTACCGAGCCTATTCGCCCCATGGATGCCACCACAAACCTCACCAGCAGCGTATAGACCATCAATCCCGGTCTCACTACTCTCGTTTATTTCTATCCCACCCATGAAAAAGTGGACAGTAGGGGCAACCTGAACTTTTTCAGGATAACCTCCCCCCTTAGATACCAATCCGCAGCCGTATAATTCTGGGACTTTATCCTGAGGTATAGTAGTAAAATCGATAATCACGTTACCTTCAATTCCCCTACCTTCAACAATCTCCTCCATTATTACCCTGGCCATTATATCCCTGGTCACCAAGCTAAAATCACCCATCCCGCGTCGCTTCAGAATATCCTCGCCCAAAGAGTTCCTGATGGTAGCGCCTCTTGGCACAAGGGTCTCGTAGTCGTATATCTTCCTTCCATGTTTGCCCCACGCAGTTGCATAATACTGAACAAACTCCATATCCCGTAAAGTAGCCCCCACCTCATACGCTAGGGCATAACCAATTCCGTTTAATCCGACAGCATTATCTGTCCTAAGATAAAGCCCTCCGGCACCACCAGTGGCTAAGATGGTAGACTTAGCATTAAAGACAAATACCTGACCCTTATCACCTATGCCCAGTGCTCCCACCACCGTATCCCCAACGCGCAGTAGCTTGGTTATTGGAATACCTTCCATAAATTGGATACCAGCACTAGCTGCATACTGTCGCATAGGTCTAGTAATATGATGCCCGACGAATATCTCAGTGGCGACTGCTCTAGGATATGTATGTCCGGGTGCTTGCATCACGAATAGTTCTCCATCATCTCGCTTAAAATTAACCCCAAACTTTATTAAGTCATAGACCTGCTGCGTGGCTCCACGCGCCAATGCTGCCACCAGCCTCCGGTCATTGATGAAGCGTCCGGCATTCATGGTATCCTTAATGTGCACATCAGGGGAATCACCAGGTTCTTTCCGAATGCCGCTGGCAGCAAATGCAGCCCCAGAAATAGCAGTATTGTTTTTGAAACCAACCGGTGACTCAGATACTAACACCACATCAAGACCATATTTCCTGGCTTCAATGGCAGCCCTTAGCCCAGCCCCACCACCACCAATCACTAATACATCAGTAGTAATTGTTTGAATGGTCTTTAGCTCCAACTTTCCCCTCCCTATAATGCCTATTTTGACCAACAGGGTTATAAGATGGGATTTACAATAATGGTTTGCTCCCGCTCAGGTCCCACACAAATAAGGTTAACCGGGCAGGAGGTGAGCTTATCTATTCTAGTTATATACCGGCGAGCCTCAAGGGGTAACTGGTCGTAGTCCCGAATATCAGAAGTGGGAGCCTGCCACCCGGGTAGCTCCTCATAGACAGGTTGACATCTGGCTAGGTCAGCTACGCTGCCCGGGAAATAATCAATAGTCTGCCCATCCAGCTGGTAGCCAACGCATATCTTCAGCCGGGGTAAGACATCAAGGATATCAAGGCGAGTGATTGCTGCCCCGGTAAAGCCATTAATCCTGGTGCTAAAGCGAGCGGCAACGGCATCAAACCAACCGCAACGGCGTGGTCTGCCGGTAGTAGTGCCATACTCATGAGCCCTTTCCCGAATTAGGTCGCCAGTTTCATCCTTCAGTTCAGTAGGCATGGGACCACTACCCACCCTAGTGCAGTAAGCCTTGAACACACCTAAAATGCGGTCGAGCCTGGTGGGGCTTAGACCGGCACCCAAGCAACCTCCCCCCGCCAGCGGTGAGGATGAGGTAGTATAGGGATAGGTGCCAAAATCGGGGTCAAGTAAAGTCCCTTGAGCCCCCTCCAACAGAACTAGCTCCCCCCGGCTCAATGCCTCCTCCAGCATGGTGGTTGTCTCCCGAATATAACGAGCCAGACGCTCGCCATACTGGCAATACTGAGCATAGACTTCATCCAGTGATAGCGGGCTAACCCCATAGACTTTGGTCAAAATGGTATTCTTGTAGTCCAGTACAAAACGGAGTCGCTCCAGCAACACCTCTTTATCCAAAAGGTCGCCGGTTCTGATACCCAACCTAGCTGCCTTATCGGTAAAGGCAGGACCTACGCCCTTGCGTGTTGTCCCCAGTACCCCATCACCCCGGGCTTCCTCCTCCAAGCCATCGAGGAGGACATGATACGGCATAATCAAATGAGCCCGGTCGCTGATAAATAACCTGGAGGTATCTACACCACGCTGGTTAAGCTGCTCTATCTCCTCAATCAGCACCCTAGGATTAATCACCACCCCGTTACCAATAATACAGGCCACCCGAGGAGAAAAAATGCCAGAAGGGACAAGGTGCAATTTAAACTCACCATAGGGGTTAACCACGGAATGTCCAGCATTATCACCGCCGGAAAAACGGACTACCATCCCGGCTTTCTGAGCCAGCATGTCAACCACCTTGCCCTTCCCCTCATCCCCCCACTGAGCCCCAATAATAGCAATAACTGGCATTATCTCCCCCTTAAACT
>CAZYZL010000113.1:0-3429 GCA_964652005.1 uncultured Dehalococcoidales bacterium | reverse complement strand
AAGGTTAAAATCAGGAAGAAGGCGAAGTATGTTGATGAAGCTCTGTGCACCGGCTGTGGCTTGTGCCAGGCCAAGTGCCCGTGGAAGGTGGATAGCGAGTTTGAAGCCGGTCTGGGTAAAAGGAAGGTTATCTATACCCCCTTCCCCCAGGCAGTACCCAATATACCGGTTATTGACCGGGAGCATTGCGTCTATTTCTTGAAGGGCACCTGTCGTGCCTGCGAGAAGTTCTGTGAAGCAAAGGCTATAGATTTTGACCAGCAGGATAAGGTAATTGAGGTGGAGGTTGGCTCCATAATCCTGGCCACCGGTTTTAATTTATTTGACCCCACCCCCATCTATCAGTATGGCTATAAGAGGCTAGATAATGTTATCACCAGCCTTGAGTTTGAGCGGATGGTCAATTCTGCTGGTCCCACCGGCGGCAGTATTGTGCTCAAGGATGGCTCGGAGCCGAAGAGCATTGCTATTATCCATTGCGTGGGCAGTAGAGACGAGAAATATCACGAGTATTGCTCCCGGGTCTGCTGCATGCATTCAATGAAGTTTGCCCACCTGATAAAGGAGCATCTACCCGGTGCTGAAGTCTATGAGTTCTACATTGATATAAGGAGCTTCGGCAAGGGCTATGAGGAATTCTATAATCGGGTTCTCAAGGAGGGGACGGTTTTTATCCGAGGTCGTCCGGCTGAGATAACTAATGTCGCTGAAACGCCGGAAGAGGAGGGGAAACTGGTAGTCCAGTTTGAGGATACCCTGGTCGGACTCCAACGCCGATTGCCGGTAGATATAGTCGTCCTCAGTTGTGCCCTGGAGCCGCAGTCGGATGCTGATGCTACTGCCCGTTTATTTAATATCAACCGCAGCGCCGATGGCTTTTTCCTGGAGAGGCACCCCAAGCTCGACCCGGTAGCTACCATGACCGACGGGATATTTATAGTTGGCTGCTGTCAGAGTCCCAAGGATATACCTGACACCGTAGCTCAGGCTTCAGCGGCGGCTGCCGAGGTCTTAAGCTTACTGGCTCGGGGCAAGGTTGAGATTGAGCCTATTATTGCCTTCGTTGACGAAGAGGTCTGCTCTGGCTGTGGCTTGTGTGAGAAGGTTTGCCCTTACGGTGCTCTGTCCCTTGACGGTAGAGAGAGGGTGATGATGGTCAACCGGGCGTTATGTAAGGGGTGTGGAGCCTGTGCTGTTGCCTGCCCTTCGTCAGCCATTTCGCTGAGCCATTTCACTCCTCGTCAGATACTGGAGGAGGTGGAGGCTTTGACCTACTAGTTTAATCTTTAAGACTATGGTTACTCTAACCATTGACGAGATTGAAGTTACGGTGCCTAAGGGGACGACAATACTGGACGCCGCCCAGCAGGTAGGCATTTATATCCCTCACCTCTGTGCCCATCCCGACCTTCCTCCGGTAGAGCAGCTAAAACCAGCAGAGGCTGTCTATCGTGGTGGCAAGCGCTTGGAGAACAAGAAGCCTGAGTTGCAGTACGATGGCTGTCAGCTCTGTGTGGTGCAGATTGAGGGTAGGGAGGGGTTTCACCGCGCTTGCTCTATTAAAGTGGATAAAGGTATGGTAGTCCACAGCAATACACCGGAGGTTCAAGAGTTCCGCCGCGACCGGCTCATGATTCTTCTGGCTAAGCACCCTCATGCTTGCTTGACCTGTGCTCAAAAGGAAGGCTGCGCTCGCTTTCCCTGCTCCATGAATATACCAGAGATGGAAAGATGCTGTCCTAAGTTTGGCAACTGTGAATTCCAGAGGTTAGTTGAGTACGTCGGGATTAAAAAGGAGACCCCCCGCTATGTTTTTGAAGACCTGCCTATTGCCAAAGATGAGCCGTTATTTGAACGGGATTACAATCTGTGCATAGGTTGCACCCGCTGTATTAGGGCGTGCCGGGATTTACGGGGAATAGAGGCTATTGACTTTGTTTTTGATGAGGGTGAGCGAGTCCTGGTAGGCTCGGTTAGTCCGACACTTCGAGAATCAGCCTGCCGCTTCTGTACTGCCTGTGTTGAGGTCTGCCCCACCGGTGCCTTGGTGGATAAAGAGCCGTTTAAAGAGGTTCCCTGCCAGACTGCCTGTCCGGTGGGAATAGATGTGCCCCGATATGTCCGGCTCGCCGCTGAGGGTAAGTTTGAGGAGTCATATGCCGTGGTCAGGGAGAGACTTCCCCTGCCTTCAGTATGCGGTTATATCTGCCTTGCCTTTTGCGAGGAGGAATGCCGCCGGGGTGAGGTGAATGAGCCGGTCGGCATCCGAGCCCTTAAGCGGTTCGTCAGTGAAAACCACTCCGACCTGTGGAAAAAGAACCTCAAACGCCCCAAAGCCACCGGGAAGAAGATAGCCATTGTGGGCTCTGGACCAGCAGGGCTGACGGCCGGATACTACCTAGCAAGAAAAGGGCATAAGGTAACCATCTTGGAGCAAGCTTCCTTCCCCGGGGGTATGTTACGGCAGGCTATCTCACGAAAGCGTCTACCCAAAAAGGCTCTGGAGGAGGATATTGAGGAAATCCTTCAGGCTGGAGTGAACTTAAAGCTCAACTCCCCCCAGATGCGAATCGGCGAACTTTTTGACGAAAAATTTGATGCCATATTCTTAGCTACCGGGAGTACCTTTATTGGGCCTCCCGCCCTGTGGCTGAAGGAGGAGGGAGTCGAACTTACCCTCTGGGGAAGCGTCAAGGCCAACCCAGAGACCCTTGCCACCAGCCAAGAAGGGGTATTTGCCGGTGGGGATGCGCTACTCGGTGGCGTTTCTGAGGATTTCATCAGCAGCCTTGTCAGCGGGGATAAAAAGGATTTCTTCAAACTTCTGGTTGACCGGTTAGCCGTGTATCGCGGCGATTCCTTCCGGTCGTGCATTCAGGCAGTCGCCTCAGGCAGAAAAGCAGCTGAAGTCATCGACAGCTACCTTGGCGGCGACGGGGTCATTGACGAACCTCTGCTGCCGCCTGAGGAACCAAAGCACTGGCTGGGGCGTGTGGAGGGATTTGCCGACCTAAAGCGCCTGTCGGCGGTTTACCATCCGCCTACACCTCAGTATGCCGGGCTGAGCCGGGCAGAGCCACCTCTTAGTTCGGAAGTAGCCACGGCAGAGGCTAAGCGCTGCCTTAGGTGTGACCTCAGGCTTCTCCTCTCCAAGCCTGTCCTGGCACCGAAGGAAGAACTATGGGTGGAGTTTACCTCGGAGAACGTGAGCCAGGTTCCTGAGGTGGAGGGAGTATATCAACTTCTAGATGAAGAGAAGAATGTTATTTACATTAAGGGAGCGATGAACCTGCATCGGGAGCTTGGGGAGCAACTGGAGGTTCGTGAAAAGGCTCGCTACTTCATGTATGAAGAGGAACCGATGTACACCAAGCGGGAGAGCGAACTCCTGCAACAGTACATCGCTCAACATGGTCAGATGCCCGAGGG
>CAZYZL010000112.1:0-3486 GCA_964652005.1 uncultured Dehalococcoidales bacterium | reverse complement strand
TTAATCTTACCCCACGAAATCAGGATTTCGCGGGGACCCCTTAATCCCCCTCTCCGTAATAGGGAGATATAGTCTTAGCATGAGGGGGATAGGTTGCTAAACGACCTCGCTGTTTAGAGGCTTGACAAAAACAAGCCAGCTACTCAAAATGCCAGTATCTTGGTTATATTGTTGGGGAGGGGAAAATGGGAATCGTTCCCCATCTGGGTCGGATTTTGGGCATTCGCTTAAGATTACATTCTACCTGGGCTGTGGCCGTTATCTTGATAACAGCCACCGTGGTGACTCAGTTCCCCGAGGCTTATCCCTTGTGGCAAAGGATAGTTGTTGGCGTAGCTGCCAGCCTAGTCTTTTTCATCGCCGTGAGTATTCGTGAATTTACCCTCACTTTTTTAGCCATCCGTAGAGGTATCTCGGCGAAGTCGGTTACTTTGTTTGTCTTTGGTGGAGTGTCTTACAGGACTAAAGAAGCCACTCTTCCGGTTCTTGAACTGTTGATGGCTGTGGCTGGGCTTTTGATTAACCTAATAATAGCCGGCATATTTTACGGGTTCCATTCTGTGTTGGTAAACACTGGCAACGTTTTGATTGATGGGCTTGTCCTATGGTTAGCTTTTATCTATTTTATGCTGGCTTTGCTCCACTTTTTCCCTGGTTTTCCTCTAGATGGGGGCAGGCTTTTGCTGGCTCTCCTGTGGAAGGCGACTGGCGATTATTACCGGGCAACCCGTATTGCTAGCTGGACTGGACAGGGTATTGGCTTACTGTTTATTGCTGGCGGCGTGCTGTTGCTGATTTTGGCACATCAATGGTTTAACGGGCTGGCGTTGGTCTTTGTCGGCTGGGTTTTACACACTGCAGCAGCACGGAGTCGTCGGCAGGCGGTACGGCGTGAAGTTCTTCAGCGTATTACCGCTCGGGATATCATGGCTAGGGAATGTCCTTTCGTCACCCAGCAACTCAGCCTTGGTCAATTAGTCCGCGATTGCGTTCTAGTTACCGGGCAGCGCTACTTTGTTGTCGCTGAGGGTGGTAAATTGCAGGGAATTGTGACTATGCAGAATATGAAACGAGTACCTAGAGCGAGCTGGGACTCTACCCCTGTAGGTGAGATTATGACACCGGCCAGTGAGCTTAAGACGGCTCATGCCGAGCAATCAGCCGCCAGCCTGCTTGAGCAGATGGATGAGTTACAGACTGACTACATGCCAGTGTTAGAAAAGGGCGAGGTAATTGGCGTTGTGGCTCGGGATAGCCTGATTCGCTTGGACAGGACTCGAGCCGAGCTCAGACTTTAGTCGCTGCCTAATCACAGCAATTATTCGGTGCGGTGGTAAGTTTTTGGCTGACCGGAGTAGTTGTCACCAACGGCTGTCCAGAAATTTCGTCAATGACTTTTCTTTGTCGGCTTTCTTTGAAGTAGACTCTCCACTCCGCTTTGAACCACCGGAAGGGGCTTTCTGCTTCTGACTGTATTTGTAACCTCAAGTCACGGAGGTCAGTAGTTAGCCATGACACCTGTTTGATGTTGGTGAGGGGTGTGCCGGTGACTATTTCAACTTCATAATGGTCACGCTGAGTCCCCGCCGGCGGTAACCCACATTGATAGATACTCCAGTCAACCTGAACGGAGTTTCTTGGGGCAGCTCTGGTTCGCAGGTAGAGCCGACAATCCTCAGCGTTATCGGTACTGAGCCAGCGCGTTTCCTCAATGCTGGCACCAAAGGGGAAATGTCTGGCTAGGCTAACTTGGTAACTACTCCGTTTGCCCCCCGGCGGGTACTCACCAAGTATGTCCTCCCACTCTTGCCACTTGGTATAGGACTCATTCCTGTGCCGCAGCCTGCCGCTACTGGCAAGAACTTCCCCAACCACATCCTCCCACTGGTCTGTTCCCGGTAGCCAACCAGCTTTATGTTCAAAAGTGCCACCCCTAGCCGGGACGGAGCATTCTATAGGTCCACCAAAAAGATAGCGCAGGATTTGGTCGGCTATGAACCCGGCTACTTTTTCTGAGGTGGCAAAATCGCTATGACCATGCTCTCCGTAGTAGACTACATCAGCCCCATCGGAATATTGAGCTGACAGGGGTATGCTGCTGTCATCCATGTTTCTGGGAAAGGGGTCAACGCCACCAACATTAAACTGCTCGCTAAGCGGGGCAGCTTCAGCCGATATGAAAGCCAGCCAGTGTTTAATCGCCCCTACCCGCCTGCCGTCTTCAGAACTATCGTAGTAGGCGACACAGTCACAGACCCCACGGTCGGAAAGTAACCATCGGGCACGACAATAATCCACTATGGAGCCACCACCGGCAACATAATACCGGTCCATACTCTTAATAGGGCTATTGATAGTTACCACCAGTGCCACCTTGTCAGCTAAACCGCCTACATTCTGGGCTGCGGTATAAAGGGCTGCCTTGCCCCCCATACTGTGCCCAATTAGGATTAGGTTGTTCTTATTAGGGAGATGCTTGTCAATACTGTCAGCGATGTTATTAGCCCAAGTTTTAATATCTACATCGTTGGGATAACACCTGTTTAATGTATCAACCTGAATCTTGGTACCTGGGTTGGCTTGTTCATAGTCAAGGATATATGCCGGTAGCTGCTCAAGAATGGAATCAGCCAGGAGCTGCAAAGAACAGGCAGCGCCGCCGGCGCCATGAAGAAAAACGAAGTTTAGCTCCTTGACCTGAACCTGTTCTTCTGGGGCTGATTGTGCTGGAACACAGAAGCCAAGCTGGAGGCAGAAGCCAATGGTTATTAGCAGTGCCAACCTTTTCATAATGGGTTCAAACCGTTTACTTAACTTTGACCTGAATAATAATGTCTCCCGGCTGACCATCGGTTGTTTGCCGGGCGTTTCGGAGTCTTACCTTGGTGCCGTTTTTCACTCCGGCGGGGATTTTCACCCTTAGCTTTTTACCCTTTCTGACGAGGTCTTTTTCCAACCCCCGAGCTGCCTGTTCTTTAGTAATGGTTATTTCATAGCGCACATACTGAGGTGGGGAAGGTTGAGCCCGGCCAAATATTTCCTCCAGATTAATTCCCCCAGGGGTCTCAAATCTCATTCCCCTCCGGCCACCAGAGCCCCGACTGAATATCTTAAAGGAAAAACCTCTTCCCCTCAGGGAATCACTGAAGATGTCATCGAGGAAGTCAAATCCGAGGCCAGAGCCACCAAAGTCTTTCATTAAATCCTCAAAGGTAGTCCGAGTAAAAGGACTGCCGAAGATATCGCCAATATTACCTACAGTACCGAACTGGTCATATTGCCTTCTCTTTTCCGGGTCACCGAGAACGCTGAAAGCTTCGTTAATCTCCTTGAACTTTTCGTTAGCCCATTGCTCCTTGCCCGGGTTGCGGTCGGGGTGGTATTGCATTGCCAGCTGGCGATAAACCTTCTTTATCTGCTCGTTAGCGGCGTTTCTTGGCACACCCAAAATCTGGTAATAGTCTTTAGCCATTACTGCTTTCCCCA
>CAZYZL010000111.1:0-3509 GCA_964652005.1 uncultured Dehalococcoidales bacterium | reverse complement strand
ATAAATAATTAGTCAGCACAATGAGGGTATTTATCATTGGCTGCATAGCAATTAAGTTCCATATATCCCCTATACCCACTGAATCCCTACCTCACTTGCTACTTAGTGGTTAGGCTCCACAGCTTTGCCCCAGATGCTACATTCAGGGCATGAAGGTTTTTCCCCTGGCTATAAATATAGACAACACCGTCGCTGGCGCAAAGGGGAGCGTATATCGCTTCTTCTACATCGGCTAATAGCCCAGGCTGGTTATTGCTGGCATCCAGGGCGTATACCTTGCCCTCCTCGGAAGCTATAATAACCTTGCCATCAACCAAAACCGGCCAGGAATAAACTGGACTTCCCAAGTCAAATTCGGCTAATTTTCCCCCATTTTGAGCATCCAAAGCATAGACCCTGCCGTCAAAACACCCGGCGTAGATGGTATTATTATAAGCCACCGGTCTACCCCAGAACCATTTCTCAGCCAAGAATTGCCACCTCACCTTGCCATCGCTAGCCCCAACCGCATAAAGGTGGCGGTCAAAGGAGCCAATATAAACCATATTATTATAGACTAGAGGGGTAGAAGCGATAGCCCCTTCAGCCTCAAACTCCCATTTCTTGCTGCCATCGGTGGCACTCAAGGCATAGAGCTTCTTATCAAAGGAACCGATATATAGGGTATCACCATCTATAGCCGGGGTTGACCAAATCTTATCGCCGGTGGCAAACTCCCATTGCTTATCGCCGGTGGCAGCATCCAGGGCATAGACCTTGCCATCGGAGCAACCAAAATAGACCTTACCCAGAGCGGCTACCACCCCACTAATAATCGGCCCCAGGTTGCCCTCACGGGGGTATACCCATCTCAGCGCCCCTGAAGTGGAACTGAGGGCATAAATCTTCCCATTATAGCCGGCAACGTAGACCAGCTCCTCGGCCACTGCCGGCATGCCATAGACAGCTACTGGCGTAGCTGCCGGCGCACAGCCAAAGCCACCGCTGGCTGGCTTTGCCGTTTCCAGAGAAACCTCCCACAGACGGCTACCGTCTGACGTATTCACCGCCAAAAGCTTACCCTCAGTAGCTGGTGCTGAGCAACCGAATCCACCGGATTGCTTTAACGCCGGACACAAAAATAAAGTCCCATCGGCTATTGTTCCCCCTGAGCCGCCTTCGGGGGCGCTCCTGATTCCAGCACAGCCCAAAACAGTTAGCCCAACTAAAACAAAGATAGCCAGCAGACAAACCTTGCCCGCTAATACTGCGTTATCTCTAATCCCCACTTACCTATTCCCTCCAAAAGCCCAATATCACGGCATAGGGTCATAGCCACCAGGATTAAACGGCTGGCAGCGAGCTATTCGCCTTACCCCCAGCCATATCCCCTTAAACAAGCCAAACTTGGAGATAGCTTCATAGGTATATTGGGAGCAAGTTGGGGTAAAGCGGCAGTTACGTGGCATAACCTGCGATAGGGTAGACTGATAAAGTCTAATTAATTCTAAGGCTAGCCTCTTCATATTCCCTCGTTAATAACCGGGCTTGGGATAATAACCCCTGAACCGATTTCTTCAGGCGAGCAAAGCTAGCCCCGCCTGCTTTGGGGCGAGCAATAAATATAATGTCCCACCCTGGCTCAAGTGGTGCTGAACGTAAAATTTCCCGAAGCCGACGCTTCACCCGATTTCTCGCTACTGCCTTACCGACTCGCCGACTAATTGAGAAGCCATACCGGGACAAGGTAAGCCCGTTAGGCAAAGCCTTCATCACCACTAAATCGCTTGTCCACGAGCTACCTTTTTCATAGACCAAGGCATACTGCTCTGACTTAGTAAGGTACTGTCTTCCTCGCATCCTTACACCACGATCAATCGCTTACGACCCTTAAGTCGTCTTGCCTTTAAGACAGCTCGCCCGCCTCGGGTACTCATTCTTGCCCGAAAGCCATGCTCTCGCTTCCTTGGGATTTTCTTTGGTTGATAAGTCCTCTTTGGCACTGTAGCTCCGTAATAGATTAGAGTGATTATACTTCCGTCATCTTTAGGGTGTCAATGCGAGGGCAATCTCAGAAAGGCTATCTTAAAAACTGCCTTGTCCTTATCACAGGGAAGAAAGATAAAGCGAATTTCAGAAAGTGGAAGGTTTTGGCTACCAAAAGGGGAATAGGGTTATCAAATATCAAACTAATCGCGTATGCCAACGCCGCCTGTCTCACGGATATGAGCTGGGACATATGGCAGGAGGGCTAAATGTCTTGCCCTCTTTATAGCCACTGCCAAAGCACGCTGATGCTTGGCACAAGTGCCAGTTCTGCGGCGAGGCTCAATCTTTCCCCTATCCGATATGTAGTGGCGCAATTTAACCGGGTCCTTGTAGTCTATCACCTTGACTTTATCAATACAAAGGGAACAAACCTTACGCCTAGGTATATACTTTGCCCTATTTTGCCTTCTGCCCCGTGGTTCATCAGATTTTTGTCCAATCACCTATTCTAAGTTACCTATACCCTTCTAATAAACTTACCAGATTCTAACCCTCGTCGGAAAGTGGAAAGTCCCCTTCGGGCTCAACTTCACCAGCGTTGGTTTCTCCTGCCCCCTCCTCAGGAAGAGGGGCTACGGCCTGCCTATCGAGAAAGAGCACCCTGTTGGCTATTATCTCACTTCGAGAGTGCCGCTGCCCATCCTGACCTTCCCAGGTACGCGTATGCAGCCTACCCTCAGCATAAACACGCTGACCTTTAGTCAGAAACTGGTTACAATTTTCAGCCAGCCTCTTCCACGCCACCACGGTAAACCATTCCGTCTCCTGCCTGCGCTCACCATCTGGGGTGGTATATACCCGATTAGTAGCAACACGAAAGCTGGTTACCGGATTACCATTGGGGGTGAAGCGCATTTCAGGGTCAGTGCCAACATTTCCTATAATCATTACTTTATTTAATGTCAACATCGCCTATGCTCCTTTTGCCCTCCTCGAGCCCCTGTAAAAACAGACCTTTCCTTTAATTAACCGGTCAATCTTATCAACAAATGTCGCAAAACCTCTTCAGAAATCCGCAGGCTTGCTGCAAGTTCCTTGCCCAGTTTAGGCCTCAATTTGAACTGAGTTAATACATAGCTACCCTCCATAAAATGTTTTATTGGGTAAGCTAGTTTCCTTTTGCCCCATCGTTCTATATTGGAAATAGTACCACCATTCTCGGTAATAAACCGACTTACATTATCTACTATAACAGCCTCGTCCGCGACTTCCGGACTAATAATTACTATCAATTCGTAATCACAAAGCTGCTTATCTTCCTGAGATACCATTTTCTCCTTAAGGAAAATTAATTAAGCTATTATAACACACAATAGAGAAGACAAACAATATCTCCGGAGAAATGATAGCCGCTTACCGGCAGCGGCTAGCTTGACACAATAGAATGCCCCTGATAGACTTTGGCCAGGCCCCGTGGTGTAGCGGACTAACATGCCACCCTGTCACGGTGGAGATCAGGGGTTCAAATCCCCTCGGGGTCG
>CAZYZL010000110.1:0-3525 GCA_964652005.1 uncultured Dehalococcoidales bacterium | reverse complement strand
GACAGAGGGGGAGGGTTGTAAAATATCAAGGGGGTGAGGTTAATAAACAATCTCGTCTTGCCTGCCAAGCATTGTATCTGTTATCATCAAACTAGCATGTCAAGGAGCTCACCATGAAAGTAGGCTACGTTTATGACCCCATCTATCTCAAGCATGACACCGGAGAGCATGTGGAAAATGCTGGAAGGCTGGAGACAATCCTCTCCCGTCTGGAAGAGACTGGGCTTAGGCAGCAACTAACGCTGGTTGAACCCCGGGCTGCCGCAATTGAAGAATTATCGCTGGTGCACCATAGACAGCATATCCGGCATATCCAGGATGTCGCCCAGAGAGGTGGTGGCTGGCTTGATGCCGATACTGTAATGTCACCTGACTCCTATGAGGTTGCCCTCTATGCCGCTGGAGGGGCTATCAGGGCAGTGGAGTCGGTTATGGATGGTGAGGTAGGTAGTGCCTTTGCCCTGGTCAGGCCCCCAGGTCACCATGCCACCCCCCGGCGAGCTATGGGCTTCTGCCTGTTTAATAATATAGCCATTGCTGCTGAGCAGGCTCTGGCGAAATATAAGCTTGAACGCATCCCAATCATTGACTTTGATGTCCACCACGGTAATGGGACGCAGGAAGTTTTCTATGATAGGGCTGAGGTGATGTATATATCGACCCATGAGTATCCCTTCTACCCGGGAACGGGTAGCGTTGGAGAAACTGGCAGCGGAGCTGGCGAGGGAGCCACCATTAATATACCGCTGCCCGCTGGCTGCGGGGATAGTGAATATCTACAGGTCTTTGAGCAGATTATCGTCCCGGCAGCCAGGCGGTTTGAACCTCAGCTTATCCTGGTTTCCGCCGGCTACGACTGCCATTGGGCGGATGGGATAGCCATGATGCAGGTAAGTGTCACCGGCTTTGGTCAGATGGTAAGGATTATCAAGGAATTAGCCGATGAGCTCTGCGGCGGTCGTCTGGTCTTCAGCCTGGAGGGTGGCTATAACCTCAAGGCTTTAGCTGCTTCAGTAAAAGCTACCTTTGATGTCCTCTTGGGTAACAGTGTTGACGACCCTCTTGGTCAATCACCACGCAGCTTTGGCGTACCGGGGGTTGACAGCCTGATTAAGGCAATAAAGGAAATACATAAACTACCTTAATGGCTCGTCTGGCGCAGGATACAGCTAATTGAGCACTGCTCACATTCAATAGTGCAAGATTCAACATGAATTGTTACATTGGTATTGGGCAAACGGGATTCTATGTCCCGCTCCAGGTGGTCGCACATCCTGTGGGCTTCTTCCACGCTGGCATTCCTCGGCATTACCAGGTGCAGGTCTATGTAACGTTGGCTCCCTGCCTTACGGGTGCGCAGTTCATGAAAAGCAACCACATTACCACTGTGCTCCAAAATACATGATTTTATGACACTCTCTTCACCATCTGGCAATTTTACATCAACCAACCCGCCAAATGACTTCTTCGTTATGGCATAAGCCGTTTTCACGATTAATAGAGCTACCAGTATTGCAGTGATGGGGTCGAAGATATTAAGCCCTGTCAGTCGTACGATAGTCAGCCCAACCAAAACCCCCGCCATGGTTATTACATCCGTAGTAAGGTGCCGAGCATCGGCTTCCAGAGCTAGTGAATCGGTAGCTCGGGACACCTTCAATAAATACCGGGAAACAAGTATGTTTACCACTATTGATACTGCCATTACCCCAATCCCTATCTCCACCAACTCCAAGGTTGCTCCGGTAATTAGCCTTTTTACGGCTTCATAAATAATTATGCCAGCGGCAATAAATATTAACACTGCCTCGACAACGCCACTAATATTCTCCACCTTACCGTGACCGAAGGGGTGTCGCTCATCGGCGGGCCTATCCGAAATCTGGACACTAATGAAAGCAATAATTGCTGCCACCAAGTCCATCATGCTGTGGATTGCTTCAGCTATGAGGCTGATACTTCCGGTAAGGAGCCCGGCAACTACTTTGAGCAGAATCAGCAAACTATTAGAGGCGACAGAAACTGCTGCTGCTTTGGCTTTAGTGGCTAACATAGTTATACCCTTAAAGCCTGGGCTGGGTGTAGGAACTTACCCCACTCTTTCTTCTCCCAGACCACTAATAGATTAGGGGCAATACAGGTTGAACTAAAGGTTCCAGCAATGAGACCAATCAGAAAAACTACGGTGAAATTCTGAATTGATGCGCCAACAAAGAGTAGCAAAGCCAGTAATGCGAATATGGTAGTTAAACTGGTATTCGCACAGCGCCCTAAAGTCTCAACTAGACTATTATTAACCACAACCTCAAAATCGGGGCTTATACCCTTGCTCAAATTCTCCCGTATTCTATCAAAAACGACGACAGTATTATTAATGCTATAGCCGAGAATAGCGAGGATACCAGTAATAAACATTAAATTGACTTCCCAGCCCAGTATGCTGCCGAGGATAGAGAAAATCCCGGTTGCTACCAGAATATCATGCACCAGGGCTATTATGGCACAGGTACCATAATGAAGGGGACTTGGCATGTGGCGGAACGCCCAGGTGACATAGAGTAGCATACCTATAGCCGATACAGCCATGGCAATACCTGCGTTTTGGGCTGTCTCTGTAGCTACCATAGGTGATACCGAGTAAAACTCCCTCTCGGTGGTAGAACCAAATCTAGTAGTTAGGGCGGTCTCTAAAGCTGCCTTATCTTCTGCGGTTAGTTCTTGGGTACGGATAAAGAAATCGCCCTCTCCGGTACGCTGAATAATAGCATTAGGATAGCCCAAATTGACCAATTCTTGCCTCAGCTCGCCCTGCTTTACATCCTGCTCAAAGCTCACCGTGAGCATGGAGCCGCTGCTAAATTCAATCCCCGGTTTGAGTCCGAAGACGGCTAAAGAAATAATGCCAATCAGGATGACCACTCCCGAAATGAGAAAGAACCAGAACCTTTTACCAGTAATGTCAAACATCACACTCTCCCGATGTAAGGACTAAACAGCGCTGTCTTCTTCGCCAGAGGGGTACCCGCGAACAGGCGCAGTAAGGTGCGGGTAACCACAATGGCGGTAAACATGCTCACTGCCACGCCAATAAACAGCGTGAGGGCGAAGCCCATCACCGGAGCACTGGCAACAATGCTGCTACCTAACCAATAGAGAACGATACAGACAATAAAGGTAGTTACATTGCTGTCCCTGATCGCTGTCCAGGCACGGTTAAAACCAGCCTCAATGGCTGCCCCTAATGTCCGCCCTGACCTCAGTTCTTCCTTCATCCGTTCAAAGATGAGCACATTGGCATCCACTGCCATGCCGATAGACAGGACAAAACCACCTATCCCAGCCAGGGTCAGGGTGACCGGAATCAACTTGAATATGGCTAAGACCAGCGCCGCATAAAAAATGAGAGCCAGGCTGGCGAGAACTCCGGGCAGGCGGTAGTAGATAATCATAAATAACATAACCATTATTACGCCAATAATTCCCGCCTTGATGCTCATATCAATGAAATCAGCGCCCAGTAGAGGT
>CAZYZL010000109.1:0-3532 GCA_964652005.1 uncultured Dehalococcoidales bacterium | reverse complement strand
GATTTTTCTGGGTGCTGAGGGGGATAGGTTGCTAAACAACCTCTTTAACGGGGGTCTTGACAGCTTGCGTATAATAAGGGTATAGTTCAACCGACACTAAGAAGGAGGTGACTTCAATTGCAAGCTTATTGTTTTAAATGCCGAAGGAAGGTAGATATAAGGAATCCTCAGAGGGTTACCCTGAAGAATGGCAGGCCAGCCACGCGAGGGGTCTGCTATGCATGTGGAACCAAAGTATTTAGAATTGGTCGAAGCTAATCACTTATTGTTTCGGCCATAGGTGGGTTTTTGACTGATTGCAGAAGCCAGACGCTGGTAAGTTGATTTTTATATAAGTACCAGCGTCGGGTGGTGATTTAGTTTTTACTTGTGTCAGGGAGTTGCTTGCTTATTGACTGAGTCTTTCGGTATTAATCTCGTTGAGGGATATTACCGGTAGTCATTAAGAGGGTTTCTTTAGTTGTATTGTTTGTTGGTTTTATGCCTTTTCCATGGCTTTATTGTAGGAAAGGAGGCAGTTAAACTTTGAGCAAGGTAAATGTAGCTATAATAGGTGTGGGTAATTGTGCCTCTTCTCTGGTTCAGGGTGTCTACTATTACAAGAAAGCCAAAGAGAATGAGTTTGTCCCCGGACTTATGCATATTAATCTTGGGGGGTACCACATTAGAGATATTAACTTCGTGGCTGCCATTGATATTGACAAAAACAAGGTAGGTAAAGACCTAGCCCAGGCTATTTTTACCCTGCCCAATAATACCATTAAATTCTGTGACGTGCCGGCTACCGGGGTTAAGGTTGAGCGGGGCATGACCCATGATGGCTTAGGTGTGTATCTTTCTCAGATAATAAAGAAGGCACCAGGCTCAACCGCCGATATAGTTAAAATTCTGAAGGAAACCAAGACCGATGTGGTGATTAATTACCTGCCTGTTGGTAGTGAAGAGGCGACCAAGTGGTATGTTGAGCAGGTGCTAACCGCTGGCTGTGGCTTTATCAACTGCATTCCAGTTTTTATCGCCCGGGAGAAGTACTGGCAGCAGCGTTTCGAGCAAACAGGGCTTCCTGTTATCGGCGATGATATAAAATCTCAAGTGGGAGCTACTATTGTCCATCGTATCCTTACCCGTCTGTTTAGAGACCGGGGGGTTAAACTAGAACGAACCTATCAATTGAACTTTGGTGGTAACACTGACTTCTATAATATGCTGGAGAGGGCACGACTTGAGTCTAAGAAGATATCAAAGACTAATGCCGTTACCTCTCAACTAGATTACCAGCTTGACCCGGATAATATCCACGTAGGTCCCAGTGATTATGTCCCCTGGCTAGCTGACCGCAAGTTTTGCCATATCAGGATGGAGGGGCGAACCTTTGGTGACGTCCCTCTCAACCTGGAGGTGAAACTTGAGGTCTGGGATAGCCCTAACTCGGCAGGGGTGGTTATTGATGCTATAAGGTGTTGCAAACTTGCCTTAGACCGTGGACTTAAGGGAGCTCTGGTGGCTCCGTCTGCCTACTTTATGAAGTCACCACCTATTCAATATACTGATGATGAAGCTCGCCAGATGGTGGAAGAGTTCATTGCTAGCACTCAGCCAGAGGCGAGCGCATCTGTTTGACCGAGTCTCCACGGAGGTTTTAGGCAGCTACCGGTGAAGATAGCGTTGGTCTCTCCGTACGATTTTGCTTATCCCGGCGGTGTTGCCCTTCATATTTTCTATCTTGAGCGCCATTTTACCAGAATGGGTCACCAGGTTAAGGTCATCGCCCCTGCCTCTAAAGCTATTACCAGCTTTGATGATAGGTTCATACCTATAGGCAGACCGCGCCCCATTCCCACCAGTGGTTCTATTGCTCGGGTCACCATTTCGCCATGGTTAGCCTCTAAAATAAAAGCTGTCCTTGGGCGGGAAGATTTTGACGTTATCCACCTCCATGAACCTTTGATGCCAATGTTATGTACTACCGTGCTCCGGTTGTCGCAGACAGCCAATATCGGCACCTTTCATGCCTGTCATGGCAGACCGGGGTATAATCTCGGCAAACCCTTTGGCAAGTGGATTTTGAAAAGATGGTTCCGTAAGCTTGATGGTAAGATTGCGGTGTCTAAACCAGCCATGGAGTTTGCCCGGGAGCACTTCCCGGGGTACTACCATATTATCCCTAATGGGGTGGATTTAGACCATTTTTCCCCAAACGTATCCCCCATTGATGAATTCTGTGACGGTAAGTTGAATATCCTGTTTGTTAGTCGCCTGGAGAAACGGAAGGGTCTGAACTATTTACTTGAAGCTTTTACGCAGGTTAAACAGGAAACCCCAAATTCCCGACTTATTGTCGTTGGTCCGGGCACCAGGCTGCGGCGTAAGTATGAGAAGCAGGTTGAGAGGAGCGGTTTAGAGGACGTGGTCTTTACCGGCCTTGTCCCTTACGACGAATTGCCTAGGTACTACAAGACAGCCGATGTTTTTTGTGCCCCAGCCACCGGTCGGGAGAGCTTCGGCATTATCTTGCTTGAGGCTATGGCGGCAGGTAAGCCGATTGTTGCCTCAAATATAGAAGGTTATGCCAGCGTAGTAAGCCATGAGGTTGAGGGGCTACTGGTGCCACCCGGGGATAAAGAAGTGTTAGCCCGGGCTCTAATTTCTCTCTTGACTGACCCATCACTGCGCCAGGAGATGGGAGCCAGGGGGAGGACTAAAGCCATGGAGCATAGCTGGGAGCACATTGCCCGCAGTGTTTTGGATTATTATATTAGGGTTCTCAGTGAGCCGCCATGGAGGAAAAAGTTTCCCGAATTTAACGCCGCGTCAATTTGAGTTTAGGCTAAGGGGGTAGTTTAATTAATACCGTTTCACAAGAATCACGGTCAAAAGTAAATTTGTCCCGGGTTCGTAACGCCATAGCCTATTGGCTTACTGAACCAGTGGTGCGGGTTTTGGCTAGGACACCGATAACACCTAGTGCCTTAACCTGGTTTGGTTTTATATTAGCCCTTGGTGCTGCGGCACTGGTTATTACCAGGCACCTTTTCGCCGCTGGTTTTGTCGTCCTTATTGCTGGTTTTTTCGATATCCTGGACGGGGCACTGGCTCGTCGTATGGAGCAAGCTACTCCCTTCGGCGCTGTCCTTGACTCCACTCTCGACCGTTTATCTGAGGCGGTGGTGCTACTGGCTATTTTAGTGTCATTTAGTGGGACACCGTTACTGGTTTTGCTAGTTTTCCTTGCCTTGCTTGGTTCGCTGCTGGTGAGCTATATCCGGGCTAGGGCGGAGGCAGCTGGTCTGGAGTGTCGGCTGGGATTATTCACTCGTCCAGAGAGGGTGGTGGTGTTGGCATTAGGTCTACTGCTGAGTCACCTTGCCAATGCCTTAGTTATTGCCTTGGTCATTATCGTGGTATTCAGCTTTGTCACCGTTGGTCAGAGGCTGGTTTATGTGTGGCAGCAAAGAAAGAGTTAGCCATTAGAGATTGTCTAGCAACCTATCCCCCTGCCCCCTCTCCTTTTAAAAGGAGAGGGGGATAAAGG
>CAZYZL010000108.1:0-3575 GCA_964652005.1 uncultured Dehalococcoidales bacterium | reverse complement strand
AAAGAAGCTGAGGCTAGAGCTAAGAGGGAAGCTGAGGAGAAGGCTAAAGAGAAGCTAGGGAGAGAAGCTGAGGAGGCAATGAGAGCTGAACTTTATGAAGGGATAGTGAAACTGACGATAATGTCACCAATAAATTTAGGTCAAATAAGAAATTTAGAAGAACACCTGCGCCAAGTTCAAGACCTACGCCTCCTATTAACTGGCGGTTCGGTAGATGAAGGCACCCAGATTATTGTATCAGCAGGGAAACCCATCCCCTTAATAGATGTCCTCAGAGAAATGCCACCCGTAGAACAGGTAGTCAAGAAGGGCAAGGATATTCAGGTTACGCTAAAAGCAGGATAATCCATTGGTGCTTGCTACCCCCTCATCTTTCGCACCCAGAAGCCAAGGACACCGAGTAGCAATGCACCAAGCCCATAAAGGATATACCAAACCCAGTTAGGCATTGTAGTCCAGGAAAAGCCAACGTAAAATAAGCCCGGAGATGACCATTCACTCTCATTACGGGCACCATCTACTGCCTTTACCCTCCAGTAATAGGCTTCCTTTCCGGTTGACTCCAGCTTCTCCTCTTTACTCAGGGTATATTCCGAGCAGGGTAAGCCTTCCCTCTCCAGCACTATGTCGCTGAAATTAGCATCAGAGGCAACCTGAAGGGTATAGCTCACACCGCTGGGGTCAGTAACATCTTCCCAATCAAAGTACGCCTCTGCCCCTGCCGTGTCGGCAACTTTTGGCAGTAGTAGCACCGGCACTGGCGGTGCTTGTGATTCCATAGTAAAGGTCACGGTTACCGTGCTGGTATCATCAGTGGCAGTTATAGCATGGCTTCCAGCAACGCTAGGTGGGACAGTAAAGCTCGCCGAGAAATTTCCGTTAGCATTAGTCCTGACTGTAGCCACCGGGATAGTCTCGTCATCATTGCTATAGATGATGGTAACCATAGCGTCAGCGATGAACCCACCGCCACGAGCGGTAAGCTCCATGCCCACATAACCAGGCGAAGTCGGGCTGGTAATCGGGTCTAGACGAATGCCAGCCAAAATAGTCAATTGGGCTTCAGCCTGGTTGAAGAAAGTATCGCTGGCTTCTATTCTAATGATGCCACCGCTATCACGGGAAGGCACCAGGAAGCTACCACTGAAACTACCTCGGTGATTGGTATATATGAATAATGGCGTAGTGGAAAGTTTATCACCATCAAATCTGATGGCAATAAACTCCTTCTTGTTAAACCCGGTGCCGATGACCCTCACCTCCTGAAGTACTGCCTGTTTGGCTGGGTCTAGGGTTATTTTTGGTTTCACGCTGAACTCAGCCTCAGGCTTATTGCCAGACTCATCGGTGACGGTTATGACATGGTTACCAGCAGTGCTCTCCGGGATAATAATGGTGCATACAAATTGACCATCGCTGTCGGTTCCTGTATCGCCGCTTGTTATGTCAACTTCATCACCCTCATATTTGACAGTAATCTTTTGATTATGGCGAAGCTCCTCACCGCTAATCTCAACCTCAACACCTACTGTGCCCTCTTCAAGGCTTAGCTCAATTTCACCATCAATTACAGTAAACGTAGCCACACCTATTATCTCTTTGCTGGTGCTATAAGTAGCATAAACATAATAGTCGCCACCATGGACATCTTCCTTACGTTTACCATCAGTGAGTGCGTCAGGTACGACGAACTCGTAGGAACGGGTGAAATCACCAGCGGCATCAGTAGAAGCCATCGCCACTTTTTCATAGGCTGTGACCTGGCTGTCGATGTTATCACCCTCATCGGCTTTATCACGAGAGAAGTAGATACAAACTGCTTTATTGGCATTGAAACCACTGCCATCGATTTCAATCCTCTTGCCGATTTTACCCTCCTCGGGGTCGAGAGCAATAGCCCTACCGGCGGCGTGGCTGGGGATAGCAAACACCGGTAGCAGCAGGGCAAGGATAATGCTTAATGCCAGGAGGCAACAAATTTTATTATATTTCATCCCACTTTATTAACCCGGGTTTTTTTACCCCACAAAATTTATCTAATAATAGGCTCCAAAATGACCCTTGTCAATCGCTCGCTTCTATTGAGCCGGGCTAAGTCTTTAACCACGATTTCTAAAGTCTTTAACCATGATTTCTAGAGGTCGTTTAGCAACCTATCCCCCTGTCCCCCTTCCCTTAATAAGGGAAGGGGGGATTAAGGGGGTGAGGTTAATAAACAATCTCTATTTCTAGTGGTTTGGCTGTTTACCCAAAAACCGTTATTGAGCTTGTCGGCTTTGAATGCTATAATAGGTGACTTATAGCTCCCAGGGGTGGTTAACCATGGTTAACTTAGATGACCGGCTAATTTACCACCAGCTTGATACCTCGGGGATGCTCAATCACCTGCGTCAGTTCCCTGAGCAATGCCAGTGGGCGTGGGAAAAGGTATTAAAGTTTGACCTCCCCCCACAATATGCCGCCATAGATAAGGTTATTATCTTGGGGATGGGCGGTTCGGCTATCGGTGGTGACATAGCACGCCGTCTCGCTTTGGCTGAAAGTAAAGTGCCCGTCTGGGTACACCGGGATTATGGCTTGCCACCGTTCGTTGACCAGAACACCCTAGTCATTGCCTCAAGCTACTCAGGGAACACTGAGGAGACAGTCGCTGCCTTCACCCAGTCACTCAAAACCACAGCTAAGAAGCTAGTGCTCACTGCAGGCGGTAAGCTTAAACATCTGGCGGAAAAGAATGGCGTCCCTGTTTTTACCATAGATTATCAGGCACCACCTAGAGCCGCCTTTCCCCACAGTTTCATCCCCCTGGTCGGCGTTTTCCAAAAGTTGGGGTTGCTCAATGATAAATCAGCCGATTTGCCGGAAGCAATGCAGGTTTTGAACCAGTTTTCCAAGGACTGGGCTGAAACCACCCCCCAGGTTTCTAACCCAACAAAGCAACTGGCAACAAAACTGCGGGGGCGCCTGGCAATAATTTACGGAGCAGAGACACTCTCAGAGGTAGCTCAGCGCTGGAAGACCCAGCTCAATGAGAACGGTAAGACCTGGGCTTTCTTTGAACTTTTCCCCGAGCTCAATCATAACGCCGTGGTAGGCTATAAGTTCCCCTCCGAGGTAAAGAAAAGAATATTTGTGGTTTTGTTACGTTCCCCTTTGTTTCATCCCCAAAATCAGCTTCGCTATGAGGCTACTGCTGAGCTGCTGACCAAAGCAGGAATCAGCCATCAATTCCTACAAGCCATGGGGGCAACTGCCCTAGCTCAGGTGATGAGCCTAGTTCTTTTCGGCGATTATGTCAGCTTCTATCTAGCGATATTAAATAGGATTGACCCCACGCCAGTAGATTCTATAGACTTTGTTAAGAACTACCTTGCCCAGCTTACCACCATGGAACTGTGACAGGGCAAAACATGCTCGATTTAGCCCAACAGCTGAAAGGCTTGAAGCAACACCCTTTCGGTATTCCAGAGGTCGTTTAGCAACCTATCCCCCTCAGCACCCAGAAAAATCATAGATTTTTCTGGGAACCCGCCTGACCCCCTTCCCTTAATAAGGGAAGGGGGAGTGTAGGTAAG
>CAZYZL010000107.1:0-3613 GCA_964652005.1 uncultured Dehalococcoidales bacterium | reverse complement strand
GCCTTCGGGATGCCCGTGACCCCGTGGAAGCAGCCCAAGCCTACTGTCGGGAGGGGGCTGATGAGCTTGTCTTCCTGGATATCTTCGCTACCGTAGAGAATAGAAGGACAAGGCTGGAATGGGTCAAAAAGGTCTGTGATGTTGTTACCATACCCTTCACCGTCGGTGGCGGTATCGGAAGCATTGAGGATATGGAGGCACTAATTAACCTTGGTGTGGGCAAGATTTCAATAAATACCGCCGCAGTGAAGAACCCGGAACTCGTCAAGGAGGCTGCCAGGCAGTTTGGCAAGAAGAGGCTGGTTGTGGCTATTGATGGCAGGAAGAATCCACCGGGGAGTAATCTTCCCCGACTTGAGGTAGTCATTAAAAGCGGCACCGAGCCCACCGGGCTAGACATTGTGAAATGGGCGAGGCGGGTGGAAAAGCTGGGTGCCGGGGAAATACTGCTCACCAGCAAGGATGCCGACGGAACAAAGGCAGGTTACGACCTGGAGATGACACGGGCGGTGGCTGAAGCAGTATCCATACCGGTTATCGCTTCTGGTGGAGCCGGCAAACTGGAGCACCTTTATCAGGCAGTAACCACGGGTAAGGCGGCAGCCGTTTTAGCTGCTTCCATCTTCCATTTTGGTGAAATTTCAATCTCCGAGGCAAAACAATACCTCAAAGAAAAGGGAATACGAGTAAGAATATAGGGAGGCAAAAAATATCCTTGAGCAAGCCAAATGCAAGTGCTGCCACTCAAAGGTGTCCCTGAGTATGCCATAGAAGAACTTGGGGGTGAGGGTATTTAGATAAAGTGGGAGCAGGGTGCCAAATCCATCGACGGGGAGGTTAAGCTACCAACTTTGGAACGGGCGCTTATAGAGCGCCGGACTTAGCCCGGGCGGTGAAATTCACCTCAGAAGCCAAAATAGACCTGCTGACCGTGGACGGAGTTGGTGGTGGGACGGCAATGAGCCGATGGCGGATGATGAATGAATGGGGTATACTTACGGTATATCTGGAAAGCCTTCTTTATAGGTTCCTGAAGAGGCTGGATGAAAAAGGGGAGTTCATTCCCAGTTGCGCCATTGCTGGCAGGATTAGCCTTGAAGACCACCTTTTCAAGGCAATAGCCCCTGGAGCACCTTATATAAAGGCAGCCTGTATAGGGCGGGCCACCCTTACCGCAGCTATGGTGGGAAAGACACATTCAAACCCTCGTGTTCCACCGTTTGGTCACCTTGCCTCTCCACGCCTATGACTAATCCAAGTCGCCCCTGGTCATTAGCTATGAGCCTCAAACATGCTTCAGACTTGTCGGTGTTAGCAGGCGGAACTTTGACTTGTCAGATTAAACCTGACTCCTCAAGAGAATCTTCAAACAGCCAAGTGATCTAGTATCTTCGCCGTTTTCCTCCTTAAAACTCACCACCTCTCCTGCCACCACTGCTATCAGAGCGAGGTCGCGCCACATCAACAGTAAGCGTCCGGTCCTTTAGAGTTTTCCCATTGAGAGCAGTGATTGCCGCTTGACCTTCAGACACTGATGGCATTTCAACAAATGCGAATCCTTTTGGCCGTCCACTATACTTGTCCGTTATGATACTTACAGATTCAACCTCCCCAAAAGCGAGAAATTCTTGGCGTAATTCCTCCTCAGTGACATCATAAGATAAGTTGCCCACATATATCTTCATATTAATGCTCCTTTCATTAGGTTATGGCTAGCACTAATCAGTTGCCTCTTGCTTTGAGTCGCGATGCCTGTCCCTTAGACAGAAAATAACGGTGAGCCTTTACCTCACGCATGATTCCACTCACCTGTACCATCATTTGAAAGCGCCGCAATAGCGAGTCTTGTGATTCACCTTCACGTATCGAAACTTCTAACGACATAACATACCAACACATTCTACCTGGAGCATACATAGGCTCGATATCCCGGCCTATGTATGCTCTCAAGATTTGAGACGGAACTATCTACTCGGTCTGGCTTTACGGTAGCAATCACTGCAATACACCGGTCTACCACTGCGAGGTTCAAAGGGTACTTCGGTATCTTTGCCGCACTCAGCGCATACTGCAGGGAACATCCGGCGTCGGGACCCGTAGCTATTGCCGCTACTTCCGTAGCGCTCTGATTTCCTTGCCTGGCGGCACGAGGGACAGCGCTTGGGCTCATTGGTGTAGCCCCTAGATTGGAAAAGCTCTTGCTCCTCAGCGCTGAAGGTGAAGGTAGCCCCACAATCGGAACATTGGAGCGACTTGTCCTCAAAACTCATTGGATGACCTCCTCTCTTTGAAATAGTTGGTTAGAGTTCCGGTCATCCAACACTTGAGCGAATCCTAAGATGTTTATCTAGTAGGAGCTTTGAAGTAAGTAATGACCTAAACCAAAACCACTGGATATAGTATAACACTTAGGAGCCACTTTGTAAATCTGAACGAGATCGATCAGTTATTTGTCAATTCAAGCACTTATAGGCAAATAAAGGTTTCATGTCACAAAACCAGCATGGCATCGCCAAAGCTATAAAAACGATACCTTCGAGCTATTGCTTCCTCATAGGCGCGAGAAATAAAATCTTTACCAGCAAAGGCGGTAACCAGCATCAGCGGGGTTGACCGAGGTAGATGAAAATTGGTTATCAGGGCATCAACCATATGGAACTGGTAGCCGGGTAAAATGAACAGGCTTACCCAGCCCTCAAATGGCAGTAAGATAGATGGTTTACTGGCTTGAGCTGCTGCCTCCGTAATTCTTACTGTGGTAGTGCCAACACAGATGACTCTCCGTCCATCCATCTTAGCCTGGGATAATTGATTGGCTACCTCTTGAGTTAACCTACCATATTCCCTGTGAATAGGATGCCTTAGCGGGTCATCCTCTCTAACCGGTCGAAAGGTGTCCAGCCCTCCGTGGAGGGTAACAAACAGGCAACGAACTCCTTTCCGCTCTATCTTACCGAGCAGCTCAGGAGTGAAATGCAACCCAGCGGTAGGCGCGGCTACACTGCCCGGTGCCCGGGCATAGACTGTCTGATACCGCTCTGGGTCGGTCAACGGGGTGTATATATATGGTGGCAGAGGAATACTGCCGAGTTGCGGTAATAGCGCTTCGTCAGAAAAGGTTATCACCTTTATTCCGTCCTGCCCCAGCCCGGTTATTTCAGCCAAAACCTTAGCCTTATTACTGCTGGTTGTGGAATTGTCCGTTATCTCAACCTTGGCGCCGATATTGAGCCGTTTACTTGGCTTGACCAGTGCCTCCCAGATAGCGGTATCAAGCTGATGCAGTAGCAGGACTTCCACCCTGCCACCGGTATCCACCTTTCGCCCAATGAGCCGGGCTGGGATAACCCGGCTATCGTTAAATACTAAAACGTCGCCGGCTTGCAGATAATCGGCTATTTCAAAAAACCGGTGGTGGTTTATAGAACCATGGCTGCGGTTCAACACCATAAGCCGCGATTGGTCTCTCGGTTCAACAGGGGCCTGAGCAATAAGTTCACCGGGAAGATGGTAACTGAAATCGCTGGTTTTCATACCTATCCCCTCAAATCCTAGCATGTCAGGAATAGTATAGCAATACTATAGCCGAGAAAGCAATTCAATGTCTCCACGC
>CAZYZL010000106.1:0-3731 GCA_964652005.1 uncultured Dehalococcoidales bacterium | reverse complement strand
CCGCTGACCATTGCTGACTGGGACAGAGACGAGGGTAGTGTGACTATTGTCTTTATGGAGGTGGGGACAACCACCGCTAGGCTGGCTCTGCTGGAAGCTGGTGACTCTATAGCTGACTTTGTTGGCCCGTTAGGTGTGCCAACACACATTAAGAAATTTGGCACGGTGGTTTGTGTCGCTGGAGGGGTTGGTGTTGCTCCTATATCCCCTATTGGCCGGGCGTTGAAGAACGCCGGAAATAAAATCATCTCAATTCTGGGGGCGCGGAGCAAAGGCCTCATTTTTTGGGAAGACCGCTTACGCAGCTTCAGCGACCAGCTAATAGTGACCACCGATGACGGCACCTACGGTCGCAAAGGGGTGGTAACTGTGCCATTGAAGGAACTTCTTGAATCCGGCGAGAAGATTGACCGGGTTATTGCCATTGGACCAAGCATCATGATGAAATTCTGCTCCAAAACCACCGAGCCCTTCGGGGTTAAAACCATTGTCAGCCTCAATCCAATAATGGTTGATGGCACTGGCATGTGTGGATGCTGTCGGGTATCGGTTGGTGGCGTGACCAAGTTTGCCTGCATGGATGGACCTGATTTTGACGGACATCAGGTAGACTGGGAGCTACTCTTTGCCCGGCAGCGTATCTACCTTGACGAAGAGCGGCGTTCTTTAGAGCTGTGGCAGTGCCAGTGTGACGCTCATTCTTGAGTCGCAGTTAGGAGGATTGGTATATGGCAAAGCTTAATTTGAACCGGGTGCCAATGCCGAGGCAGAACCCCAGAGTACGGGGCAGAAATTTCAATGAGGTTGCTCTAGGTTACAGTTTGCAGCAGGCTCAAGAAGAGGCCAGCCGCTGTATCCAGTGCCCCAAGCGTAGTTGTGCCGATGGTTGCCCGGTGGAGGTAGAGATTCCTGATTTTATCAAGGCGCTCCGCGACGGCGATATGCCTGAGGCAGTAAGGATACTCAAAAGTAAGAATAGCTTGCCCGGCATCTGTGGACGGGTTTGCCCCCAGGAGATACAGTGCGAGTCTACCTGCTCCTTAGCTAAAAAGGGAGCCCCTATTGCTATCGGTCGTTTGGAGCGGTTTGTTGCCGACTGGGAGCGGGCTAACAAAGGCTCGTTAGACCCGCCGCTAGTATCTGAACCGAGCGGCAAGCAAGTGGCAGTGGTCGGCTCAGGGCCAGCGGGATTGACTGCGGCGGCTGATTTGGCTAAGCTTGGGCACAGCGTCACCATCTTTGAGGCACTGCATGTTGCCGGCGGGGTGCTAATGTATGGTATCCCCGAGTTCAGATTGCCCAAGGAAATTGTCCAGGCTGAGGTTGACTATGTCGCTTCTCTGGGGGTAAAGATTGAACTTGATTCTGTGGTAGGTAAGCTCGTTACTATAGACGAGTTACTGAATAATGGCTATCGTGCTGTTTTCCTGGGCACTGGTGCTGGGTTGCCTATGTTTTTGAATGTTCCTGGTGAGAACCTTAACGGTATCTACTCGGCAAATGAATTCCTGACCCGGGTCAATCTGATGAAGGCGTATCGTTTTCCTGAGTATGATACGCCGGTGAAGATAGGTAAGAGGGTGGCAGTGGTTGGTGGCGGGAATGTGGCTATGGATTCAGCCCGATGCGCCCTCAGGCTTGGTGCCAAGGAGGTCTATATCGTGTATCGGCGTTCTGAGGCGGAGATGCCCGCCCGCCGAGAAGAAGTGGAGAATGCCAGGGAGGAGGGTATCCAGTTTAAGCTCTTGACCAATCCCAAGCAATTTCTGGGCGATGAGCAGAACTGGGTAGTGGGCATGGAGTGCTATGAGATGGAGCTGGGTGAGCCTGATGCCAGTGGCCGGCGCCGGCCGGTGGTCAAGCCGGGGAGCGAGTTTGTCATAAATGTTGACGAGGTAATAGTGGCTTTAGGCACCACCCCCAACCCCCTCATTGCTTCAACTACTCCCGGTCTGGAGACAACCCGGCACGGCACGGTGGTGGCTGATGAAGCGACGGGTAAGGCGATGAAGGACAAGGTCTGGGCGGGGGGAGATATCGTTACCGGGGCAGCAACGGTGATTTCGGCGATGGGGGCTGGTAAGATAGCCGCCGCCGATATAGATAGGTTTTTGAGGGGATAGGGATACTAGCCGAATATGTTACAAACTGGGCACTTCCAGCCTGTTCCGGCAGGACGGCTTGGATGGTTTTTATTTTCTAACTCTTTGCTACCGCCAAAATCATGATAGTTCTGGCACTCCTTTTCAAAAGCTGCCTTTGGGGAAGTTGCATAGCTATATTTAAATTTCTTGTGGTTTAAAGGTAGCCTTGCCTTGAGTTCTATATTAACATCGCTGTCTGAACGACCAACATACTTGACAATAAAAGTGCCATCGTCCTTTGTGTATCCCAAGGCATAGTTGCCACATGATTTTCTTGTAACAACCCTGTCAATTTCTGAAGAAGTGAAGTTGTATGGTCCCTCCATTCCTAAACTAGTCATTATTCCCTCCTTTCTAATTAGTTTACTTCTACTTATATTATAGCACATTGCCCTTCAGGTTGACATAACGCTATTTAAGAAAGGGTTTAGGGGGGAGGGGTAGGGGGACTTGAAAGACTTGACAAATTTACTTATAAGTGTATAATATAGGTGTATCACGATGGGAGAGCATCTTATGGGTATAGAGTCTCATAAGGTTCTCTCCTAAGTTTTTTCTAGCTCGTCTCTATGGTCATCAATAAATGCAATCCTACCCCGAGCAGCACTTTTCAATAACCCCGAGCAACCCTCTCTACATGGTGCAAACACCAATTTTAATTTATCTTTTCGTAGCAACTCTTTTACTAACTCATCAAAGTCCCCATCACTGGTTACAATCACAGCTCTATCATAAATAGATAAACTAGAAATAACCTCTAGGGTCATGAAGGAGTCGCAATCGCTTTTATTCTTAATTAGTTCAGGCGCAATTACCTTGTGGCAATATGGGCAATCTTCTTCCTCAGTCATATATTGAGAGGGGATTTTATATTTTAGATTATAACCATATGATTCGAGCTTCCCATAAAGCTCTGAGTTTTCTTCAGTTTTACCTAAAAAATAGTGGGCGATAGTAACATCGTATTTTTTACTTAGATAGTTTCTGAGCTTTGCGTAATCTAATTTCCAATCTAAATTCTCATATGTAAGATGTAAATTTACGCCATCAATGAAAGCGAAGTTATTCGGTCTAGGCATGACGAGTAAAATTATCTACCTATCTAATTCAGTTGTCAATAGCTTCAAATTGACCCCCTTTTACCTGTTTACCAATTGTTAATTTCAAACTGATACACTACCTTATTGTCAACCATTACAGGGTTTAAGAGGGGCGAAGCCCCTCTTTTAATTTCTTCCCCCTCTCCTTTGATAAGGAGAGGGGGATAAAGGGGGTGAGGTAGAAAAACAATTCCCTTTAGCCAGAAATTCTAGTAGAATAACCTTGTGGCAAAAGAAGGCATAACCCCTATTCGGCAGCAATACCTTAGAATTAAGCGAAGGTACCCTGAAGCGATTGTCCTCTTCCGCCTGGGCGATTTCTACGAGACCTTTGACGACGATGCCAAGCTTGCCTCCCGGGAGCTAGAGATTGTTCTCACCTCCAGGGAGATGGGCAAAGGGCATCGGGTGCCGATGGCTGGCATCCCCTATCATGCTCTTGATAATTATCTGGCTAGGCTAATCAATCGTGGCTACAAGGTGGCTA
>CAZYZL010000105.1:0-3736 GCA_964652005.1 uncultured Dehalococcoidales bacterium | reverse complement strand
GAGATAATCCACCTATCAAGCTCCGATGGCTCCGGTGGAACTTCTTCACTACCAGGGGTGAATTGGTCGATATTAGCGTAGGTGACAAAGAAGGAATAGACATTCCACAGGGTGAGTAAAAAGCGGCGGGTTACCTCAGCCACGGCACCCTCAGAGAAGCAGCGCACATTGCCCGGCGCCGTGCCAGTGAGAAAATACCAGCGTAAAGCATCAGCCCCGTATTTGTTGATTACCGCCCAGGGCTCAATCACGTTCCCCTTAGCCTTGCTCATCTTCTCCCCTCGGGCATCAAGGATGTGCCCCAGGCAGATAACATTCTTGAAACAGGGACGGTTAAACAGCAAGGTGGATATAGCATGAAGGCTGTAAAACCAGCCGCGGGTCTGGTCAACCGCTTCACTGATATAATCGGCGGGAAATCGCCCGTCCTCAAGCAAGGTATCATTGTCAAAAGGATAGTGCCACTGCCCTATTGGCATGGCTCCGGAATCAAACCAGCAGTCAATTACCTCCAGCACCCGCCTCATGGTCGCCCCACACTTTTGGCAATTAAAGGTCAGCTCATCAACAAAGGGACGGTGCAAATCTAGAGGTTGCTTAAACCCGGAGAAGCCGGGCTTGTTCTCCAACTCTTTCAAGCTACCCACACATTCGTAGCTGCCACAGGACTCACAGTGCCAGATATTGAGTGGCGTTCCCCAATATCTCTCCCGGGAGAATGCCCAGTCCACATTATTCTGGAGCCAGTCACCAAACCGACCGTACTTGATATGCTCCGGATACCAGTTTATCTCGTCATTTCTGGCAATAAGGTCGTCTTTTACCGCTGTAGTCCTGATATACCAGGTCTGCTTGGCATAGTAGAGGAGGGGGGTCTCACAGCGCCAGCAGAAGGGATAGGTGTGGCGAATGGTCTCACTGCGATAGAGAAGTCCCCTTGACTTAAGATCATCTAAAATCAGGGGGTCAGCTTCTTTAACAAATTTACCCGAAAAAGGATAGGTGCCGATAATATTACCCTGCAAATCCACCGAGTGGACAAAGTCCAGGCCATAATCCTGTCCCGCCTGATAATCCACCTCACCGTAGGCGGGGGCGATATGGACAATGCCTGTTCCCTCTTCCATAGAAACAAAGTCACCGGCAATAACACGATAGAGGACGTACCCACTTTCCCCCAAAAAACTAGCGGACAGCGGCTCCTTCTCTCCCGGCTCACCCATCCTCTTAATAGGAATGCCAAATTGATGAGGATTAAACAGAGACTCGTATGCCAAGTCCTGTAAATCACTGCCCTTAATTTTAGCCACCACTGGAGCCTCACCCAGACCTACTGCTTCTTGTCGCGCTGAAGCCAGAATAAGATATTCGCTCTCAGCCTCGACTATTACATATTCAGCCTCAGGGGCTACCGCCAGAGCAGTGTTGCCAGGCAGTGTCCATGGCGTCGTTGTCCATGCTAACAAGAGAACCGGCTTATCTTTGGTAAGGTCGAGAAGCCATCTGACAAACTCAACTTCCCGAACACCGCCAACTTCACGCAGCCGCTCAAGAAATTCCGGATGGGCATAGAGGAATTTGGCAATCCTGAACTTTATGTAAACCGATGGGTCTTCGGTATCATCCTTATAGCCAAGGGCGACCTCGTGAGAGCTGAGGGAGGTGCCACAGCGGGGGCAGTGGGGGGTTACCTTATAGCCCTGATAGATTAGCCCTTTATCCCACATCTCCTTTATTGCCCACCAACCGGTCTCAATGTAGTTATTATCCATAGTGATATAAGGATGCTTCAGGTCAACCCAGAAGGCAATGCGCTCAGTCATTGCCTCCCACTCCTTAAGGTAACCAAAGACACTCTGCCGACACCGGGCATTGAATTTGTCAATGCCATATTCCTCAATCTCTGTTTTGCTGGAAATGCCCAGCTCTCTTTCTACCTCTAACTCTACAGGCAACCCGTGAGTATCCCAGCCAGCCATGCGTGGGGTATAATAGCCCTTCATTGCCTTATAACGGGGTATGACGTCCTTAAACACCCGAGCCAGCACATGATGTATCCCCGGGCTGCCGTTAGCCGTAGGTGGTCCCTCATAGAGTACGAAGCGTGGACTACCGCGGCGGGCTTCTACACTCCGCTCAAAGGCGTTCTTGTTTCTCCACAAGCTGATGATTTTCTCCTCAAGCTGTGGAAAATTCACCTTACTAACAACAGGATGAAACATAGATAATAAACCAAACCGAGCTAATCAGCTATGGCTTCTTGGGCATAATAACCACCTTACGAACCTCGCCCTCCCCGGTACTTTCTGTGGTAATATCAGGGTCACCAGCTAAAGTAAGGTGGATAATACGCCTTTCGTAAGCCGGCATAGGTTCCAGGGCAAAAGCCTTTTTCCTAGCCTTCACTTGCTCCGCCACCCGCAAGGCTAAAGCCTGCAGTGCCTCATAGCGACGTTGTTTATACCCTTCTACATCAATAACTACAGGTACCCAAGCCTTCACCTGATGAGCCAAAATAAGTCTGACAACATACTGTAGAGCTACCAGGGTCTGCCCACGCCGCCCAATCAAGATGCCAAGGTCGCCACCGGTTATATCAAGGGCAATGACAGGAGAACCCCCTTTATCCGCCTCAACCGGAGGTTTAGTTTGAGATACCACAGATGCCACCAACCCCATCCGAGCAAGAAGGGTCTCTAAGACACCCTTCGCCGCCTCAGCTACGTCTGTCTCTTTCTCAGGCGCCATGGCTAGTGAGCGTACTCTGACCGTGGCCTCCTCAGCCCCCAGGCCCAGGATGCCATGCCTACCCTCTTTTACGACGGTGACCTCCACCTCTTCTCGGCTGACGCCTAATTGCTCTAGGGCTTTTTGGATAGCCTCCTCCACGGTCTTGCCGCTTACTTCCAGAGTCTTCATAGTCCAAACCTTCTTCCTGTGTAGAACTCGGCACAACAATATCGGCACCACCTGAAGGTGCCTGCTCCACCTGAGTGATACGTTGCTTATATTTTCTATCCCTGACAACCTGCTTTTTCGGCGTAGATTTGACCAGACCTCCCCACCCGGTGACAAAGTACTGGATACCGATTCTGATAACGTTTGAAGTCACCCAAAAAAGAGCCAGCCCACTGGGAAATGATAAAGTGAAGAAGGCAAACATAATCGGCATCATCCACAGCATCATGTTGCTCTGCGTCTGCTGCCTGGGGTCAGCAGCTGGCGTCATTACCATCTTCTGCTGCACCCACATCGTTCCCCCAACCAAGAGTGCCAGAAACGTGTCACCGACGGCTAAGTTCAACCAGAGGAACTCATTGTTCAACGGCAGCGTAGAATATACCACTGGCCAAGAATAAAGATACTTAGATAGACCAAGCAAATTCTCCGGGATTACTGCCATAACCCGCATTATTGACTGGTAGAGGGCTATCCAGATGGGCATCTGGACCACCAGGGGCAAAAGACAGCCAGCAGGGCTTACCCCAGACTCCTTATACAGCCTCATCTGCTCTTGAGCCAGTCTTTGCTTATCCTTGGCATACTTCTTCTGAAGCTCCATAAGCTTCGGCTGGAGAGTCTGCATTGCTTTAGAGGCATAAATCTGCTTTAGGGTAAGGTAGAGCATCAAGCCGTTAATAATAATAGTCAGCGCAATAATAGCCAGCCCAAAGTTGTTGAATAAATAATTAGTCAGCACAATGAGGGTATTTATCATTGGCTGCATAGCAATTAA
>CAZYZL010000104.1:0-3757 GCA_964652005.1 uncultured Dehalococcoidales bacterium | reverse complement strand
ATTGTAAAAAATAAAGCTATAGTCTATAATCTGCCCAAGGCAGAAAGATGTTAAAACAGCTTGAGGAGTTAAAACAAAGAGCCGCCCAGGAACTAGAAGCCGTTAACCAGGTCAAGCAATTGGAAGCGTGGCGAGTTCGCTATCTGGGTAAGAAGAGCCAGCTAACCAGGATTCTGCGCAGCCTGGCGACATTATCTGTTGAGGAGAGGAAGTCGGTTGGTGCTTTGGCCAACCAGATTAAAGCCGAATTAGAGGATAGCTTAAAGCAAAAAAGGCAGGTTCTTGGGCAGGCGCAACTGGTAACTACCATCAAGGAAGAGCATATTGACATCACCCTGCCCGGTCGTCCTTATCCTGTAGGTCGTTTGCATCCTATCACTCAAACCCTGCATGAAATATGTGACATATTTGTCTCCATGGGCTTTCAAGTTGTAGAGGGACCGGAGGTGGAGTGGGATTATTACAATTTTGAGGTTCTGAACATCCCCAGGCATCACCCGGCTCGCGATAATATGGCGACACTTTGGGTTGATTTTGAGACTGAAAGTGGCGAGAGAAACATGCTACTGCGCACCCACACTACCTCTGTGGATATGAGGGTTATGGAGAAAATAAGCCCGCCGATACGAGTGGTTATACCTGGCAGGGTCTATCGTTATGAGGCTAGTGATGCTACTCATACCCCGATGTTTTATCAGATTGACGGCCTGGCGGTAGATAAAGGCATTACCATGGCTGAGCTAAAGGGGACGCTGTATGAATTTGCCCGTCGTTTTTTTGGTGCCGAAAGGAAGGTGCGCTTCCGCTGTGACTACTTCCCCTTTGTTGAGCCTGGCATTGAGATGGCTATAGAATGCTCGGTCTGTGGTGGTGCTGGTTGCCGATTGTGTAGTAATAGCGGCTGGATTGAGATACTGGGGGCGGGGATGACCCATCCCCAAGTCCTCCAGCGCGCCAACCTTGACCCCGAGGGCTATACCAGTTTTGCCTTCGGTATGGGCATAGACCGCCTGCCCATGCTCCGCTACGGCATTGACGATACCAGACTGTTTTACAGCAGCGACCTTAGATTCCTGAGGCAGTTCTGAGGATGAGATTGTTTATTAACCTCACCCCCTTAATCCCCCTCTCCATAATAGGGAGATATATTCTTAGCATGGGGGGAAGAGATTTTAGAGAGGGGCTTTGCCCCTCTCCTACCTACGCTCCCCCTTCCCTTGAGAAGGGAAGGGGGTCAGGGGGATGGGTTGTAAATGACCTCAATTATTTGTTGAGGGTAAGACTGAATGAAAGTTTCACTTAAGTGGCTTGAGGAATATGTAGATATTACCCTACCCCCGGCTGATTTAGCCCAAAGATTGACCATGGCAGGCACTGAGGTCAAGGGGTGGCAGGTTATCGCTGGTAAGTGGGAAAATATCGTTGTTGGGCAAATTATTGCCATCAATCCTCATCCTAGTGCTGACCGCCTCACTTTGCCTACTGTAGACTTAGGCACTGAGCAGCAAACGGTGGTCTGTGGGGCGCCCAATCTCAGGCTGGGCGACAAGGTAGCCTTTGCCCGTGTTGGCGCCCAGCTTATAGATGGGCATACTGGGCAAGTAATTCGCTTGAAATCGGCTAAGATTCGGGGGGTGGTCTCCAGCGGTATGGTCTGCTCGGAAAAGGAGCTTGGTATCTCTGATAGCCACGAAGGAATCATGGTTTTGCCTCCTGAAGCCCCTGTTGGCACCCCGCTGGCTGATTATATGGGTGACGTTATCTTTGACCTGGAGATAACCCCTAACCGCCCCGATTGCCTATCGGTAATCGGAATAGCCAGGGAGGTTGCCGCCCTGACCGGGCAAAAGGTGCGTCTCCCTGAGGTTGGCTATGAGACAGCGCCTCTGGCTATAGACCAGCAGCTAGCAGTAGATATTGTTGACACTGACCTGTGTCCCAGGTATTGTGCCAGCCTGATTACTGGAGTAAAGGTGGCTGCTTCCCCCAGGTGGATGCAACAGCGACTTCTGGCTTGTGGCATGCGCCCGATAAATAACATTGTGGATATTACCAACTATGTCATGCTGGAATGCGGACAGCCGCTACATGCCTTTGACTACCACCGAATTAGAGGCAAGAAAATCATTGTCCGTCGGGCTGATGACGGTGAGATTATAGTCACCCTGGATAGGGTAAGACGGGTTCTTTCCCGGAGTACGCTGGTTATTGCTGACCGGGAGCAGGCGGTGGCTATCGCTGGGGTTATGGGTGGTGCCAATTGTGAGGTGACCGAGGAGACCACGGCGATACTGCTGGAAGGGGCTAATTTTAACCCGTCAAGCATTTATTACACTGGTAATACCCTGGGTTTACCCAGTGAAGCCCGGTTGCGGTTTGAGCGGGGGATTAGTCCCGAGCTAACTATACCGGCTCTTAAACGGGCTACACAGTTGATTATCCAGCTCGCCGGTGGCGAGGCAGCTAAGGGCTTGGTTGATGCCTATCCCGGAAAGCAAGAGCCGGAGCCCATCTCGCTCTCAACTGGCGAGGTAAATAGCTTTTTGGGTGTTGAGTTTAGTATTGGCCAGATAAAAGCAGCCCTAGTTTCTTTAGGCTTTGATTGCCAGCCGGCAGCTTCTGCTTCCGAGGTCTGGGTTACCGCCCCTTACTGGCGAAGCGATATACATCAGCCGGTTGACCTTATTGAGGAGGTCGCCCGTATTATCGGCTATGACAAGATTCCAGTTACTATGCTCAGTGAGTCGCTGCCCCGGCAGAACCCCGAGCCTATCCTCAGCCTTAAGCAAGAGGTGAGACTTAGCCTTGTGGGCTATGGTTTTCAGGAGGTAGTCACCTACTCGTTGACCAGCCTGGAATTGCTAAATAAGCTGTTGCCCAAGCCTCACCCCCCTGAACCTATGCCGCTGCGGATGGCTAACCCGATGACTGCTGACCAGGAGTATCTTCGCCCCAACCTGCGGCCTAACCTTTTAGCTGCCCTTTCGGCAAATAGGCGACACGAAGCCGGCGGCATCAGGCTGTTTGAACTTGGTAGGGCATACCTGCCACGACCAAAAGACCTGCCTGAGGAACCTGAGGTGGTGTGCGGACTGCTAAGCGGGCCTAGATTTGAGGAATCGTGGCATGGCGGGGGTGAGATGGTTGATTTCTTTGATGCTAAGGGGGTAGTTGACGGCTTACTCAGCCGGTTGTGTGTGGAAGCCAGCTTTGAACCGGGCGAGGATGAGAGTTTGCACCCAACTAAACAGGCGGCCATAGTTATCGGGGGTGAAAAAGTAGGCGCTCTCGGTAAGCTACATCCGAAAGTAGCCGAGGCTTTTGAACTTTCCCGGGATGTTTATCTCTTTGAAATCAACCTGACGGCGCTTTTGCCCTTTACCATTGGTCATAAATTATTCCAGCCAATACCACGCTTTCCCGCCATAGTCAGGGATATAGCTCTGGTGGTTGGTGCTGGGGTAACCCATCGTCAGGTGCAGGATATTATTATGGGCTTCCCCTTGGTGACCCAGGTTGCCATATTTGATGTCTATGCCGGTGGGCAACTGCCGGCGGGCAAAAAGTCACTCGCCTATAGAATTACCTTCCAATCACCGTCTCATACCTTAACTGATGACGAGGTCAACAAGGTTCTGAAGCAAATCCTGGATAAGCTATCTAAAGAGTTTGGGGCTATCCTGCGCAGCTGATTTCAGTCAGTAACCCATCCCCCTGTCCCCCCTTCCCTTAATAAGGGAAGGGGGAAATATTTAAT
>CAZYZL010000103.1:0-3810 GCA_964652005.1 uncultured Dehalococcoidales bacterium | reverse complement strand
AGCTTAGACGGGTCAAAGCCCATCGACCGGATAAAGCCCTCAATCTTGGAGGGGTCGAGCATGCCCCGCCTCAGGTCGTTCACCCAGCCCTGCATCTCCTCCATAACGGCCTTAAGCATCCGCTGTTGCATTCTAACTATCCGCTCTTCACTCATGGCTTAAACCTCCCGTCCTTTATGACTGCCTCTGGGGCAACCTCAAAGCCAGGCTGTCCGGGTAGCACTAGCCCACCCAGTGTCTTACCTTGCTCAATCTTGATATGGGGCAAGATGAACAGCAGGAAAGCCAAATCCTCCTCGTGCTTGGGGCATAAATCCATGGGCACTCCTACCGGTTATCACATACCCTTCGCAAGTTGGCACCGGGCATCTTTGTAGCTTAGATACTTTCCCCTCTCGGAAGACCTCCCCCGCGGCAGCTCGTTTCTGATCTTTTTTATGGCTCACGTCACCTCCTCCTCTGGGACTATTTCCTCCTGATTGGAAGTGTTAAACCCAAATAAATAGCAAGAGCAATAGCCAATGTCCCAATCAAAAAAGCCCAGTTCATCTTACTTCCCCTCCTTTCAGCCTCTCCAGCCCCTCCTTTTCAACCACGGTGGGGCAGAAATCTCTTAGATGCTCTAAAAGTGAGGCTACCTTTGACCCTGACGGTTCCTTAAGACGGTTTCGGTAATTATCCGCCCCCACCTCAATGATAGCCGGCTTCAGCCAGTGCAGCCAGGAGACGAATATCTCCAGGTCGAAGTCCATAATCGGCTCAATGGAGACAAACTTCCTCGGCCAAGGGATCTTGACCAGGTCCTTCAACCGTAGCAATGGTGGCGGCGCCTTGGTAAGCCGGTAGTCGCGGTTGGTCTCAAGAGTAGTCCCCAGATAGAGGTTGGGAGGGAACTCCACATTCCACTTCTCGTAGACCCCGGGATTTTTGGAGCAGAAAAGGAAGTTGTTACCTGGCGATATCCTGATCCGTGCCAGTATGCGTTCCACCCATTCCCTGGGACACCAGGCAATATCGCCCATATACGCCACGAAGATAAAGTCGCCTGGCTTGAACCGCTGGTTCATCCTCGCCTCAATGAACTTGGGGGTGAATCCGTCCAGGTAGTAGTCGTTGTGCTTAAGGCGTGTGAGGGCAGCTTTACGGGCGTTACAGTAAGTGCAGTCATGGCGGCAGCCAACAAAGACATTCCAGGTCTTCATCGGCTTGCCGTCTATCAAGAACATCCGGCTCACTTTGGCCTCCTCCTGATCGCCTTCCCGCACTTCACACAGATCACAGAGTCCAAGGGGGTGTCGGCACCACAATACGGACACTTTCTCACCGGTCTCCCGTCCTTAATCTCAATCTCATTAGGCATCAGTCTCTCCTTCCAGCTTGTTTACTCTTCTTTCTCTTCCGAAACTCTGGCGCATCAATAAACACCACCCTAGAGCCTGGAGACCGCCTGAGCCGGCTGGCGATGCGGAAGGGCAATTCATCCATAGGCGTATTGGTGGTAACCACCAGGGGGAGTCCATTCATAAGCCTGTAGTCGATTATCGTATCTAATTTCTCCTGAACCCAGGGTGTCCGGTACTCGGCTCCCAGGTCATCCAGGATGAGTAAGGGCACATTGAGGAAGCGGTCAAAACGGGCTTCGTAGGACCTATCCCCCTCCTCCCAGAAACCTCTCCTCAGCTCCTCTAAGAGTAGCGGGACAAAGGCATAGCGAGCTGGCTTTCCCCTCTGGAGCCAGCGCCTGCATATAGCCACGGCAAGGTGAGTTTTCCCACGATCCGCCCCAGCAGTCAGGGTAAGCCAACTAATCTCACCCACTTCTTCGGCCAATTGGACGGCTGAGTCATACGCCTCCTGCAGCTGGGGGCTAGTCTTGAATTTCTCAAAGGTCATGTGCTCAGTCCCAGCCGGCAACTCACAGTATCTGAGAAGGCTTTGCGTGCGCTCCCTTTCCATCTGCTCCCGCACACACTGGCACGGCACTACACTGGAATAATCGGGCTTCCCGTCCTCCTTCAAGGGATGAACAAAGTGGGCATCGCGGCAGACCCGGCAGGTATATTCGGCTTCAGGCTCATCACTCAAGGCTCTGCCGGTATCTGTCCGCCGAAGGTTCTTTATCACTTTGCCGATGTGCTCTAGATTGCTCACCTGCCTTAGTTCCTTTCTTGCCGATATCTTCATTAACCCAGGTCATGCTTACAAATTCCCCGCCACGCGCGTCTACCTTCTGCTTCCAGCAAGAGATCACTTCCTCGCGGGTAAAGCCCCGGGTCAACATCCGCTTAATAGCCTGCCCTTCCTTCCCATAGCTTGGAATGGGGTCTTTTTCAACTTTGTCGGGAAAACCGAGGTATGTTCTCATCTCGGTAAAAATCTCGTTAACAATAGGGTCAACTTGCTTTGTGTGGGCACCTTTACGAAGTAAAGGTGTATTAGATTTAACTATACTAGACTTAACTATACTGTGCTTACCAATGGTTGTCGTCTGGTTACCGCTTGGGTGCGCTTTGGTTGTCAAGGAACTACAATACTCAAAGCTAGGTAGCTTGGATGGGTTATAGCGGTCTTTCCTAATTATCTGGTGCTCCAACCAGCCAGGGATATCTAAAAACTCCTCGGTGCCATTGGTGTAAAGTCTAATGAGATCAACCTGGGCACATTTATCCCGGAGCTCTTTAATTAACTCGATAGATTTGTCGACATCATAGGGGAAGATGTGCGCTTTCAGGAACTTGGCTGATGCCTTTAACCTGCCGTCATCATCGGCGTTGCTGAATATGCCAATGAAGAGGAGGCGCCCAGCATCTGGTAGCTTTGCCACTTTCTCATTAAACCAAATCTCACTGGTTATCATCCGGCGTGGCATAACTTCCCCCCGTTGAGAATAAATTTTACGATTAGCCCTCAATACCTAATTGACCCATGACTATACCAACTATAGTATGAATGGTTTGCTCGGTTTCCTTTAATGCATCGAGAAATTTGCTCGTTTCTTCGCCGGGGTATTTAGTGTTAATCGCTTCTACAACCGCTGCGCTTAACATTAAGTCCCTGACAGTCTGCCATTGAGGCATCCAGGAAAATTTGTCTTCAGGAATGTCCCTTGTATCATCGAGGTCGCGAAAACGAACAGTTAGCAGCCATTGATTGTCTGTGATGTCTATGTTTATACCGTTGGATTTAATTGGCTTCATTCCTCTTTTTCCTCCTTCTGCCAAAGGGTGGTGGCCCAATATAAGAGACTCCGCCACAGGAGAGGCACTCGACCTTAATCATTAGGGGGTCCAACCCATCGGGTGGCTGCCATAACAGGATGTGGTAACGAGAGCACCGGCAACCAGGGCACTTGCTCCCGTCCCTCGAGGGCAGGCACTTGGGCAATTCTTCTTCATCGGCGATTTTTATCCCCTTCTTTCGGTTGCACTTCGTGCATAGTGTCTGGAGGTTACCCATAGTAGTTTCCCCACCCCTGGCCAGGGGGATTATATGGTCGCACTCCAGCTTGGAGATATCCGGCAGCCAGGGCTTATCCTCCCTCATGGGGTGAAGCCCGCACTCCTGGCAGGTAAACGAATCTCTGATAAAGGTTGCTCTAACATAAGCCGGTCGAGAACACCACCAATTAAGGAAATCTATGGCGCACTGAGACGCACCATAATCCCATTTCTCTACTTTGGTTGGCCGGCAGTAAAACCTCGCCTTCCCAGTGAGCTCCTTATTGCACCACTGGCAGTGACCAAGCTCAACAAAGAGGGGAGCTCGGGCCGGCAGGGTTACCTTATCAGCATCTAGGTATCGTAGCGACAT
>CAZYZL010000102.1:0-3883 GCA_964652005.1 uncultured Dehalococcoidales bacterium | reverse complement strand
GTATTAACCCCCGATTTCTAAAAATAAATAAGGAGGTATTATAAATGGCTTTAGATTGGGTACCACGGGATAATGTATTAAAAGACCACCAGATTTTTGGCGATGAGCATTTTGGCACCGAGCCACCGTGCACCATGTTTGAGAAGAAGCCACTGGTTAATCCCAACACCGGAGAGAAGGTTGACGGTCTTTACACGGCATGGATAACCCTTAATAATCCAGCTCAGTTAAATTCATACACCACTCAGATGGTGAAGGGTGTTATCGCCGGTATGCATAAGGCGTCTATGGACCGCAGTGTAGTGGCGACCATATTCACTGGGGTTGGTGACCGGGCATTCTGCCCCGGGGGCAATACCAAAGAATACGCCGAATACTATACTAGAAGACCCAGGGAATACCGTGACTATATTGACCTTTTTGCCACTATGGTGGATGGCATCTTGAAGAGCCGTGCCCCGGTAATCTGCCGCTGTAATGGGATGCGGATTGCCGGTGGCCAGGAGTTGGGGCAGGCTTGTGACCTCACTATTGCCGCCGATACCGCTATGTTCGGGCAGGCGGGGACAAGGCATGGTTCCACCCCGGATGGCGGTTCTACCGACTTTCTGCCGGTCATGCTGCCTACCATAGAGTTGGCGTTATGGAATTGCGTTTCCAATGAGCAGTGGAGCGCCTACAAGATGGAGCGGCTGGGCTTAATCACCAAGGCAATCCCCATCAAGAAAAATGACAAGGGGGAGTGGGTGAGAGACCCGAGGATTATCACCGATAAGTATATTGATAACGGTGAAATCGTCTACGGAGAGCCCAAGCCCGGAGGCGGGTTCAAAGAGGGAGTAGGCATACTAAAGGGGCTGAAGACAGACTGGTTGCTATTGGACGGCTTCATTGATAAAGTGGTCTGGACTTTTGCCAACCTCATGCCGCTCTGTCTTATGAAATCCATTGAGACGGTAAGGGTAAAGAAACGGTTCTTCTGGGATAGGACCAAGATGGACGCTTCCTACTGGCTGGCGGCAAACATGAATATGGAAGCCTGGCTTGGCTTCAATGCCTTTAACACTGAAGAACTGACCGGGTCAAGGGTCATTGATTTCATCAAATACCGCCAGCTTATCGCTGAGGGTAAGACCTTTGACGAAGAGCTATTCGAGCAGGTTCTATATAAACCCAAGAAGTAGGCTAAGCCGTTACACTGTCTATAAGAAAGCCCGGGTTATGCCTGGGCTTTCTATTTTTACCTTGACAAAGCGGCGCCCACAGATTAGCATTTCATTGAGGTCGTGCTAGACGGGGAGCTAGCGGTGCCCTGAACCCGCAATCCGCTATAGCGGGGTTGAATTCCTGCTTGAGGCCTTGGTCTGGTGGGACTACTTGGGCTAAGTGGCGTTGAAGGCTGGGTCCTACGCGGCAGAGCCCTATGAACCCCGTCAGGTCTGAGAGGAAGCAGCGGTAAATAGTCGCTCTGGGTGCCGTAGGGCTACCTGGTTGGAGCTGGCTGGCTCAAGCAAACCATGAGGCAGGGTCGAGGGCAGGTGCACGACCTCACAGGTTTTGGAATGGATAAGAGCCGGTCAAAGGGGAGTTTAAATTCACTTCTGGCTCAAACCAGGAGATTGCTGCGACGCTTTGACCTTCAGGCGAGAAAGGGACTGGGGCAGCACTTCCTTATTGACCGGGAGGTGCTTGAGCTTATTACATCAGCAGCCGAGCTCACCCCCGCCGATGTTATTGTGGAAGTCGGCCCTGGCTTGGGCGTCCTGACCCGGGAGCTAGCTAAAAAAACCGGGTTGGTAATTGCCATTGAGCTGGATAACAAACTGGCTGCCTTGCTAAAGCAAACCCTGGCTTCTTTTAACAATGTTATCATCATCAATGACGATGTACTTAAGATTGAGCCAGGGGCTTTGTTAAACCAGCAAAAGGTAAGATTTCCCTATAAGGTAGTGGCTAACCTCCCCTATTACATTACCTCCCCGGTGCTGCGCCATTTCCTTGAGGCTTCAGCTAAACCGCAAATGATGATTGTAATGGTGCAAAAGGAGGTAGCTGAGGCGATTGTGGCTAAACCAGGTGAGATGAGCCTGCTGAGTGTTAGCATTCAGTTCTATGGGGAACCGAGGATAATCAGCTATGTCCCGGCTCAGTGCTTTTATCCTGCCCCCGAGGTTGATTCGGCTATTCTGCGAATCGACCTATATCCCCAACCGACGGTGGCGGTAGACGAGGCAGGCTTTTTTGAGCTGGTGCGGGGTGGTTTTACTGCCCCCCGTAAGCAGATTGCTAATTCCCTAGCCCAGGGTCTGGGGCTACCAAAGGCTGAGGTGTTACCCCTGCTGGAAACGGCAAATATAGTGCCACAGAGGCGAGCTGAGACCCTGACCCTGGGGGAGTGGGCACAACTGTGGCGAGTTTTTAAGGAAAAGAAAGATGCTAACCGTTCTGGCACCGGCAAAGATTAACCTGACCCTTGAGGTTTTGGGCAAGCGCCCTGATGGCTACCACCAGATTCGCAGTGTTATCCAGAGCATAAATCTGTGCGATAGCCTTCGTTTCCGCCTAAATGATGACATTGAGTTTAGCTGCGATAACCCTAGCCTGGTTCTGGAGGAGAGCCTGGTATCAAGGGCAACCGCTCTACTTCAGCAGGCTACCAGTTGCTCTAAGGGGGCAACCATAGAAATCAGCAAGCGTATTCCTCTAACCTCGGGGCTGGGTGGGGATAGCAGTGACGCCGCCGCTATCTTGCGCGGGCTTAATCGGCTCTGGCAACTGGGTTTACCACTACAGGAATTGCTTGAGCTAGCCCCAAGGCTGGGTTCAGACGTGGCTTTCTTTCTCTACGGCAGCACGGCGGTGGTCGAGGGCAGAGGAGAGCGGGTAACCCCCCTACCACCATTACCCCGGAGTTGGGTGGTGGTGATGGTGCCCCCTGTGCCCAGGATGCCGGGAAAGACGCAGCGGCTTTATGCCAGCCTGAAACCAAAACACTATACAAAGGGGCAGATTACTGATAGATTGGTGGCGAGGCTTAGTCAGGGTGGCGAGGTAGCATCATCTATGCTGTTTAACGTCTTTGACGAGGTCGCCGTTGATAACTTTACCAGGCTGGGGGAATATCGGGAGAAATTTTTTAGAGCCGGCGCCGGTAGTGTCCACCTAGCCGGCTCTGGACCAGGGCTATTTACTCTGGTAGAGGACAAGGCTCAGGCTGAAAGGGTATATGGGCGTCTCCAGCAACAAGGTTTAGAATGTTATCTCGCTGATACATCGGCTGCTATAGAAGAGGCAGAACTAACAGCCTATAACGAGGGAGGTGTCAAATGAGCAGCACACAGGAAAATCTGCAAGAGGCTTTTGCTGGGGAAAGTCAAGCCAGCCGGCGCTACCTTTTCTTTGCTGAGAAGGCGGAAAGGGAAGGACATCCCCAGATAGCCAGCCTATTTCGGGCTGCGGCAGAGGCTGAGACGGTTCACGCCCGTCATCATCTTGAAGCTATGGATGGCATTAGAATAACCAAGGATAATCTGGAAGCGGCCATCAAAGGGGAAAACTACGAGTTTACCAAAATGTATCCCGGTTTCATTGAGCAGGCAAAATCCGAAAGTAATAAAAGGGCTCAGATTACTTTCGGCTACGCCAATAAGGTAGAGAGAATTCACCACCAGCTATACCAGAAGGCGCTTGAACTCCTTGAGGCGGGGGAAGAGCTGAAGGCTGAGCCTTACTTTATCTGCCAGGTCTGCGGAAATACTGTAGCCGGGGCAGCCCCGGAGAGATGTCCTATATGTGGCGCACCACGCAGTAAATTCAAGCGTGTGGAGTAGAGGTCGTTTAGCAACCTATCCCCCTGACCCCCTTCCCTTAATAAGGGAAGGGG
>CAZYZL010000101.1:0-4075 GCA_964652005.1 uncultured Dehalococcoidales bacterium | reverse complement strand
GTATTAACACAGTTGGCAAAGCTAAAGGTGGACTCAGAAAAACCATCGTTATATTGAAGGGCAGCCTCGACCATTGTGCTGTCTGCCGTTTTAGCGATATAAATAGGTCGGTGGTGGCGGACCACCCGGTTCCGGTTAAGGTAGCGGATGAAGCCGCTGATTCCACCCTCAAAGTAGAAGGTCTTTTCCCCATCTTTCCTTTCATCCTTAATACATATTTGCAGCCCCTTGTTCAGGTAGGCAAGCTCTCGCAGGTGCTGGCATATGGTATGAAAATCGCATTCAAGTTTACCGAATATCTCCTCATCGGGGAGGAAGGTGATGGTGGTGCCGGTATCACTGGCTGTACCAACCACCTCCACCGCTCCTTGGGGTATGCCTTGCCTATATTCCTGTTGATACTGCTTGCCATCACGCTTGACAATAACCCTGAGCCACGAGGAGAGGGCATTTACCGCTGAGGCACCTACCCCATGTAACCCGCCTGACACCTGATAGGTATGACCACCAAACTTTGCCCCGGCATGTAATATGGTCATGACCGTTTCCAGGGCTGACATATTGGTAGCGGGGTGAATATCTACCGGAATGCCACGCCCATTATCTTCAACCTTAACGGTGTTATCCTGACAAAGGGTGACCCGGATTTTGTCGCAGCACCCAGCCATAGCCTCATCAATACTATTGTAGGTGATTTCATAGACCAGGTGATGTAGTCCTTGCTGGTCAGTGCTGCCAATATACATGCCCGGCCGCCGGCGTACCGCTTCTCGCCCCTCCAGAACCTGGATATCCTCTGCTGTATATTCATTATTTACTGGCTTGGGCATTAAGGGACTATCCTGTGTCATAACCGTTCTTTACCCCCTTATTGGCTGTAAGCGGAGGAACAAAGCGGAATAGACTGCTTGAGTGGAGACAATTAAACCTGAGTAGCTTCTAGCGATAAAAGAAAAGGCTACCCACTTAGAGACAATTTCAAACGACAACAAGGCAGCCATTTATATCATTATAGCACAATTTAGCTATGGAGTGAAGTTATGGAAGCTGAGATTGCTTATTAACCTCACCCCCTGTATCCCCCTCTCCTTTTTAAGGAGAGGGGGAGGAATAAAAAAGAGGGGGGCGAAGCCCCCCTCTTAAAACAACTTCCCCCTTCCCCTCTAGGGGAAGGGGGTCAGGGGGATAGGGTTATTAGAGCTATCTGAACTAGCCAGTTATGTCCGTAGGAAATCTAGGTGCTTGCCCACTTCATTGAGCGGAATCGCCTTCTGCTCGGCGCTGGTCATGTCCCGCAGTATCGCCGTGCCAGTTTTGACCTCTTCCTCCCCGATAATTACCGCATAGTGGACGCCAAGGTTATTCGCCTGCCTCAATTGAGCCTTCAGGCTTTTACTACCCACAGCCTCTATTACTCCAATACCAGTCCTTCTCAGGGTGGAGGCTAGCTTTATTGCCTCATCCTTGGCAGCATCGCCGAGATAGGCGATGAAAACCTGCGGCTTGGGTAGAGGTGGGATGGCAACCTTCTGCTTCTTTAGATGGAGTATTATCCGCTCAATGCCAGCGGCAAAACCAATAGCCGGCGTAGGCTCACCACCCAGTTCTTCAATCAGGTCATCGTATCTCCCGCCACCGACAATGGTGCTCTGAGCACCCCCTGCCTCGGGCTGAATTTCAAACACCGTCCTGGTGTAGTAGTCCAGCCCCCGAACCAGATGATGATTAACAACAAAGGGAAGGTCAAGCAGTTCTAGGTAGCTCTTCAGCCGGCTGAAGTGCTCATCACATTCAGGGCAGAGGTAATCAATGCTTCTGGGGGCGGAGTCGGCTATTTGCTGGCATGAAGGCTTCTTACAATCAAGCAGGCGAAGCGGGTTTCTCTTTAGCCTGGTCTTGCAGTCGGGACATAGCTGGTGGGTGTGACCAACGTAGTAATTTTTCAGGGAAGCTATATAGTTTGGTCGGCAATTTTTGCAACCGATGCTATTTATCTGGAGTGATAGGTGGTGAAGGTTTACCGAGAGAAAGAACTGCCACGCCATATCAATGACTTCGGCATCAAAGGTGGGGTCGGCATCGCCGATAGCCTCAAAGCCAAACTGATAGTGTTGCCGGTATCTTCCCGCTTGAGGTCTTTCATATCTGAAGATGGAAGCAATATAGTACAGCTTTACCGGCTGGGGCAGGTTATGTAGCCCGTGTTCCAGATAGGCTCGGCATACTGGCGCTGTGCCCTCCGGTCTCAGGGTGAGCTGGCTACCTCCCCGGTCTTCAAAGGTATACATCTCCTTTTTGACAATGTCGGTGTCCTCCCCGACGCTGCGGGCGAAAAGCCCGGTATCCTCAAAAGCCGGGTCATCAATGCGCTCATAGCCATAGAGATGGGCGATATGGGCTACTTTCTGCTCTATAAAGCGCCAGCAGGCTTGCTCTTTGGGTAGAATATCTGCGGTTCCCCGCGGTGCCCGATACAACATGGTTTTTCTTAGGCTAGAATACAGTATTAAAGCCGGGTTTGTAAAGGGATGTTTTTTTGGTTCTGTTTGCACTTGGTTGAAAGTAATGTCCTCGGTAAAATAACTTTGGCAGAAAGGAGGTAGGAAATGCCTGTAACGATATACACAACCGAGAAAGTAACCTGCAAATACTGCGGTTCGGAAGCAGTCTTAAAATACGGGGCATATAAGGGTGTCCCCCGCTATTTCTGCAAATCATGCCAGCGAAAGTTCAAGAGGGATGATAAACAGTTCAAGATGAAAACCCCTACTGAGCAGGTGGCGACTGCCCTTCACGATTACTATGATGGTGGTTCAAGCGTTAGGGCTATAGGCAGACATATCCTTGAAGAGACAGGCACAATGCCGTCAACAGCTACCATCTATGAGTGGATTCAGAAATACACTCAGTATGTAACGGACAGCATCAAGGACTATCACCCGAAAGTCGGGAATACTTGGATAGCGGATGAAACAACTCTTACGGTGGGTGGGCAAAAGATATGGCTTTGGGACATAATTGACTCCAAGACACGTTACCTGCTTGCCTCACGTATATCAACAAGCCGCACTACACAGGACGCTCAAATCTTGATGGATAGGGCTATCAAAGTAGCAGGCAAATACCCAAAGGTAGTCATTACAGACAAACTATCATCCTACCTTGATATTGACTACGGGGAAGACGCTGAGCACAGGCAAGGCTCACCGTTTTCAACCGAGGACTCAACCAGCCGAATTGAAAGATGGCATGGAACGGTCAAGGCACGAACGAAGGTAATGCGTGGGCTAAAAAATATTGAAACTGCCCACGACTTTGTCGCTGGCTTCCTTGCCTATTATAACTATCTGAGACCACACGAACCGCTGGACAACAAGACGCCCGCAGAATCCGCAGGGATACAGTATCCTTATAAGAACTGGACGGACATAATCAGCAGGCACAGACCAACCGTGAAGGTTGAAGTTATCCACGTTGAACGAGGCACACTGAAGCTACCTAGAACTCAGATTGGCAGACCACATATTCCCCAAATAGGGATGCCAAGCAAGAGAACGAGGCGTATGCCTACAGGTGGTATTTATGTCTCTGGTGATATGGTATCACGCCATCCCTTCAGAGGGGCTAGGAGGATAGCATGATTTATTGGCTATATTTCTTCGGTATTATGCTTTTGTCCTCAATGATATCTTGTGGGGTCGTAATTATCTATATCAAGGTATTGTCAGTATTAAAGAAAAGATATGGAAATCAGATACGAGATTGGATGCAAAGAAGTTCCTTAAAAAAATTGTTCCCAATATAAGTTACCAAAGACGAGATAAAAGACAGGATAGTAAGATAGAGGTCTGGTGTATCAGTAGCTTTGATAATGTTCAAGAGTGGTTTCAATCCAAGATAATGTTCATAAGCAGGATTATTCATTGCTTGGTCAGGAAAAACAATGTTAGTAAAGATGGATATGACCAAGATAGTGAAAGTTCCACCAAACACTATTATGGAGATGTTAAAAGCTCTTCGCATACAAGTAAATTATAAAAGGTCGGAAGTGGACTGGTCAACCACATGCTAACAG
>CAZYZL010000100.1:0-4086 GCA_964652005.1 uncultured Dehalococcoidales bacterium | reverse complement strand
GGTAAAGGGAGAGTAAGAGGGATTTTAAAAATCCCCCTTTATCCCCCTTTTCCAAAGGGGGAAGAAAAAGAAAGAGGGGCTTGCGCCCCTCTTGGATGCCCTATATAATTAGATAAAAGGAACAAATCGAAAAGGAGGAATAACTTGGCAGACAAGAAGCATGTGTCCCCTTTTCAGAGGAAAGTTGGGCGACCTCCAAAAGCCACCAAAGGTTTTGGTAGAAAAAAACCGCCCGAAACCTTTCAAATAGCGGTGAAGGGCAAACAAAAATGGGAATCCTAAGTTGGTTATCAAAGAAATATTTCGGTGAACGAAGCTATGAAGATGCTGGTTTTCTTAAACCTGATTTCTTAAATGATACAGACTACGATGTAAATTCGTGTATTGGCGGATGCAAATATGCAGTATTAGATAATCGTAAAAACTATGTCTGCTTTATTAAAAAACACGAACTTAGATATAACAGCGTTATTCAGGGTTGTATTCATTACGCAAGTAAAAGTGAGATTAGGGGTAAGCTTCTATGTCCAAACTGCAAGAGTGACCTAGTTGAAATAACTCCCGACCGTAGATTCAAATGTGCAGGTTGTGGAAGGATATTTAGTTAAATAAGTTTGTCTAGCGTATGAGACTACAACGTGTAATGAGGAGTAAACAAATGTCAAAGCTAACACCAGAAATCGTAACCTGTCCAGCTTGCGGTAAACGCTTTACCAACCGTGGATACCAGAATCACGTGAACAAATGTAGAAATATGTCTCGCTTGGAGAAGGAAACAACAAAACGAATTAGACACCTTCCCAAATAGCCCACTTAACCCGCAGACGCCTCTAGGGCGCGCGGGAAGAAAGACGCACAGGGTGTAGGGTGAGTCGAGGAGAAAATAAAAGAGGGGGCGAAGCCCCCTCTTAAAAAATCTTCCCCTTCCCTTTATTAAAGGGAAGGGGATAGGATTTATTAACCTTCTAGTCCTGGACTTTACCTTTAGCCATGGTTACCAGACTGGCAAAAGCCTCAGGCTCCCTGACCGCCATATCGGCTAGCATCTTGCGGTTGATTTCAACCCCTGACCTCTTTAAGCCGTCAATGAACTGACTGTAGGTGAGACCCTGGGCTCTACTGGCAGCACTGACCCGCAAAATCCACAGCCGCCTCATATCACCCCGCCGCTCCCGGCGGTGAGCATAGGCATAGCTCAAAGCATGAACCATAGATTCGCGGGCTCGTTTATAAAGAGAATGGCTCGTTGCTCTATGACCCCTGGTCAGAGTTAACACCTTCTTATGGCGATGATGACTGGTTACGCCTCTCTTTACTCTGGGCAAGATATTTTCTCCTGTTCATCCATAGGGTAAAAGCCTTTTTATCCGAGCTCTGTCACTGGGGCTTACCGGTATGGTCTCATCAAACAGACGCTTGGTTCGCTTTGTTTTGCGGCGCCGCAAATGGCTCTTGCCACCCTTAACCCGCATAATTTTGCCGCTACCAGTGATATGGAAGCGGCTCTTTGCCCCTTTATGGGTTTTGATTTTCGGCACTCTAAGACCCTTTCCCCTCTCCTGTTTTGGTCTTCTGGGTAACTGCTGGCGCCAGGGTTACGCTCATACTCCTCTCCTCTATCGCCGGCTGCTTGGCTACTAAAGCCACCCCTTGCAATGACTCTAACATCTTCTGAAGTAACCTCCAGCCAATCTCAGGGTGAGTGATTTCACGCCCCCTAAACCTTACTGCCACCTTAACCCTATCCCCACCATCCAGCAGTTTCCTTACTGACCTGACCTTAGCCTCAAAATCGTGATTATCAATCTTGGGTCGTAACCTGACTTCCCGCAACAGGGAAACCTTCTGGCTCTTCTTGAGCTCACGCTCTTTCTTCGCCTGCTCATATTTATACTTGCCATAATCAAGCAGGCGGCATACCGGGGGTACTGCGGTGGGGGCTACCTCAACCAAATCAAGAGTATGCTTCCTCGCCGTCTCCAGCGCCTGGCTCAAGGGCATAACGCCTAACTGCTGCCCCTTCTCCCCCACCAAGCGTACCTCCCTAGCCCTAATACGCTCGTTAACTCGCAGCTCCTTAACTATATCTCTCTTTACCTCCCCTAAGCCCTTGCTATGTTATAGGCAAAGAATATAGCATAACCCTTATGCTAGTCAAGTTATAACCTTAACTCCTTCGCCTTGCTTACTATAGCCTCCCTGATGCTTTGTTTAAAGCTGTCAAAGGGGTGGAAAGCCACTTGCTCCCCGGTGCGCAGACGGACGGAAACAGTAGATGACGCTACCTCCCGGTCACCGACAACCAGCATGTAGGGTATCTTATCAAGTTGCGCCTGCCGAATTTTGAGGTTTACTGTTTCTGAGCGAGCATCAACCTTCACCCGCACCCCCTCGCTTTTAAGCTCGTCCTCCAGCTTATGGGCATAGTCCAGGTGGCGGTCTGCCACTGGAATCACCATTACCTGAATTGGCGCCAGCCACACTGGGAAAGCGCCCCCATAGTGCTCAATCAGTGAGGCAAGGAAGCGTTCCATGCTCCCCAGCACAGTACGATGCACCATGGCGACCAAATGTTCCTGACTGTCCTGACCAGTATAGGTAACATCAAACCGCTGGGGGAGGTTAAAATCAACCTGAATGGTGGGACCCTGCCAACCCTCAAACTTAATATCTATTTTGGGGCCATAAAATACCCCCTCACCAGGGTCTATATCATAGGGAAGTCTTTGCCGAGCCAGAGCCCGGCTTAAGGTCTCAGTAGCCTCATCCCAAGCCTGAAGAGTGCCGGCATATTTCTCAGGTCGGGTGGAAAGAAATACCTGATAATTGCTGAAGCCAAAGGTATCTACCATGAACCGGGCTAAGTCCAGTACCTCCGCCACCTCATCCTCTAACTGGTCAAAACGACAAAAGATATGGGCATCGTCCTGAGTAAAGCCCCTGACCCGGGATAGCCCGTGTAGCACCCCAGAGCGTTCATAACGATACACCGTACCCAGCTCGGCATAACGCACCGGTAGTTCCCGGTAACTATGCTGGCTGGCCTTATAAATCATGATGTGCCCCAGGCAATTCATTGGCTTAATAATATACTCCTGCCCCTCCACCTCCATAGGGCTATATAGGTAATCACGATAAAACTCCCAATGACCGCTGGTCTTCCATAAATCCAGTTTAGCAATATGGGGAGTATATACCAGGTCATAGCCACGCTTGATATGCTCATCCTTCCAGAAATTCTCAATGACATGGCGTATCATTGCTCCTTTAGGGTGCCAGTGAACTAGCCCGGGACCAGCCTCCTCGTGGAGGCTAAAGAGGTCGAGCTCCTTACCTAATTTCCTGTGGTCACGTTTTGCCGCCTCCTCCAGCTTGTTGAGATGCTCCGCCAAAGCCGCCTCAGTGTCAAAAGCAACGCCATATACCCGCTGCAACATAGGACGGTGCTCATCACCCCGCCAGTAGGCACCGGCAATGCTGAGAAGCTTAAACGCCTTTATCTCCCCGGTAGAGCTGACATGGGGTCCACGACACAAATCAACAAATGAGCCCTGATGATACAAGCCGACCTTCTTATCGGGAATTTCGTCAATTAATTCCAGCTTATAGGGCTGAGCGGCAAATATTGTTCGGGCTTCTTTCTTAGTCATATCCTGTCTAATAAAGGGAAGGTTGGAAGCGATTATTTGCCTCATCTTAGCCTCAATGAGGGGCAAATCATCAGGGGTCAACGGGCGGGGTAAATCAAAGTCATAGTAAAAGCCATGTTCAATAGCTGGACCGATACCAAACTTGGCATCGGGGAAGATAGACTGAACCGCCTCCGCCAGAACATGAGCTGCCGAATGCCGCATTATCTCCAGCTTCTCACCCTCGGTTGCCTTCTGTTGTTTATTACTAACCATGGTCAAAATCCCTTCACCTATTGTAAAAGCGGTTTGATTATATCAGCTACCAGCCATATGTGCAATTGGCTTTACTCGTTCAATACCTTAGTGACACCTCAACTTTCTGCACCTCACCCCTTTAGGTTTTTATAAACCCTATCCCCTTTATCCCCTTCCCCTTGTCAAGGGGAAGGGGAAT
>CAZYZL010000099.1:0-4098 GCA_964652005.1 uncultured Dehalococcoidales bacterium | reverse complement strand
CCCCCTGACCCCCTTCCCTTAAAAAGGGAAGGGGGAGGAAAGGGAAGAGAGGGGGACAAAGGGGGTGAGGTGAAAATAAATGTCATCAATGCCAATTTATGAGGAAAGACTAAATGTAAATTACCTGTTTGTCGGTGGTATCTTGTTATTTGCCTTGGCTGTTGGTCTAGTTCCGGCTATTATCCTTAACGGGCTATGGTGGCTCACCGCGCTCTACACTGCATTGACCATTGGTATCATCGTCAGCTTCTTCCAGATGAAGGTGGAGTTGTTTCAAGATAAGCTAGTAATAAAATTCGGGCTTTTCTACCGTAAGGTTATTGAAATAAAGGAGGTGCAAGCTTGCTCCCCCTACAAAATGACCTATCCCGTGAGGACTTATGGCGGATGGGGTATCAGAAAGGGGAAAGACGGAACCTTTGCCCTGACCCAGGCTTTTGTCAATGAAGGGGTAAAATTGGAAACTTCGGAGAAGACCTTCGTAATTTCGAGCCGAACTCCGGAAACATTTTCTAATGCCGTTAAATCAGTACTATTAGAGCAACGCTAATGGGAGTCAAAGAGGGGCGAAGCCCCTCTTAAAAAACCCTCTTCCCCCCCTCCTTGACAAGGAGAGGGGGATTAAGGGGGTGAGGTAGATAAAATAATATGCCCACCAAGCGGGATTATTATGAAGTCCTCGGCATAGATAGAAATGCCACCGATGAGGAAATAAAGAGGGCGTTTCGTAGTCTAGCCTTTAAGTATCACCCCGACCACAATCATGATGATGAGGCGGGGGAAAGATTTAAAGAGATAAACGAAGCCTATGAAGTGCTCTCTGACCCGGATAAGCGGGCTGCCTATGACCGCTTTGGGCATGGTGGTGCCGAGGGATTTTTCGGGCGAGGCTTTGAGGGCTTTGACTTTGGCGGCTTCGGGGATATGTTTGACGCCTTCTTCGGCGGGACAGCCACTGCCACCCGCCAGGCACCACAGCGCGGCGCCGACCTCAGCTGCGGAATTACCATCACCTTTGAGGAAGCCGCCCTGGGCTGTGAAAAAGAGATAACCATAGCCCGCACCGAGAACTGCTCGTTGTGCCAGGGTGTTGGCAGCAAACCGGGTAGTCAGCCCACCCGATGCCCCAACTGTAATGGCACTGGGCAGGTGCGCCGAGTCCAACAGAGCCTCTTCGGTCGCTTCACCAACATCACTACCTGCCATCAGTGCCGCGGTGAAGGCAGAATTATTACCCAGCCCTGCCCCCGGTGCCGAGGCACAAGTAAAGAGAAGCACAAACGCAATATTTCAGTTAGCATCCCGGCTGGGGTTGATAATGGCTCTCAAATCCGACTCAGAGGTGAAGGCGACGCTGGGACAAGGGGTGGCTCGCCGGGCAATCTGTACATTACCCTGTCAGTCAAGGAGCACGAATTCTTCACCCGATACAATGATGACGTCCTCTACGACCTGCCAATCAACATTGTCCAAGCTGCTCTGGGCACTGAGGTAGAGGTGCCCACCCTGGGCGGCAAAACCAAACTCAAGATTCCAGCCGGCAGTCAAACGGGGCAAGTCTTCAGACTTAAAGGGCAGGGGATTGCCCATTTGCATGGCAATGGGCGCGGTGACCAGCTAGTTACACTATTCGTCGTTACCCCTGATTCACTGAATGAAAAACAGCGCCAGCTATTCCGGCAGCTGGGTGACAGCCTAAGTTCAGCCAATATGCCCAATCCCAAAAAATGGCGGGAATTTCTAGACAGGCTAAAGCATACCTTCAGCGCTTAAACAGGGAGAACAATTGCCACCTTCGACCCGCCAGCTCATGCTTGGCTTTAGCCTCCATCAGCTCCAAAGCTGCCTGACGAGGGCTAAGCCCCTCATAGAGTACCTGATAAATCTTCTCGGTAATGGGCATCTCCAGTTTAAACTGCCGGGCTAGGTTGTGGGCAACAATAGTAGTGCTTAACCCCTCAGCCACCCCGTTCATTGACTTGATTATCTCCTCTAGCGAGCGCCCCTTGGTTAACTCCACCCCCACATAGTGATTACGACTTAACTGGCTAGAGCAGGTAGCGATTAGGTCGCCCAAGCCAGTTAACCCGGAAAAGGTGAGGGGATTTGCCCCCAGAGCAACGCCCAGAGCCGCTATCTCGGTCAGACCACGGGTGATTAAAGCCGCCTTAGCATTGTCACCATAGCCTAGCCCATCAGCTATGCCGGCACCCAGAGCGATAATATTCTTTAATGCCCCCCCCAGCTCCACCCCTATGACATCGGTATTGGTATATAGACAGAGGTCGTGGGTGTTTAACAGCCGGTGAGCCTTTCTGGCCACCGCCTCATCCCAGGCAGCCACCACGGCAACCGCCGGTAGGCCTTGGAGAATCTCCTGTGACAGATTGGGTCCGGAAAGAACACAAATATTAGACCGAAAATCGGGGTTTATCTCATCAGCAATTACCTGGGACATCCGCTGGTTACTGTCAATCTCCAGACCCTTGGCGGCACTGACTATCAACATTGAGCCATCAAGGTACTTGGCAACTAATTTTATGTTCTGCCGCATCCTATGGGAGGGCACAGCCAGGATTACTGCTTTGACCCCGGCTAAGGCTTCACCTAATGAGCTGGTAATTGCTAACCCGGTAGGCAAGATAACGCCGGAAAACGAAGGGGAATGATATCTGGCCTTTCTTAGTTCAGTAGCCTCTTGTTCTGTCCGCGCCCACAGCCTGACCTCCGCCCTATTACGTGCTAGTACCATTCCCAGGGTTATCCCCCACGTAGTGGTACCAATAATAGCAACCTTGGGCATACCCTATCCCACGCCCTCTGTGTGGTCTGACGAAGGTAAGTCTTTCTTCTCAGCCTTCTCGCCGAGCTTACGCTCTTTGCCCGATAACAATCGAACAATGTTATCCCGGTGCATAACAAAAATGATTATTGCGCCCACCAGGGCATAAAACAGGTACTCTATAGGGAAGCCGTTCATAATGGTAAGCGGGACCAGTATGGCATAAGAACCTACTGCCCCGGCAATGGAGCCCAACGATACATATCTGGTCAAGCCGGCGCCAATAATTATAATCTCGCCACCAAATATTGCCGCTAGCGGACATAAGGCGATTAACCCACCGAAGAAGGTGGCAACGCCTCTCCCCCCCCGAAACCTAAGGAATACCGACCAGTTATGTCCAACTATAGCCGCTAGTGCTGCCAGAACCTGAGCAACCAGCCCACCCAGACCAAAGTCACCTACCACTAGGTAGCCCTTACCAACTATCAAGCCGGCAAATACTACCGCCAGCGCTCCCTTTAACACATCGAAGATAGCCACCAAAGCGGCTAACTTGCGACCAGCGGTTCGGAGCACATTAGTTGCCCCTATCTTGCCGCTACCATACTGTCTAACATCTACCTTAGCCTGCCGCCTGGCTACCAGGTAACCAAAGGGAATAGAGCCCAAAAGGTATCCGATTATCACTACAGCAACAAACTTAGCCACTATCATGGTTCGCCTCTGGTTTTAAAGACTAAACGAAGCGGAGTGCCACCAAAGCCGAATTCCTGACGCAGCTTATTCTCCAGGTAGCGCTGGTAGGAAAAATGGATTAACTTGGCGTCGTTGACAAAGAAGACGAAGGTTGGTGGGTTAACTTCAGCCTGAGTGGCATAAAAAACCTTGAGCTGCTTGCTGCCCTTCCGGGGCAGATTATGAGCCGCTACCGCCTGCTGAACCACGTTATTAACCTCAGCGGTGGAGAGTCGTTTGAGTCTCTCCTGATATACCTGGCATGCCTGAGGCATCACCTTGTCCACCCCCTGCCCGAACTTGGCTGAAATATACACTACTGGCGCATAGGGCATAAACTTGAGTTGGCTCCTGATATACCTATTATATTCAGCCACCTCCTGGCTCACGGCTAGGTCCCACTTATTGACTACCAATACCACCCCTTTAGCCGCCTCCTGAATATAGCCAGCAATATGCTTATCCTCAGAGGTAAGCACCTCAGTGGTATCAAGCACAAGCAGGGCTATATCAGCCTGGTCAATAGCCCGCAAAGCACGAATTACACTATACCGCTCCACCCCCACCCCCCACCGACC
>CAZYZL010000098.1:0-4124 GCA_964652005.1 uncultured Dehalococcoidales bacterium | reverse complement strand
TGGGAAGCCCCCTGACGATGAAGTGGTCAACAATGCCCTCAGCTAAAGGCGCCTCGGGACCAACAACAGCAAGCTCTATTTTCTTTTCCCGGGCTATTTTAGCCAGCCCCTCTATATCTGTAGGGCTGATATTAAGGTTCTGGGCAATCTTAGCCGTGCCAGCATTGCCCGGAGCGACGAAAATCTTTTTTACTTTTGGACTCTGGGCTAGCTTCCAGACAATGGTATGCTCCCTAGCCCCACCACCAACAACCAGTATCTTTATCTACCTCACCCCCTGACCCCCTCTCCTTCTCAAGGAGAGGGGGAAGGAAGTTTTTTGAAGGGGCGAAGCCCCTTCAAACTACCCTGCCAGACTGTAGCAGTTCAATCCACTATAGGCAAATATACGCACCGGCAGTATCCATACGAATTAGCACAGTTGTCCACTGGAATTGGCATAGTTTCAAGAGCCTGTTCAACGGTCAATATTTTGCCACGAAGTTCTTTGCATTTATCGCAGGAAGAATTGCCAGCAGAGTATACCTGTACCTTCTTAACTACTCCAGATGAGTGGTAATCCCTGAGTTGGCATCGCATTGATTCCTGTAATGAACGGAATGGGTCTTTACCTTCATCTATAAGGAAGTGGGCTTGCTCACGATATAATTCGCTTATCTTACCCCAACTCTTGCCTTTCATAGCTTCTAGGAGTCTGTCATTAAGAATTGCCCAGAATACATCTCTTTGTGAAGGGACAGTCTTGAATTTCTTGAGTAAATCCTTCTCTCTGTTCTGGTATTCTTTCTGACTTACACTAAAGTGCTCTAACAGTTGCTTGTATTCCTGCTCCTCATGAATTCTCTTCCACTCCTCCTCAATTCTTTTGGCATCTTCCTCAGTTACTAAGATACGCTTGCGGTCTGATGGGCGTCTTCGTACATAAATAAACTGACCACAGGAAGGACACTTTTTCTTTCGTGTAGGGACTGGGTCTAATGATGCCTCGCAGTACGGACAGTTCGGTTTCTGTTTCTTGAATTTATCAAGAAATCCCATTTCTTTTTACCTGCCTTACTCCCACTCAATAGTTGATGGGGGTTTGGAGGTTATATCATAGACAACGCGGTTAACACCAGGGACTTCGTTAACGATGCGGCTGGAAATGCGAGCCAGGACATCATAGGGGAGGCGCGACCAATCAGCCGTCATAGCATCCTCGCTGGTTACGGCACGCACGGCAACCAGATAGCCATAGGTTCTATAATCACCCATCACCCCCACGCTCTTGACATCGGTGAGGATGGCAAAGCTCTGCCAAAGCTGGCGATATAGCTTTGCCTTTTTAATCTCGTTCATCACCACCCAGTCGGCCGCCCGCAATATCTCCAGCTTTTCTCCGGTCACCTCACCAATAATGCGGATTGCCAGACCGGGACCGGGGAAGGGCTGCCGCCACACCATCTCCTCAGGCAGACCTAGCTCCAGCCCTACCTGGCGCACCTCGTCCTTAAACAGGTTGCGCAGGGGTTCAAGAAGATGGAGCGTCATTTTAGCCGGCAGTCCACCAACATTGTGGTGAGTCTTTATCTTGGCGGCGACGGTGCTTCCCGAAGACGCACTCTCAATGACATCGGGGTAAAGCGTCCCCTGAGCCAGGAAGTCAACCTTGCCTATTTTCTTGGCTTCTTCCTCAAATACCCGGATAAATTCTTCACCCACCACCCTGCGCTTCACCTCAGGCTCGGTTACCCCTTTCAGGCGGTTGAGGAATCTTTCACTGGCATCTACATAGATGATATTCATGCCCAGGTTGAGTCGGAAGGTATTAAAGGTTCTTTCTACCTCCTCACGGCGCAGCAGCCCATGGTTGACAAAGATGCAGGTTAGCTGGTCACCAATAGCACGGTGGATGAGGGTGGCAGTTACCGCTGAATCAACCCCTCCCGAGAGGGCACTGATGACCTTGCCTTTGCCTACCTGCTGCTTAATTTTAGCCATGCTATCACTTATGAAATTGCCTATTGTCCAGTTTCCCTTGCAGCCACATATCCGGTAGACAAAGTTCTTTAATATTGTCTTTCCTTCAGGGGTATGGGCTACCTCGGGGTGAAACTGGAGACCAAATACTTTCTCATCGTTGCCCATAGCAGCAAAGGGCGAATTTTCAGTATAGGCGAGGGTAGTGAAACCAGGAGGCAGTTGTTCAATCCTGTCAGCGTGGCTCATCCATACCGGCGTGGAAGGAGGCAAATCGACAAATATAGGTGAATCTACATCGCTCAAATGAAGAATGGCGTGACCATACTCACGCTTTGCTCCTGGTGCCACCTGTCCGCCTAGCTGGTGGGTAAGGACCTGCATCCCGTAGCATATGCCCAATATTGGCAGGCGGCTCTCATAGATATAAGCCGGAGCCAGTGGGGCACCAGATTCATAGACGCTAGCTGGACCTCCAGAGAGGATAAACCCCCTGGGATTTAACGGGGCTATCTTTTCCCACGGGGTGTCAGGGGATACCAGCTCACAGTATACCTGGTATTCGCGCACTCGCCGGGCAATTAGCAGGCTATATTGCGAGCCAAAGTCAATTACAATTATAGCCTCACGCTGGACAGGAGGTATAGCCTCCTTTGGCGCAGACGGCTGCTCACCGGCTATCTCCTTGGCAATTTCCAAATAGGTGGAGACCTCAATATCGCCGCTGGTGGCTATCCGGCGGCTTTTCTCCGCTGGTTGTTTCGCCTTATCCTTAGCCATATATAGAAGATAGATTATCACTGTGATATACTGTCGTCAAGCAGAAAGGCGATGGGAAATAAGCTATCTTCATCTACCCGACAACAGGTTGAGCAGGCTATCTCTATCCTTAAACAGGGGGGGATAGTTGCCTTCCCCACCGATACTGTCTATGGGCTGGGTGCCTGTATCAGCATTCCTCAGGCTGTAGAGCGGATTTATCAGGTAAAGGAGCGACCGCGCAGTATGGCGCTGTCATTACTTCTAGCTGATAAATCTCAAATAGGCGAGGTTGCCGAGCCGGTGCCACCGATTGCCTGGCTCTTAGCCGACAAATTCTTGCCTGGAGCCCTGACCATGGTGTTACCCAGGGCTAAATCCGTCCCCGATATCATCACCGGCGGTGGGGCAACGGTAGCTGTCCGCATCCCTGCTCACCCTGTCCCTGTTGCTCTTGCCCGTGGTCTGGGGGCTCCTATTGTGGGCACAAGTGCCAATTTGAGTGGCAAGCCAAGCTCGCTGACCGCTGAGGAGGTCTACGCTCAATTGGGTGGTAAAGTAGACTTAATTATTGATGGCGGCAGATGCCCGGGTGGCAAGGAGTCAACTATAGTTGATTTGACCGGGGAGGCTCCCGTCCTTTTGCGGGAGGGGGCTATATCACGGGAAGAACTCGAACAAGTATGTGGGATTAAATGACCAAGCGTAAGTGGGCTCTAATAACTGCTATCTTCACTGTGGCTTATGGAGCGTTCCTCTTGTTTCAAGCCTATTGGTCAGGATGGACTATAGTGCAGAGTGGAACAGGCCTCAGCATAGCTAAAATTGTTGGCGGTCTGGTACTTCTTTGTTGGGGAGCTGTTTTCTTTAAGCTGAAAGGGTAGGCACTCTTTGCCAAGGAGAAGTGTTGATACATAGATTATTTAAGGAGGCAAGCTAGTGCATATTGCCATTGGCTGTGACCATAGGGGGCTAGAGCTTAAGCAATTCATTATGAAGCTCCTTACCCAGATGGGGCATAGCTATGAGGACTTTGGCGGCTATACTACTGACCCGGTAGACTACCCCGATATTGCCCAAAAGGTGGCGGAAGCAGTAGCCAGGGGTAATTTTGAATACGGCATCTTGGTATGCGACACCGGCATTGGCATGAGTATCGCCGCCAATAAGGTCAAGGGAATCAGAGCTGCCTTATGTCATGACGCCTTCAGCGCTCGCCGTGCCCGCCAGCATAATGATGCCAATATCCTCTGTTTGGGGACAGAGGAAGCACCAGATACGGTGCGTGAAACGGTTGAGGCTTTCCTAACCTCGCAGTTTGAAGGCGGAAGACATCAAAAAAGGCTAGATAAGATAAGGGCTATGGAGGAGATTATTTAGAAACCTATCCCCCTAACCCCCTTCCC
>CAZYZL010000097.1:0-4130 GCA_964652005.1 uncultured Dehalococcoidales bacterium | reverse complement strand
GGAAATATTTAATTAAGAGAGGCTTCGCCTCTCTTTAACTCTCTTACTTTTGGGGGCGTCTGAGAGGGGCGAAGCCCCTTTCTAGAATCTCTTCCCCCTCTCCTTCAGAAGGAGAGGGGGATTAAGGGGGTGAGGTTAATAAATAATCTTAATAACTTTTGCTTGACAATTACATACCTCTCAACTAAACTCAAGTGAGGATTAACAATGTTGCACTTCCCTTTGTCAATCCCTGATTTCTAATCTGCTATTGTGTTTAGTCTGCCGTCTGTGGGCAAAGGAGGAGTAAATAGTGAGGTTTCCTTTTCTTCCCCGAGAGGAGGTTTTCTTCCCCCTTTTTGAGGAGAGCGCCCGCAACATGGTAAAAGTAGCTCAGAGTCTAAAGGAGCTAGTTGATACCTGGCAAGATGTTGAGCAGAAGGTAAACGAAATAACCGAACTGGAGCACCAAGGGGATACAATTACTCACAAGATTATGGCGCAGCTCCACCGCACCTTTGTCACCCCATTTGATAGAGAGGACATAGCCGAGCTGGCTCATACCCTGGATGATGTGACCGACTTTATTCATGCTGCGGCTGATGCCATGCTCCTTTACAGGGTAGACCCCCCAGGTCAGAGGGCTAAGGAGCTTGCCGATATAATAGTGCAGGGGGCAACTGAGATGGAGAAGGCGATGCCTCTATTGCGACATCGTGGTGAGTTAAAGCAGATTCTCAAACGGTGCGTGGAGCTTAACCGTCTGGAAAATGCGGCTGACAGGGTATACCGCTCAGCACTGGCTGAGCTTTTTAGTGATGCCAAGGATATGGCTCATGTTATCAAGTGGCGCGAGATTTACGAGCATATGGAGAGTGCCACCGACAGGTGTGAGGATGTGGCTAACGTCCTTGAAGGGGTAGCCATCAAGCATGCCTGATGGCACTATCCTGCTGATTTCCGTTTTACTATTAGTACTGGCGGCGGTGTTTGTCAATGGTTGGACAGATGCGCCTAATGCCATCGCTACCGTAGTTTCCACTCGTGTCCTTTCCCCATCTAAAGCAGTGTTTATGGCAGCCATACTCAATATCGTGGGGGCTCTGGCAACCGGCACGGCGGTGGCAGCCACTATAGGCAAGGGTATCGTGAGCCCAGAGGTTATCAGCCTCCCTGTGGTAGCCGCGGCTATGCTTGCCATTGTGGTCTGGAGCTCAGTATGCTGGTTCTATGGAATACCCACCAGTGAAAGCCACGCCCTTATTGCTGGGCTTGCTGGAGCCGGCTTAGCCGCTGCTGGTCCGTCTGTTTTACTCTGGGAAGGGTGGCAGAAGGTGCTTATCGGTCTTGGTATTTCTACTCTTCTTGGTTTTTCCCTAAGTATAGTGGTGATGACTGGTCTCTACTGGCTATTTCGGCGAGCTAGACCATCATCTATCCGTAAAGCCTTCAGCAGACTTCAGATACTCTCGGCTGCTTTCATGGCGTTTAGCCACGGTAGTAACGACGGGCAGAAGTTTATGGGGGTCTTTGCCTTAGCACTGATGCTGGGAGGCGTTATGACGCAATTCGCAGTTCCGGCCTGGGTAATGCTACTCTGTGGCGCGGTAATGGGGCTTGGGACAGCTATTGGCGGATGGCGCATAATCCGCACCATAGGCTTCAAGCTGACTAAGCTGGAGCCAGTGCATGGCTTTGCTGTTGAGAGTTCAAGTGCAGTGGCTATTTTGCTAGCCTCTTTTCTTGGTGTACCTCTGAGCACCACACATTGTATAACTACCTCCATCTTGGGTGTGGGTGCTATCAAGAGGCTTTCGGCGGTGCGCTGGGGGGTAGCAGGCAACATTATTGCTGCCTGGATAATAACCTTCCCTGTCTGTGGTGCGTTGGGTTATTTCTTTACTTGGCTGCTGGGGACAATATTCTAATCGGCTTATAACCTGATTTGCCTGGGATTTCCCCGGTGCTTTTCGGCAGTAATGATAGCCTCAATGGCTGATACCGCTGCGTCAATTTCATCCTGTTTGTTCACTACTATGTAGTCAAAGAGGGGTAATTGCTTCATTTCTTCCTCAGCAGTTTTTGTGCGTAGGGCTAGGTCAAAGAGTGATTCAGTATGGCGCTCACTAAGCCTTCTTACAAGCTCTCCCATTGATGGCGGCACGAGGAAGATAAATACCGCCTGGGGTATGATTTTCTTTATCGTGGCTGCCCCTTGAGTATCAACCTTCACTATTATATCTCGCCCTCTGTCCAGCGCTTGCTTAACTGGCTCCTTAGGCACGCCATACCAGTTGCCGTAGACATTTGCCCACTCCAATAATTCATTGTGCTCAATCATCTTGTGGAAACTTTCCGCGGAGATAAAGTGGTAGTTTACTTTATTTTTTTCCTTAGCCCGCTTGGGGCGTGTGGTCACAGTGGTAATAAATTCAGCAGGGTAGCCTGATTTTTTCATTCGGCTTAAAACTGCATCCTTCCCTGCTCCTGAGGGACCGGAGAGGACGATGAGTAACGGTTTTGATGGAAGGTTAAATGGGGGCTCACTTTTATGGCTCGTCTTTTTCATCACTTGGCTCTGGTCTTAGCACTGAGCTACCTCGACTTACTTGTAATCTGCCAGCAATAGTCTCTGGGGCGAGGGCTGCCAGAATAATATGCCCGCTATCAGTGATGATGACTGCCTTGGTTCTTCTGCCACTGGTCATATCAATTAGTAACCCCTTATTTTTCCCTTCCTGGATGGTGCGTCTGGTGGGAGCTGAATTTGGTGAAGCTATAGCAATAACTCTATTCATGGCTAATATATTGCCAAATCCAATATGAACCAATTCGGCAACCATTATTATCACCTCAAAAGATTACTTTTAATGATATAAATTATCCCGTGTCCCGGGGTAATCAAATTTAGCAAATTCTATCTCAATAATTAGCTCTGCCTCTCACCCCTTTCTCTTTTCAATTATGGCGCCTATTATCATATACCTTTAATGGTAATTAAGCAATGGGGTTGAGGGTTGAAATGACTTGAATTATATACCATTTGGTGATATTCTTTTTTACCGAAAGTGCGAGAGGAAGTGGGCTATCTTCTGAAGGGGTAATCTCAGAGGTAGCCTTTTTAGTGTATCTAATGGCTGATATTAGACTAACCATTGATGGCGTTAAGTTTGGGGTGAAGAAAGGCGCTACTGTGTTACAGGCGGCACAGAGCGCCGGTATTTATATTCCTGCCCTTTGTTCTTACCCTGATTTGCCATCGCCAAAAGAGGTAAAAGCCTATGAATTTGTCTATCGTGGCACCGAGCTAGTCAAAAATGACAATTCAACTAAAGAGTTTCACGGTTGTCAGCTATGCATAGTGAAAATTGAGGGTAGGAATGGTTTACCTAGTGCTTGCACTACCGAGGTCGCCGAGGGTATGGTGGTTCATACTAATACACCACAGGTTCAGCAGAAGCGGCGGGATAATTTAAGGCTTATCTTGACTGAGCACCCCAATGCCTGTCTTACCTGTGACCGCAGGCAGGATTGTGAACCATACCGGGCTACTATACGCAAGGTGGCGGTGACCACCGGCTGTCAGTTTTGTCCTAAGAATCGGCGGTGTGAATTACAGGAAGTAGTTGATTATATCGGTATAGATGAACCAATACCTTCTTATACTTATAGAGAGGTGCCAATAGAGAGGGGAGACCCCTTCTTTGAGCGAAACTATAATCTATGCATCGGTTGTACCCGGTGTGTAAGGGTTTGCCAGGAAGTGCGTGGGGCTGGGGCTGTTGGGCTTGTTTTTCAACTGGGTAAAGTCATAGTCGGGACTAGGGCGCCCACCCTTGAGGGCTCAGGGTGCCAATTTTGCGGGGCGTGTGTTGATATTTGCCCCACAGCGGCACTGGTGGAGCGGCTTAACAAATGGGAGGGTTTAGCCGAGCGTCAGGTAGTTACCATCTGTCCCTACTGCGGGGTTGGCTGTCAGCTTGAGCTACAGGTTAAAAGGGATAGGATAATCGGGATTAGCCCGAAAAGAGATGGTGCGGTAAATCAAGGGCAAGCCTGTGTCAAAGGTCGCTTTGGCATTATTGAATTTATTCATCACCGTGACCGGCTGAAGTCACCTCTTATCAAGAAAGACGGAAAGTTTTTGGAGG
>CAZYZL010000096.1:0-4181 GCA_964652005.1 uncultured Dehalococcoidales bacterium | reverse complement strand
CAATGAAGCTACCGCGGTGGTGACGGGCAAAGAGCCAGTTAAAAAGGGCAGTCCGGATATTGCCCACATGGGGATAGCCGGTGGGGCTGGGGGCAAAACGCACTCTGACTGTTTTGTTCATCAACTGTTCTCCGCACCTCAACTCTCCCCATTCTACCACCCCACCCACCAACATTCTAGAGGGAGGGATTTTAGAGAGGGGGCGAAGCCCCCTCCCTTACCTAACCCCCTTCCCTTCATAAATACCCAAGGGAAGGGGGCAAGGGGATAGGTTTCAAAAGAATCCAGAAATCTAGGCTATATTCTTTAAAGCGTGCTCTAAATCGGGGGGCAGCTCAGATTTGAACTCCACATATTCACCGCTGGACGGCAGCTTAAAGCCAAGGCGAGAGGCATGGATAAACTGCCGTGACAGGTAGGGGGACTTTACTCCATACACCCTGTCCCCAACCACCGGAAAGCCAATAGCCAAAAGGTGAACCCTTATCTGGTGGGTGCGACCGGTCTCCGGTCTCACTTCAAGCAGGGTATAGTCAGCGATATACCTGATTACCCGATATTCAGTGCGGGCTTCCCTGCCCCCAGCCACTACTGCCATACGCTTTCGATTACGGGGGTCACGCCCGATAGGCGCTTCAATAGCGCCGTCCTCCGGGGTGAGGTGCCCTTTAACCAATACCAGATAGGCTTTTGCCACCGAACGAGTCTTAAATTGCTCCACCAGGTCAGCCTGAGCCAGGCTATGCTTAGCCACCAGCATCACCCCTGAGGTATCTTTGTCCAGCCGATGTACAATTCCCGGGCGCAGTGAGTCGCTAATGTCAGCCAGGTGGGGGAAATGAGCTAGAAGGGCGTTAACCAGGGTATGACTTGGGTGTCCCGGCGCTGGATGAACCGGCAGCCCGGCTGGCTTGTCTATAACCAGAAGGTCGTCGTCCTCATAAAGGATGTTCAGTGGCATAGTCTCCGGCACTAACCGGCTGGGTGGGGTGGGGGGTATAATGACCCTCAGCCTATCACCGATATTAAGCTTGAGTCCCGCCTTAGCCACCTCGTCATTAACTGTGATATAGCCATCAGCAATAAGCTTTTGAATTCGAGTCCGGGATAGTTCTCCAAGCTGATGGCAAACATATTTATCCAGACGAGTGCCCGGCTCATCAGCGATAAAATTATATACCTTATCCATCGCTAGGCTGATAAATCATGCCTCCCGGCTCTAGCCAAGCGGAGAAGGGAATAAGCAAATAGAATAACCCCGACCACTATAGCCGAATCAGCAAGGTTAAATGCTGGCCAGATACCGATGCTGATGAAGTCGGTGACACCGTCAAAGCGCAGCCGGTCAATCAGATTACCTATGGTGCCGCCGAGAATTAAGCCCAGGGCTGACCTACCGAGCAGATTATCTAAGGATAAGAAACGAGGACTAATAACAAAGGCATAGACCAGCAGAAGGGCAATACCAACTATAGCCACTATGGTTAAGGCAAATGATTGGCCTGGAAACAGTCCAAAGGCGGCGCCGGTATTGGGGGGAACACGGGTTACCTGAAAGATTCCCACCTCAAATAACGATTGCCCTATATCAAGATTAGACCTTATCCAGAGCTTGCTGAGCTGGTCGGCAACCAGCGCCAATAATGCGGCAAGGAAAAAGACCGCATTCCGCCCACCTTGGAGATTACTTACCTTTCGCATTCTTTGCCTGACGCGCCTTACAGCTCAAGCACAAACTAGCTTGAGGCAGTGCTTCCAGCCGGGCTGGGTCTATCGGCTGACCACAGCCATCACATAAGCCATAGGTTCCGGCTTCAAACTTGTGCAAAGCATGCTCCACCTCGGCTAGCTGGTCTCTGATGCGCTTCTCTAAGGTCAGCCGCTTCTCCAGCTCAAAGCTCTCGGTAGCCTCCTCCTCCCTCTTGCCAAAAGGGCTACCCTCTCGCCTTTCATCAGCCGGGCGAACGGCAGATTTCAATTGCTCTAATTCCTCGATTAACCGCTTTCGCTCGCTCTCCAGACGAGAGCGAAGTAGATTGAAGCCCATATTCATCTTCCCCTCCGTCATCTTTCCCTCCCCTTCGCCTACCTATGCTGACAGGTAAGCATTTGTACTTGCCAACTATTAAGAGACAACGATTGCGCTGAAGAGGTTAATCCACCATGACACGCAACTGGCGAATAGTATCCACTGCCTGCCCACGCCAGTGATTGTTGGCAAAGACGAAGGTCTTTGCCACTACACCAGTCAGCTTTTTAATCTTGGGCAACCACTCGCTAAGCTCCGAGAGGCTATAGCTATAATCATATCTCTCGTAAGCATGCTCATGCTGCCACCACTTATCCCTATTGCGCCCGTGAAAGCGGATATAGCCTATATTACTTGTTGCCTCAGCTAGCGGGGGCAACAGATTGGGTAGCTGCGGCTCATCGACGCAACAGAAGCCCAAATCATAGCGCCGAAGCCAGTCAAAGACCTCACCCCCCAGCCAGTGGGCATTACGGAATTCAATCACCACCGGTAGCTCGCCCAACCGCTCCTTAAATAGCCCGAGATAGTCCCAGTTACGGCGATTAAACCCGAAACTATAGGGGAACTGAGCCAAAATACAACCCAGCTTCCCGGCAGAGATGATAGGCTCTAATACCTGGCAAAAAGCCTTAAAAACGGGGGCATTATCCTCCCGCCGGTGAGTCATTTCCTGGTTGGCTTTAATAGAAAATAGGAAACCTTCACCCGTTTTGTCAGCCATAGCCTTTAGGTTAGAAGGCTTAGGTAAGGCGTAAAAGGTTGAGTTTACCTCACAGGCATTAAATTCACGGGCATAGTAGGTAAGCCAATCTCTCTTAGGCAAACCCGCCGGGTAGAAGTTTCCTACCCAGTCATCATAGCTAAACCCTGAAGTGCCAAAGTATATCATATTTTCAGTGTAGCCTATTTGCTTCAATTGGTCAACGCCCCGGCAAGAGATTGTCTAGCAACCTCAGTTAAAACTATTGACAACCAGGGATAATCTTGCTATTGTGTAAATGATAATACTTTTCATTTACAATTTGAAATGAGGCTTACCGAGAGAAGAATAATAGCCAGTTTAAGACAGCATGGCTACAAGCTCACCCCACAACGAAGGGCAGTGATACAGGCAATTGCCTCTACCCAAGACCACCTTACCCCGGTTGCCATTTATGAGAAAGTGCATCAAGACCACCCAACTATTGGGCTGGTAACCATTTACCGCACCCTGGACATACTTGCCGGGCTAGAGCTTATCTGTGAGCTGCACGCTGGAGATAGCTGCCACAGCTACACCATTAGCGCCCCGGGGCAGCATCACCACCTGATTTGCTCCAGTTGTGGTGAGGTTATTGACTTCACCGGTTATGACCTTACCCCACTGGAACAAAGGCTATCACGGGAAACCGGGTTTGAGATTGAAGGTCACCTGCTTGAGTTTACCGGTCTGTGCCAGAACTGTCAGAAAAATGTTTAGACAAATAGCAATAGAAAAGTGGCGGGAGTAAACCGAAGGTTTTAGACAATGGATATAGCCAATTTAGGCCTGGCAGCTGCTTTCATTGTAGGGCTAGCCCATACTCTGGAGCCCTGTGAGGATAAGGCAGTCGTTTCCTTATTTGTTTTCTGGGCGACTAAAAAACTGGTACACGCCATTGGGCTAGTAGTGTTGTATGGTCTGGGAATGGCTCTAGTGGATACCGCAATGGGATTTATCCTCTCTTACATTGGCGTAACCTGGCTTGAGGCTCTAAAAACTCCTCTTGAACTCATAGCTGGCGCGATTACTCTGGTCTTCGGTGTTTTTATGCTGACAGGTCGGGAACTAGCTCACATCGGTCATCATCACGGTGAGGCTGTTGTCGACACTAACTCGAAGCTAACACGCTGGTACGCCATCCTGGGTCTCGGTATGGTACGAGGGCTGCCACCCTGCCCAATCGAAGTGGCCGTATTGATATGGGCTGCCTCTGTCGGTAACATATGGCTTGGCACAGCCACTGTTTTTGTTTTCGGTTTGGGTACTACTATAGGTCTAATTCCTCTCGGTTTAGTCATGGGAAGCCTGACTAATGTCATCAGTAAAACCAGATATGAGCGCTTTGTTCCCATGATTGCCGCTATCTTGATGATTTGTTTTGGTCTGTTCCTTATGCTAGCTCCCCTA
>CAZYZL010000095.1:0-4236 GCA_964652005.1 uncultured Dehalococcoidales bacterium | reverse complement strand
TGCAAGGCGATGCGGGAGGAGGGGGTAACCTCGGTGCTGGTCAACTCCAACCCGGCTACCATTATGACCGACGAGGGCATCGCCGATATCGTCTATATTGAGCCGCTCACCGTGGAGATGGTCAGCCGCATTATTGAACGGGAGCGTCCGGATGGACTTTTGCCCACCCTCGGCGGGCAGACCGGGCTTAATTTAGCCGTAGACCTGGCTGATGCCGGCGTTTTAGATAAATACAATGTGAAAAGCCTCGGCACTCCCATCCAGACAATAAGAAATGCCGAAGACCGGGAGCTTTTCAAACAACTGATAATCAGCATTGGTGAGCCGTTGCCAGCCAGTGCCACCGTAACCAGCCTCAAAGAAGCGAGGAAGGTAGCCAGGGAAATAGGCTTGCCCGTGGTAATCCGCCCCGCCTTTACCCTCGGCGGGAGTGGGGGTGGGATGGCAAATACCTGGGAGGAGCTGGACAAGGTGGTAACCGTAGGGCTGGCGACCAGCCCTATCCATCAGGTGCTGGTGGAGAGGTCAGTGGCGGGGTGGAAGGAAATTGAGTATGAGGTAATGCGCGATGCCGCCGATAACTGCATCACCGTCTGCAATATGGAAAACATTGACCCGATGGGGGTGCATACCGGCGATAGCATTGTCGTTGCCCCCAGCCAGACGCTGACCAATAAAGAATACCAGATGCTGAGGACAGCCAGCCTCAAGATTATCCGAGCCCTGGGTATTGAGGGTGGCTGTAACATCCAGTTTGCCCTTGACCCCGAGAGTGATAACTACTTTGTAATTGAGGTTAACCCCCGCGTCAGCCGTAGCTCAGCTTTAGCCAGTAAGGCTACTGGTTATCCCATCGCCCGGGTGGCTGCCAAGATAGCCGTAGGCAAAAGGCTGGATGAAATCCCCAACCAGGTAACCGGCAAGACCATGGCTGCCTTTGAGCCAGCCCTGGATTACCTGGTGGTCAAGATTCCTCGCTGGCCATTTGATAAGTTTGCCTCAGGCGACAGGGTTATCGGGACTCAGATGAAAGCCACCGGTGAGGTAATGGCTATTGACCGGTGTTTTGAGGCAGCCTTGCAGAAGGCAGTCCGCTCCCTGGAGTTTGGCCGAAGGTCGCTGCTCTGGGAGGACCCGAGGTGGGAGCTGGGAACAAACATTGATTCCTACCCTCTGGAGCCCAACGACCTGAGACTGTGGGCATTAATAGCAGCCTTAAGACGGGGGATAACTGCCAAACAGCTATCCCAACGCACCAAGATTGACCTGTGGTTTACCACCAAGCTCCAGAACATTGTGGATATGGAGAAAAGGCTCCTATCTCAGACGCTGACGCCAGAGCTCCTGTGGCAGGCAAAGCGACTCGGTTTCTCTGATGAGCAGATTGGCACACTGGCTGACCGACTTCCTGAGCAGGTAAGACAACTGCGTCATAACTGGAATATCCGCCCTGCTTATAAGATGGTGGACACCTGTGCTGCCGAGTTTGATGCCGGCACCCCCTATTTCTATAGCACCTATGAGCAGGAGAATGAAGCTGAGCCGCTTGAAGGAAATAAGGCAGTGGTTATCGGCAGTGGTCCTATCCGCATTGGTCAGGGGATTGAATTTGACTACTGTAGTGTTCACTCGGCATGGGCATTACAGGAATCTGGCTACAAAGCCATTATGGTAAACTCAAACCCGGAAACGGTGTCCACTGACTTTGATACCAGCGACCGCCTCTACTTTGAAGCCCTGGATGAGGAAAGCCTGCGTGATATTCTGGAAAACGAAAGCGGAAACGATGGGACTCCACCCTCTATAGTCCAGTTCGGCGGTCAGACAGCCATAAATCTGGCTGAGCCGCTATTTCGTAGCGGGATGGCTCTTCTTGGCTCCAGCGCCGAAGCCATTGACCTGGCTGAGGACAGGCGCAGGTTTGAGAACTTCCTCAGCAAGTTGGGCGTCCCCCAACCGCCGGGAGCCGGAGTAACCTCCATAGAGGAAGCCATCAGCGTGGCTAAGCTCATCGGCTACCCCGTGCTGGTTCGCCCCAGCTATGTCCTCGGCGGCAGAGCCATGGAAATAGTTCACAACCCCAGCGAGTTGAGCCGCTATATGAAACAGGCTCTGGAGCTGGATACCAAGCACCCCGTCCTCATTGATAAGTACCTTGAGGGTAAAGAGTGTGAGGTTGATGCCATCGCCGATGGCAAGGATGTTCTTATCCCAGGGATAATGGAGCATATTGAACGGGCGGGAGTCCATAGCGGGGATTCAATGGCAGTCTATCCCGGGGTAACCCTGAGTGAGGCTGAGGTAGAAACCATCGTTAATTATACAATCAGGATAGGATTGGAGCTTAAAGTCAAGGGCTTGATGAACATCCAGTTTGACATTATGCCGGGTAAAAATAACCGGAGTTCAACAGTCTATGTCCTGGAGCTAAACCCCCGCGCCAGCCGCACTATCCCGTTTATCTCCAAGGTTACCGGTGTGCCCATGGTAAACGTGGCGACCAAGGTCATGCTCGGCAAGACCCTCAAGGAGCAGGGTTATAGCACCGGGCTGTGGCAAAGACAAAAGCTGGTCGGCATTAAAGCCCCGGTCTTCTCCATGTCAAAGCTGACTGGCGTTGATACCTACCTTGGACCCGAGATGAAGTCCACGGGGGAGGTATTAGGGATTGACCACACCTTTGATGCTGCCTTAGCCAAGGCACTTCAGGCAGCGGGACTAATGCTTCTGCCGCAGGGAGCAATACTCTTTAGCATCGCCGATAGAGATAAGCCGGAAGCACTACCCATAATCAAGAAGTTTGCCCAGGTAGGCTATAAACTCTATGCCACCGAAGGCACGGCAAGCATGATTCAGGCGGTTGGGCTCCCGGTAACAATGATAAGCAAAAAGTTAAGTGAGGGGCACCCCAACGTCATTGACATTATCAATGACGGAACAGTGGGCGGCATCGTCAATACCATTACTGGGGGTCGCATTCCGCTCAGGGATGGTTTCCAAATCCGTCGCGCCGCTACTGAGAAGCGCATCCCGTGCTTTACCTCCCTTGATACCGCCCAAGCTGCCCTGAAGGTGCTCCTTAGCGGTAGCCACATTTATACTGTTCAGCCAGTGCCAGACTATCGGAGAAAGGAACCGGTTTGAGACAAGTTACAGCCGCCGTTATTTCTAACCACGAAGTCATGCCTGGGGTCTACCTTATTTGGTTGAATTCCCCCCCAATAGCCTCCCCAACCCAGCCGGGGCAATTTGTCATGGTTCGCTGTGGGGAAGGAGGGGAATATCAGTTACGCCGCCCACTCAGCCTCCATCAATTGGCTGCCCAATCAACCTTGTCTACCCGATTTGCCTTGCTATTCGCTGTGGTCGGAAAGGGTACTCGCTGGCTGTCTCAACGCCAAGCCGGTGATAATCTAGACCTGCTCGGACCACTGGGCAGGGGCTATTCTATTCATCCCACCTCACACAACCTGCTGCTGGTGGCTGGTGGTATTGGCATCGCCCCGTTAGTCTGCCTAGCTCAGCAAGCACTGAGTCAGGGATGCTCATTAAAGCTGCTCTTAGGAGCACCAACCGCCGTCCAGCTTTATCCGCAACGCCTCTTGCCCTCTGGAGTCGAGCTTACTATTGCCACCGAAGATGGGAGTGCGGGCAAAAGGGGATTGATAACCGACCTCCTGCCTGATTTTATTGGCTGGGCAGACCAAATCTTTGCCTGTGGACCAACCTCAATGTATCAGACTATGGCTATCCGAAAGAAACTGCTCCTGATGGCAAAGCCAGTCCAGATTTCCTTAGAAGTGAGGATGGGGTGTGGGCTGGGAGTCTGCTACGGCTGCACGATAAAGACAAAAGGCGGACTGAGGCAGGTATGCAAAGATGGACCGGTGTTTGATTTGGACGATATCCTGTGGGATGAGTTAAACTACCTGTAATGGGTGTTTAACAGGGGTGAAAGCCTTGGGGAAATCCCCCTAAGTCCCCCTTTACCAAAGGGGGAGAACTCCTCCCTTTATTAAAGGGAGAGCGAGAGGGATTTAATAAATATAACTCCCTATGCTCTTGGCACAGGGTTAACGCCTTGTGGTACGGAATAACTTTACTTGGGTAACCTATCCCCCTGACCCCCTTCCCTTAGTAAGGGAAGGGGAGTGAAGGTAAGAGAGGGGGCTTTGCCCCCTCTCTAAAATCTCTTCCCCCTCTCATTGAAAGGAGAGGGGGATACAGGGGGTGAGG
>CAZYZL010000094.1:1547-4237 GCA_964652005.1 uncultured Dehalococcoidales bacterium | reverse complement strand
CGAAATCCTGATTTCGTGGGGTAAGATTAAGGGGGTGAGGTTAATAAACAATCTCTAAAATGTGTATTGGCAAGTAATAGAAATGGCAGCCATTTTATCCCAGCAGGATATTCACCGGTTACTGCAGAAGAAACCGCCTTTAATAGAAGGCTATATTAGTCTTGAGGAGCAGGTGCAACCCAACGGCATTGACCTTACCGTGCGTGATATAGCCCTACTCCAGTCATCGGGCAGGATAACAGTTGAAGACAGCCAGAGGCTGGTGCCTAACCTGGCGCCACTGGTTTTTGATGGGCTGGGATTTATCGACCTTATGCCCGGCGCCTATATTATTACCTACAATGAGATTGTCCACCTGCCCAAGAATATTATGGCATTAGCCAGACCCAGGTCGAGCCTGCTCCGCTGTGGTGTTACCGTGGACACTGCGGTATGGGACGCTGGCTATTCCGGTCGCTCCCAGTCCCTGATGGTGGTGTATAACCCCCAAGGGTTTCGCCTGCAAAGGAACGCCAGAGTGGCACAGCTTATTTTCCTGCGGTTAAGTCGGAAGACGGAAGGCTATCACGGCGCCTACCAAGGGGAGAATATCTAGGCTTTTCCTTAGACCACGATGCTCAAAGCCGCTGGCATCACCCAGAAAGAGGCTGGGCTTTCCCCCAGTAGTTCACCATCAGCATGGACTAACATTCGCTCCGGGGAGTCAACGGTGATATGGGTTGCCTTTACCATCCTGACCTTGGGATGGTAAATATGAGTTCCCTTATATACTGTAGGTAATTCCTTGAGCAGTTCAAACTTGCCCATATCCCCCACAATTACCACGTCAAGTAAACTATCGCCGAGCTCAGCTTGGGGTGCGATATGCATCCCGCCGCCAAGGTAACCACCGTTAGCCACCACCACATTTAGCACCCGACCACTTTCCACCTCATTCTCTACCTTAAGGATGACCGGTTTGTTTTTATAACTAAACAGAGTCCTTGCCAGCCCGGCGAGATAAGGGATGGTGCCACCAAAGTACTTGGGCAGGCGCTCGGTTTCTTTCACCACCGCAGCGTCAAAGCCAACGCCAGCAGCATTGACAAAAAAGCGCCGTAACGTTTGCCCCTTGCTCTGGTATTCAACAACACCAGCATCAATGGCTAACCTTCTGGGACTGGTCAGGGTGGAACAGGCAGTGGCATAATCCCGGGGAATACCGACCGAGCGGGCAAAATCACTGCCGGTGCCGGTGCTTACTATACCCAGCGCCGTGCTAGCTGCCCCGGTGGCATAAAGTATGCCGTTGGCTACCTCATTGACCGTCCCATCCCCACCAACCGCCACCAGGTAGCGATAACCGTCGCTGGCTGCCGCCCGAGCTAGCTCTATGGCATGTCCTACGCCCTCGGTATACTCAAAGTCAAAGGATAGACCTATGTGTTTTAACAGTTTGCTAATGACGGGCCACTTGCGGCGGGTGGAATAAGCCCCAGCCACCGGATTAACAATTACCTTGATATGCGGCGCTAGCATTATGCGTGCCTCAAAAATAGGCGTAATCCATTTTACCACTAATGTCAAGACAAAAAGGACTAATCCAAAAAGCTTATCCGGGATAGGGGTCTTTTCTTGATGTCAACTTCTATGCCAGCCTCCCGGAACAGGTCGACAAATGAATTATCGTCATACTTACCAAAGCTGACATATCGTCTTATCTTGGCGTTGACCAGTATCTTGGCACACTGATTACATGGGGTGTGGGTAGCATAAATGGTGCTTCCCTCAAGACTCACACCATGAAGACTAGCTTGTATGATTACATTCTGTTCAGCATGAATGCCGCGGCATATCTCCTGCCTTGTCCCTGATGGTATACCCAGCTCATCCCTGAGACAGCCCAGCTCAAGGCAATCCTTAAAGCCAGAGGGCGCTCCGTTATAGCCGGTAGCCAGGATGTGCTTATCCTTTACTGCCACCGCCCCTACATGGTGCCGGCGGCAGGTTGAGCGTTCAGCAACCACCGAGGCTATCTTCAAGAAATACTCATCAACATCTGGTCTGGTCGTTTTTTTCATCTTAATTTGGAGACAATCCTTTCCGCTTCCCTTCTCAGGTGCTCCAGAGAGGATTCGTTTATTATGGTGAAATCAGCCATAGCAATCGGTCCGCCCTTGGCGATATTCTCTATCTCGGCTTTATCCCGGCTCATAGCCTCCTCCAGCGTCAAACGCCGGCTTGACCTACTAGTTAGCCGGCCATACCTTGTCCTGGGCGATGACCACACCGCCACCAGATAGAGTTCTTCCCCGTAGCGCGCCTTGAGATAGGTATACTCCTCCCAGGAATAAAGCCCGTCAATTACCACGTCAGAGTTCTTCAGCGCTTTCTCAATCCTGGGCAGGTTAAGCTTGGCATAGGCGGCTAAACCGTGCTCCTGCCTGAGGAGTTCCCTGACATAGCGTTCATTCTCCTCGCTTGGCTCCAAGCCCCGCTTCCTCATTTCCTCGTCGGTCACATCGCCAAATCTTATTCTAATAAAACCATTCTCCTCAAAAACCCTGGATACCTCCGATTTGCCAGCGCCGGTCATGCCCACGATTGACACCAGTTTCATAGTCTATGCCTCTATGGGCTTCATTATAAGAAAACAGCGGGCAAATAACAATGGGCTTAAATTGTTTATTGACCTCACCTCCCTTTCACCC
>CAZYZL010000094.1:0-1447 GCA_964652005.1 uncultured Dehalococcoidales bacterium | reverse complement strand
AAGGGGGACAGGGGGATGGAGTTAAAGATTATGAACTAGCTTATGGGAATAAGAAATGACCTGTGCTATAATTCACATAAAATATGCCCAAGCGCATCAACCTAGCCAGTATAATAGAAAGGCAGCTACCCGCCGAGCTGGTCAATTTTATGTGGCTTGCTGGCGAGATTGCCCACACCCGTGGGGAAAGGCTCTACCTTGTCGGCGGGGTAGTGCGTGACCTGCTTTTGGGGCAAGCCAACCTTGACCTTGACCTGGTGGTGGAAGGCAATGCCATAGACTTAGCCCGGCAGCTAACAAAGATTAACCAAGAGAAAATCACCACCTATCCCCGCTTTAACACAGCTAAACTCCAGTGGGATAACTGGAGCGTTGACTTAGCCACTGCCCGCTCCGAAACCTACGCTCAGCCCGGGGCACTGCCCAGCGTGACACCCAGCTCGATTGATAACGACCTCTCCCGTCGTGATTTCACCATCAATGCCATGGCTATCCACCTTAACCCCGGCTATTATGGCAGGCTGGTTGACCCCCACGGTGGACGTAACGACCTCAAGCATGAGTGTATCAGGGTGCTGCATGAAAAAAGCTTCACCGATGATGCCACTCGCATCTGGCGCGGTCTGCGTTATGAGCAACGGCTGGATTTCCACCTGGAAAGAAAAACCCTCACCCTGCTCCAGCGAGACATATCCATGCTGGATACCATCAGTAGTGACCGCATCCGATATGAAATTGAATGCACATTGCAGGAGAAATACCCAGAGAAGGTCTTCCGCCGTGCCGAAGAACTGGGGGTGCTGGCAAAACTACACCCGCCGCTAAAGGGTAATAGCTGGCTGGCGGAAAAATTTGACCAGGCCCGCCGACTACGCTCCCCTGAGCCGCCAGAGGCTGACCTCTACCTAGCCCTGCTGGCTTATCCCCTTACCGATGAGGAAGCTGAACGCCTTATATCACGCCTCAGATTACCAAAGTCGCTGGCTCAAACCCTCAGGGATACTATCGCCGTCAAGGGCAAACTGCGGTTACTGGCTACGCCGGGGCTCTCTCCAAGTGTTATTTATCGCCTCCTTGATGGTTATTCCTCTCCAGCTATAGTGGCAAATTCCTTAGCCACTGAATCCCTAGTAGCTAGCCACAATATCCGCCTGTTCCTCGATAAACTAAGATATATTGAGACAGCGCTTACCGGCGACGATTTAATCCAAATGGGCATAGCCCCGGGTCCTCATATCAGAGAAATACTGGACCTCCTCCACAAAGCCCGACTAAACGGTAAAATAACCACCAGGCAGGACGAGGAGGAAGTGGTCAAGGGGTGGTTAGCGACAAAAGGGGGATGAAGCTGTTATCTGCCTACTCCACAGATTTTTTATTAACCTTACCCCCTTAATCTTACCCCACGAAATCAGGATTTCGCGGGGCCCCCTTAATCCCCCTCTCC
>CAZYZL010000093.1:0-4274 GCA_964652005.1 uncultured Dehalococcoidales bacterium | reverse complement strand
CTGCCCTCTTTGAGCAAGATTAAACGGTCAAAGTAAAGGGCTGCCAGGTTAAGGTCGTGCATGGCGGCAATAACAGTCAGCCCCTCCTCCACATTAAGCCTTTTCACCAGCTCCAGAATTTCTACCTGGTGGGTGATGTCCAGATGCACTGTGGGCTCGTCAAGGAGCAGCAGCTTGGGCTGCTGAGCTAAGGCCATAGCCAGAATAACCTTCTGTCGCTCGCCACCGCTTAACTCGTCAAAACGGCGCTGTGCCAGCTCTCTAATACCAACCAGCTCTAAAGCATTGTTGACCAATTGCCTATCAGCTTCAGTCTCCTCAGCCAGAGGTCTGAGGAAGGGGGTTCTGCCCAGCATTACTACCTCACTGGTGGTAAAGGCAAAGGGGATATGAAATTGCTGTGGCACCACGGCTATATTACGGGCTATAGACTTTCGGCTCAACTGGCTTAGGCTGGAGCCGTCAAGCTTGATTTCCCCTTGAGTCGGCTTCAGAATGCCGCTGGCTAGCTTTAGTAACGTGGTCTTGCCTGAGCCATTGGGACCGAGTAATCCCACTATCTCACCAGCTTTAACGGAAAGGTCGATGTTACGCAAAACCAGCCCATCAAGGTAGGAAAAGGAGACCTGGCAAATCTGCAAGTCAATCATCAGAAAGCATACTCCTTTCTGGTGTGCCTTAGTAGGTAGATAAAGAATGGAGCGCCAATAATGGCAGTAATAACCCCTACCGGGATTTCTGCTGGAGCCAGCAGGGTGCGAGCTACAAGGTCAGCAATAACCACAAAGGCACCTCCGGCTAATGCCGAAGCCGGCAGCAGCAATCTGTGGTCGGGTCCAAAACTCAAGCGCACGGCATGAGGCATTACCAGCCCAACAAAACCAATCAAGCCACTAATTGAAACCGCGGCTGCGGTCAGTAGGGAGCCTAAAGCCAGGATAAGTATTTTATCCCTCTCAACCTCAATACCTAGATAGCTAGCCCCCTCTTCTCCCAGGGAAAAGGCATTCAGATGGAAGGCAAAAAAACGGGCGCTAATAATACCACCGATGACCAGTGGGGCAATAACTGCTATCTGCTCCCAGCTAGTTACTGAGATATGACCGAGAAGGAAGGAATAAACTGAGTGAAGATTAAGCTGTAGGCGGTCGCTTATTGATATCAAAAGTGCCATAATTGCTGCCATTAACGAGCTAACCACCACCCCAGCCAAGAGCATACTTATGATAGGCGTCTTGCCTCCCACCCGGGCTAGGTTATAGACGAGGAACACGGTAGCCAGGGCACCACAAAAGGCGGCTACTGGCACCAAACCAAAGCCGAGGAAAGCCAGATTTATTGGCAGTAACATAGCTATGGTAGCCCCCAAAGCAGCCCCGGCTGAGGTGCCTATGATGTAGGGGTCAGCCATAGGATTACGCAGTAACCCTTGAAACAGAACCCCTGCCGTAGCCAGAGCCCCACCGACCAGTGCCCCCCCGATTACCCGAGGCAGCCTAATCTGGAAAATTATCGTCTCCTCCACCCCCCTCCATGTGGCTGGAAAATTAAAAATCGCCACCTTATTAAGACCCATCCTCAATATATCAGGTAGGGAAATGGCTACTGCCCCAAAGGCACTGGCGAGAAATAATGAGGCTATCAGGGTGCCTCCTAGCAGGAGTAAAACCAAGATTAGCTTATTACGGTGTGTCAACTTAATTAGGTACCTCTTTAGACCTTGTTCAATAGCTATAGATATTAAAAAATCCCCTGCTCTGCAGAGCAAGGGATTTCTACATTAGTGTAGCTATTTTCCCCCCCTTCTCCGCGGAGGTAGCTAAAAAGGGGGCTGGCGTTCTGACTTATGAAGACTAAAACCTCAATCACAGCAGGCGGGACTGTGGCGGATTTCCACCGCGCTTGCCTCCCATTTAAGCCCCAGCTCGTGCTCGGGCACCCCTAAACTCTATTCAATTTTAGTTAGCATATCAGAAAGGCAGACCAAAGTCAACTTAACTGACCTGGTTTAGCCACCGGTTTCAGGCGTTCCAGAAGTACCAAATTCAGTGAGATGACGCAGGAAGGCAAAGTTGGAGTTCACTTCCTCTTGAAGTCGAGCCAGTTCCTCTTCAGTCAAATGTCTGAACTTCCGGATTAGCCTTGTGTACTCGGAGATCGGCCTGGGCGTGGCTACAGTATGTGTCAGGCGGAATTTTCCGTTTTCCGCCTCCCACAGCGGAAAGTAATTGGTTCTCACCGCCATGCGGCATACCTGGATCGCCGAATCAGACTCTATTTCCCAACCTACGGGGCAGGGGCTAAACACGTGAATATAAACAAACCCCTCGTTTTTCTTCTCCGTTGCCTTGAGCAGCTTCTTGACGAAGTCCTCCATGTGGCTGACGGTGGCTGTAGCTACATAGGGAACACGGTGCATAGCCATGATGAGGGGCAAATTTTTGGCTGCCGTTTCTTTCCCCCTCCCCACCACCCCAACCGGGGTAGTAGTTGTGGCGGCGCCAAAAGGGGTAGTGCTGCTTCTTTGAATCCCGGTGTTCATGTACCCTTCGTTGTCATAGCAGATGTAAATGAAGTGCTCGTTTCTTTCGGCAGCGCCAGCTAACGGTTGGAAACCAACATCGGCAGCACAACCATCACCGGTAAAGCAGACAACGTTAACGTCTTTACCCGCCTTACGGTAATATCTGACCAAGCCCGTGGCGCTGGAAGCAACACCGGTCATTAGGCAGCTATAGTAAGGTAACCGATGCCATGTCCCGATGTTCTGCCCGTAAAGAACAGGAGCGGAACAGGAGGGAGTGCCCACGATCACCGTTTCCCTTCCCAGGACTTTGGACAAAATCCTGAGGGTGAGTTCCAGGGGGCAGCCAGCGCAGAAGGCTACCCCTCCGGCGAACTGGTCCTCGTTGCGGAAGTATTCAAAAACCCGGGGCAATTTTTTTGCCTTTTGAACCATGTTTTCTCCTCACTCCTCAAGAGGTATCCAGGTTACCTCTTGGTAAGGTTTGCCCTGTGAAGCAGCGTAGACGTCGTCTACCACCCTCTCTATGTGTGGTGTGGTGATGTCCATATTGGCCAGACCATCAATGAAGCTCATCATGGGAATAAAGCCAATATCCGGGGCAACGGCTCTTAACTCCATATATATGGGTCCGCAGTTCCAGCCGAAGCAAACGCTCCGGTCAATGACCCCAACTGCTTTTTTCCCTTTCAGCGCCCGGGCTAACCTTTCACGGGGGAAGGGACGAAACAACCTCAGCTTGACTAGGCCTACTTTCACCCCTTCTGCCCTCTTGGCGTCAACTACGGTGCGTGCCGTTCCGGCAGCACTTCCCGAGGTAATTACCACTATCTCTGCATCCTCTGTGCGATACTCCTCTATCTGACCGCCGTAGCTGCGCCCAAAAAATTCCCCAAATTCCCGGTCTATCTCGTCCAGCTTTTGCTTGGCTCGCTCCAGAGCGGCACAGTGCTTGTAGCGAAGCTCCATAAACCCTATCAGGATGCCATGGGTGCCACAGCCCAGGGGTCTCTTTGGGTCAAGCTTAGTCCGCTCTGGCTGTAGCTTCAGTGGCGCTAGGAACTGGTCGGCGTCCTCCCTTAGTGGAATTTCCACCGCCTCGGCGAGGAAGGAAAGGTAAAAACCGTCGTAGTTTACCATCACCGGGAGCTGAATATCTATATCCTCCGCCAGCCGAAACGCCATTATTATTGAATCAAGGATTTCCTGGCAGTTTTCCACCGCCATCTGGATCCACCCTGAGTCCCTGGTGCTGACCATATCCTGCTGACCGCAGGAAACAGCCAAGATGCCTGGCATCTCCCGGTTGACATTAGCCATCACCACTGGAGCCCTAAAGCCAGCGGCTTGAAGCAGGGCGTCATACATAAAGGCTAGACCCCAGGAGGAGGTGGCAGTGAACGCCCGGCCACCGGCGATTATAGCCGCAGCGACAATGTTCATAGCTGAATTCTCCCCCTCGACCTCAACCACCTCAGCATCCAGAATCCCATCGGCATGGAATCGGGAAAGCTGCTCGACAACTTCAGTCTGGGGAGTTATCGGGTATGAAGCTACTACATCCGGTCGGCACAGCATCGCCCCGTAGGCGGCGGCAGCATTACCAGTTATGACCTTTATCTCACCCTTTCGCGCCTTCATGGCTAAATTCTCCTTCCGGCACCATAGTGATAGCCCCTCGCGGGCATTCCTTGGCGCAAATTCCACAGCCCTTGCAAAAGTCAAGGTTGGGCGTAAAATAATCATTCAT
>CAZYZL010000092.1:0-4283 GCA_964652005.1 uncultured Dehalococcoidales bacterium | reverse complement strand
TAACCTCAGGGTCATCCTTGATGGCGCCCAGCACCTGGTAAAGCTCGTCCCTCATCTTAAGGTTATAGGCGTTTAAGGCATGAGGTCGGTTGAGGACGACATAAGCTATGTCATTCTGCTTCTGATAGATAATGGTCTCAAAATTGCTCATTGGGATTGGTTATCTACCTCACCCCCTTAGTCCCCCTCCCCTTCAAAGGAGAGGGAGAAGTATGGGTTCTGAAGGGGCTTCGCCCTTTCAGACTTCCCTTGATAAATAACTTACTTACGAGATTAGCCAGAAGCTACTGTCCCTTAAACTGGGGAGGTCTCTTCTTCAGAAAGGCAGTGATGCCTTCTGTCCTATCAGCAGTGGTGTGGAGTAAGAAATAGAGGTCAGCCTCCAGGCAAAGCCCCTGCTCAAGGGTTAAATCCAGCCCTTTATTTACCGCTTCCTTGATAAATCTCAGGGCAATGGGGGCTTTAGCGGCAATAGTTTTGGCTAAAGCCTCAGCTTCGGCAGCTAGACTTGCCCGGCTAACTACCTTACTGACCAGCCCTATCTCAAGTGCCTCCTGAGCAGTTATGGTTTCAGCAGTAAGGATTAACTCCAGGGCTTTGCTCCGACCCACAATACGGGGTAGCCGTTGAGTGCCACCATCACAAGGGATAAGTCCTTGAGCCACCTGGGGAAAGCCGAACCTTGCCCTGTCTGAAGCCAGCCTGATATCACAGCTCAAGGCTAACTCCAGCCCTTGCCCCAGGGCATCCCCGTTTATGGCAGCAATAACCGGTCGGTCTATACTGGCTATGGCAGTGGCAGCCCTATACCCGGTGCCAGATTTCTGTAGCTCGCTGCCGCCACAGAAGGCTTTATCTCCAGCCCCGGTAAGGATGACTGCATAAATATCCTCATCCTGACTTATCCCGCAGCAAACAGCCTCCAGTTCCTGAGCTAGCTGCTGGTTGATGATATTACCGGCTTCAGGACGGTTAAGGGTTATATGGGCAATATGGTCTTTTTTGGTGTAACCAACGGTGGAATAGGGCATCATTCCCTCAGCCACTCATCTTAACTAACTCACTTACTGGCGTCAAGGTTGGTAAAGAGAGATTATTTATTAACCCTATCCCCTTTATCCCCTTCCCCTTGTTAAGGGGAAGGGGAAGATTTTTTAAAAGAGGGGCTAGCCCCTCTATGACTCCCCATCACAGGATAGCCGCATTAAAGGGTGCCTGAGAGGGGGCTTTGCCCCCTCTCTAAAACCTCTTCCCCCTCATGCTAAGAATACTTCTCCCTATCACGGAGAGGGGGACTAAGGGGGTGAGGTTAACAAAAATCATAGATTTTTCTGGGTGCTCAGGGGGATAGGTTGCTAGACAATCTCGTAAAGAAGCGACAAAGGTCATTGAGGCAGCACTGCTGGCAAAGAGGCCGGCTTTTGCAGACATTCTTACCCAGGCAGACCAAGAGGGCATGGTATTCATTAAATAACCCGGTATCGGGCGGCAGATGCTCCATGAAAAACGCCTGATAGGCAGCATAGCTACTTTTATCCGGGGCTAAACCAATGCGGTTGATGATACGACGAGTGTAAGCATCAATGACAAAGATAGGCTTACTGGCAGCATAAAGTATTATAGAATCGGCTGTCTCCTGCCCGATACCTTGGATGGTAAGTAGCTGCTGGCGCAGGTGGTCAGTATCATCGGCAAAGAACTTATCAAGGTCATCATCATAGTGATTACCCAGCCAATAGGCAAAGGACTTGAGCTTTAACGCCTTGGCATTATAGTAACCAGAGGGATGAACCAGGGTGGCAAGCCGGGAGAGGGAAAGCTGGCGTAGCGCCCTTGGTGACAGTGCCCTGGCTGCCCTCAGATTGGCGATAGCTTTTTCCACATTGCCCCAGGCGGCTGATTGGGTGAGTATGGCACCAACTATTACCTCAAAGGGCTCCTCGGCTGGCCACCAGTGCTGGGGGCCAAAGTCAGCCAAGAGTCGGTGGTAGATATTTAGTAGTGCTCGACCTAATGATTGGTTAACCATGGAGGTACTTTGGCATCAGTTGCTGAATCATATCCCGGGAGATAGGGTTTTATATCAATTACCGGTGTGCCATCAATGGCATCAAGCCCCTTAACCTTCAATATGTTACCCCGCCGCTCAAGGAGTCTAACTGTAGCCTGCCCCACCGGATTGGGGCGGCTCGGCGACCGGGTAGCAAAACGACCTACCAGTGGCAGCTCCGGCTTACCCATAGGATGAACCTTAAGCGAGAGTGGCTTACCAGCAGGAAGCTGATGCATCCAGTAAAGAACAATGATGTGAGAGAATTCATCCAATCTATCCAGGGCTTCAGTTAGATCGCGGTTAACCACGATTTCGGAAACGATTTCTCTCCAGCCATGCCGTAGAGGTTGTTTAATTTCATTCCTGACAATACCTATCGCTTTCAGGGTCATTTCAGGGAGTTGATTAGCCATTTTAATTACCTGGACTTTGTCATTATAACAGCCCCTTATATAAACAAAAAGAGGCTGTGCTCGTCCATATGATTAGTGACACCTCACCCCCTTTGTCCCCCTCTCCTTCCAGGAGAGGGGGAGGAGAAGAAAGAGGGGCTGACGCCCCTCTTAGACGCCCCATTAAGCTAGTCTCCTTCAAAGGAAGGAGGAGATTTAAAAGGGGAGGCTTTGCCCCCTCTTAAAACTACTTCCCCCTTCCCCTCCAGGGGAAGGGGGTTAGGGGGATGGGGTCAATGCCACCCAGAAACGCAAAGAGGCTGCATAAAAACAGCCTCTTAGTATTACTATCCAACGATGGCTATTCCAGTGGGGTAAGGGTTAAGAGCTTCTTGGCAATCTTGGGGTACTTGGCAATAAAGAGTAGCTCACCTTCCACCAGAGGCTTTTGTGCCTCAACATTGGCATATCTTGCCAGCTCCAAAATCTCATTAGCTTCTTCCTTACTTTTGAACGTTACTTCCATCTTACCCATTATGTGACTGAAGCCTGATATCCCACTGTATTGCCCGGCGATAATTTCCCTCCCCGTTTCCACCTTCACTGGCTCGCCCCTACCCAGTTCCTCATAGCTATATAGTTCGTAGTTTTCCGGGTCTTTTAATACGCCATCAGCATGGATACCAGAGGAATGGGCAAAGGCGTTAGCGCCAACACCCGGCTGGTTTATTGGAATCTCCACGTTAAAGGCATAGCTGGCAAACTTGGCTATCTTATAAGCCTTAGACAAATCAATTAAACCAGCCAACTGGTACTTTCCAGCAAAACCCTTTGATTTAATTGCCGCCAGAACAACTGCTACCAGGTCGGCATTTCCCGCCCTCTCCCCCATGCCGTTGATGGTGGTATTGATATAAGCATCCTGCCCGCCGTCTATAGCCCCTCTAGCTCCGGCTATGGAATTACCCACCGCCATCCCCAGGTCACCGTGACAGTGAATCTCAATAGGCATGCCAATATTTTGTGCCAGTGCTTTGGCAGTTTCATAGATAGTTAATGGGTTATCATAACCAAGGGTATCACAGTACCTAAGCCTATCAGCCCTATGCTCCTTGGCGGCAAGACCAAATTTTATTAGGTAGTCCAGGTCTGTCCTTGATGCATCTTCAGCATTGACACCGATGGTCTCAGCACCCAGAGCCCGAGCGGTATCAACTGCATCAACCATCTCTTTTATAATGTCATCTCTGGTCTTTCTCCCCTGGAATTTGCCATAAATCATCTGGTCTGACGTTGATATTGAGAGGTTTAGATGTCGGATATTAGGTACCAGCTTAAACGCTGCCTCGACATCGCTGGCGATGGCTCTTATCCACCCCTCCAGACGGATAGGCTTAAGCACTCCCATCTCAGCCAGTTCCAGGTTAGCCTGCAGGTAATGGGATTCGTGCCTGGTGGTGGGGAAGCCAAACTCAGACTGAAATACCCCCATCTCATTCAGGTAAATATTTATCATGGTCTTTTCCAGCTTGGCCAGACCAAGCTTGGCGGTCTGCACCCCATCCCGATTGGTTACATCAATAAGATAAATCTTAGGCATCTGGCTCCTCCTGAGAAATTTAATAATACCATATATTCCCTATTTCTAGCAACCTATCCCCCTGTCCCCCTTCCCTTAGTAAGGGAAGGGGGAGTGAAAGTAAGAGAGGGGCTTCGCCCCTCTCTAAAATCCCTTCCCCCTCTCCTTGACAAGGAGAGGGGGATTAAGGGGGTGAGGTTAAGAAAAATCTCTCTTTTATATTGATTGGGAGGCATGATAACGAATTATATGCTACAAT
>CAZYZL010000091.1:0-4303 GCA_964652005.1 uncultured Dehalococcoidales bacterium | reverse complement strand
AGGGGGATGGGTTACATCAGAGAGGCTTCGCCTCTCTTACTCCCCATTTAGTACTACCTCCGAAGTTAAGTTGTTGCCATAAGCTTAATTCTGCTAAACTGTTTATGACATAATATGAAGAAATTTGCAAGGACTATATCCGGGGTTACCCCGGTAGCGGTGATGACCCAGCCGATGAAGTGCCCGGGGCAATGTGTATATTGCCCTACCTACTCAGCTATACCCCAAAGCTATACCCCTGGGTCGCCAGCAGTATTACGAGCTAGAAAGTGCAATTTTGATGCCAAGAAGCAAGTCCAGTTAAGGCTAAGGGTTCTGGCCGAAATGGGGCACCCTACAGATAAAATTGAGCTGATAGTAATGGGCGGCACCTTCCTGGCTTACCCCGAGGATTATCAATACCAGTTTATAAAGGACTGCCTTGATGCCCTAAACGGTGAGGAATCAGCAGACCTGGAGGAGGCAAAGCGACTTAATGAAACCACCAAGCACCGCTGCACCGGACTGTGCATAGAGACCAGACCGGACTGGTGTCGGCAGGAAGAAATAGACAGGATGCTCCAATTTGGCACCACCAGGGTGGAACTTGGGGTTCAGACCTTAGATGACAAAATCTACCGTCTGGTAAGAAGGGGGCATAAGGTGGAGGATGTCACCCAAGCTACTGCCTTGCTCAGGGAGCATGGCTTTAAGGTGCACTATCACTGGATGCCGGGACTGCCCGGCTCAACTCCAGAAAAGGATTTAGCGCTATCCAAAGAGCTATTTAATGACGCCCGGTTTAGACCAGACGGCTTGAAGCTATATCCCACCATGGTGGTTGAGGGCACCGAGCTGGAGAGATGGTATCGGGAAAATCGCTACCAGCCCTACGACACCAAAACCTTGATTGCTCTGATGGTTGATATTAAGTCTATTGTGCCCAAGTATGTCAGGATATCGCGGGTGCTGCGTGATATACCGGCTAAGTTTATAGTCGCCGGTTGCAAGGATTCGCTGCGGGGGGTGATTCAGCAACGAATGAAGCAGCGAGGGATTGAATGTAAGTGCATCCGGTGCCGGGAGTATGGCCATCGGGCACAAGATGGCTGGGAAATAGGTGAGCCCCGGAAGGTGAGAATGGACTATGAAGCCTCAGGTGGTAAGGAAATCTTCCTCTCCTTTGAGGATGAGGCTGAAACTCTGTTTGGCTTACTGCGAATGAGGATTCAACCCAAGCCAGAGACCGGAGAAAATTCAGCCTTAATCCGAGAATTACATGTTTACGGGCCTGAGGTTCCCCTCAGTGAGCAGAAGGAAGGAGCAGCCCAGCACAAAGGTCTGGGTAAAGCCTTACTCCACGAGGCGGAGCGGCTGGCTAGTGACGAATTTCAGGCACGGAGAATGATAATTTTGAGCGGTGTTGGAGCTAGAGAATACTACCGCACTGAATTTGGCTATAGCTTACAGGGAGACTATATGGTCAAGGACCTGTTTAGCCGGCCTCAGCCTAGATTTTAGTCCTCAACCTTTTCCTTCTCTATTAACAGTTTAACTACCGGTTTGAATATAAACTTGCCTTCGCCCGTCATTACCAAGGATTTGCTCCCATCAAAATCTAGGGTTAGAATGGTTTTCACCCCACCTTCAACATTGAACGGTCTGACGATTTTTAGCTCTCCGCTGGGAATTGTAGCTGAAACAGGATCTCCGCTAACTGGTGTGACAACAACTTCTGTCACCTCCATGCGTATCTGGGTGAAGCTTCCCGCTTGTGTTTCCACCGCTCCGAGAACCTCTTCTACCTCTAAAACATCCAGTAGGTCAAAGCTCGGAGGAATATCAATTATGGTTATCCACTCGCCTTCCTCACCCACTACTTTATGAGTCTCTATATTGGTTAAGTAAACAACAGCATGCTCTACATCTGCCGGTGGCGGGTCGGTAACACGAATTTCAATAATGCCCCGTTCCGCTTCAGGTGTGGGCTCAAGAATAGATGGAGGAGTAACCTCCTCCGGAGTGGGTGCACATGCGGCAATAAGCACCAGAAGTAAGACCGCCATTAGAGTTACTACATTTCTGCCTGCTCTTTTCATTCTCACTGTTAACCTCCTGTTTAAATTTATCCTCACTACTATATAACGGAAAAACCATCAATTGGTTAGCTGGAATTTGAGGTCATTCACTGCTCTTCAGGAAGTCTATAGCCCATTGGATGGCATCCTCGCCTTCTTCAAGCTCATAGTCCGGGGCTAACCCTTTACCCTCTATGAGATGACCATTGGGAGTTAGCCAGCGAGCCGTGGTGAGATAAATCCCTGAGCCGTCTTTAAGCTGGCGCAGGATATTGACGCTGCCCTTGCCATAGGTTTTAGTGCCAGCAATGGTGGCGCGACCATGGTCTTGCAGGGCTCCAACCAGCACCTCGCTGCCGCTGGCGCTGTAGCCATCTACCAGAACAACCAAGAGCAGGTCGGTGGTTATTGGGCTTGGCTTGACTGAGGAAACGGTGCGGTTTCCTTCATTGTCCACCACCTCAACCACCACCCCCTCCTTGAGGAAGAAGCCAGCGACATCAATCACTGTCTCCAGTAAGCCACCGGGATTGCTGCGCAGGTCAAGGATGATGCCGCTAGCCCTTTGCTGAGCTATAGCCTCTAGTACTGGGGATAACTCCTCAGCGGTGCGCTCAGAAAACTGGGTGATATTGATGTAAGCCATGTCCTCCCTCATCTCAAAGTGGACGCTGGGTAGCTCAATTTCAGCCCTGACTATCTCAATCACCTTTGGCTCAGTCTCGCCCTGATGAAGGATTAAGAGGGTGACCGCCGTCCCTTTGGTACCCTGGATGCTGAGCACAGCCTCAACCAGGCTCATTCCTGAAGTAGACCTGCCATCGATTTCCAGGATTATGTCACCCGGTTTGATGCCCGCCTTATCCGCTGGTGAATCAGCAATAGGGGCGATAATTATTATCTGCTCATCCTTAACTGCTACATGGGCTCCAATGCCCTCAATTTTCCCTTCTATGTCCCTCAAGCTCAACTCGTAGGCTTCAGCATCCAAGTAGGCAGTATAGGGGTCATCCAGCGCCTCCACCATCCCCTTGATAGCTCCCTGAGCCAATGTGTCGGCGTCAAGCCTTTCCTTGTCCACATAGTCCTGGAAGATTATGTTCCACGCCTGGGTTATAACATCTAGACCCTGCTCCGGGGAGCTTCTGGAACCTAGAGCACAGCCAGCGCCGAAAGATAGGGCGACAGTTGCCACCAATAATAGGCTTACTGCTATAATTTTTATCTTTTTTGACATCAGACTTACTCTCCCTTAAAGTGCTTTAACTAGGAAAACAAGGCTATCTATCAAAGAAGGTGGTAAGAAGAAAGGCAAAATTTAGCTCCGATTAATTCCACACCAAGCGGTGATAATCTTACTACCGAGTTAGGACAGCGTCTACCATCGTAATAGTCTTTTCTATATTGTTGAGACTGAAGGATAGCCCCAGCTTTCTTAAATCGGCATAACTCAGCCCCTTGAACCGCCGGCGCCCAGCCACCCGACACATCTCATCATAGAGGGCTGGCCATTCCTTACCCTGACGCTGGATGCAAAAAAGGATAAAATCACGGACTACGGGATTAACTGCTTCCATTTGTAGCTGTCTCAGGAAATTGACCATTCCACTATATGCTTAATCGGCCCGGCTGACAAGCCCGCTGAGGGCGGTTGGCATCATATTTTTAACCCTGGTCAGCCTTGGAAGCCACCGGTTAATGAGACTTTACTCCCCTTTTCTCAACTCCAAGCTGGAGGGGTAAAAAATTGGCATCAAAAGGTCAAGTAAACCTGTAAGCCGAGTTCTGTACCCCGGCAATCGTCGGGGCGGTGACCATCTATCTAGCCCTGATGTTACCATCAGGGTCAAGCGACCAACCCGGGGACAGGCCGGGCGCCCCTCTGTCCCTCTATTTGGTCTTGCTCCGGATGGGGTTTACCCAGCCGACTGGTCACCCAGCCGCTGGTGAGCTCTTACCTCACCATTTCACCCTTACCCCGCTTTTCACCCCAGAAATCAAGATTTTTGGGGACCCTGCTCAAGCAGGGCGGTATGTTTCTGTGGCACTTTCCGTAGGGTCACCCCTCCTAGGCGTTACCCAGCATCCTGCCCGGTGGAGTTCGGACTTTCCTCCCGCCAGAGGCGGGCGGTCACCCGGTTTACTTGACCTATTTACACTGTAATATAGAAGACAATATAAGTCAACCATCAACCCTATCCCCTTTAAGCACCCAGAAAAATCTTCGATTTTCCTGGGAACCCGCT
>CAZYZL010000090.1:0-4332 GCA_964652005.1 uncultured Dehalococcoidales bacterium | reverse complement strand
GGATTTTGAGAAAAAGCTGGTGGAGGTGTAAAACCAGAGGAATTATGAGACACTCTAAAGGGGGTGTACTATGGGGTGGCTCATCTTTATTGGCATCATATTTGCCATCTGGTTTATTAGTTGGCTGATTAGCCGGCTGTCTAACCTGCGGAGAATGGCTAAGAAGTATGTTGAATTGAAGCCAAAATTAGACAATTTAGATAACTACAACAGAGAACTAGCATTAAAAGAGTCTCAATTAAAGGAGCGCGAGGTAGCTATTGATACTCTAGTCAAAGAAAAATCTCAAGGTTCCCCTTGGTTAGTGAAAGTATATGACGACTATTTTAGTCTGCAAGACAGCAAGCTGGCAAATGAACTCATAACCAAACCACATCCAGCACTAAGAGCGTCTGAGACTGTGAGACAAATTAGTAAAGAGCGTCGTGAAGCTGAAAGAGCAGCAAGGTTGGCTAATTACCTCCTAGATTATTGTCGTTATCTAGCTCCTTGGTTAGATGAATATATAGGCTTGGAAACTGAGGAGCTAGACGAAATCATAAAAGAGATACACTCAGCGTGGGAGAAGAAAGAAAAGGAATTTGATGAGGAGGTAAAACGGCATTTTGGGCCTAAGTATGAGGGGCTTACGCCAACCGAGAAATTGCAGAAAAAACTAGACTGGTATTGGGGGAAACCTAATAAATCTAACTGGCAAATTGGAAGGGATTACGAGAGGTATATTGGATATTTATATGAGACAAAAGGCTGGAATGTCTATTATCATGGAAAGAAGGGATTTGAAGATTTGGGGCGGGATTTGATTTGCAAAAAAGATAATGCTGTAGAGATAATCCAGTGTAAGCGCTGGGCGCAAGAGAAAATAATCCATGAAAAACATATCTACTATTTGTTTGGCACCACAGTTGAATATTTTATTGAAAACTTTGGAGGAGAGGATTTACAATTAGCTCTATTTCCCAGCCTTGTTCGAAAAAGAAATGTAATCCCAAAACTGGTGACCACGATAGATGTCTCAGATAAGGCTGAACAAGTGGCGAAGGTGCTCGGAGTGGTAATAGAAAAAGTACCGTCGGAGTCTTATCCCTCGGTAAAATGCAACGTATCACGTAGAACTGGTGAGAAGATATTTCATCTGCCTTTCGACCAGCAGTATGATACAGCATTGATAGAGGAAGAAAGACTGGAGTGCTATGTTGAAACCATTGCGGAAGCAGAAGCTTTAGGATTTCGGCACGCATACCGCTGGAAGGGCAAGATTGAAAAGAGTGGTTAAACGCGGAGATTAAAAGGGGCGAAGCCCCTTTAAAAAATAATCTTCCCTCTTCCCTTATGAAGGGGAGAGGGATAAAGGGTGAGGGGTTCTTAGATGCTAAAAGGCAAAGTCCATAAATATGGCGCTGATGTTAATACGGATGTGATTATTCCAGCACGCTACCTTAATATTTCTGACCCGGCGGAGCTGGCGAAGCACTGCATGGAAGATATAGATAAGGATTTTGTATCCAGAGTTAAGCCAAGGGATATAATGATGGCAACGACTAACTTTGGCTGCGGCTCATCTCGGGAGCATGCTCCGCTGGCTATCAAGGCGGCGGGCATTTCCTGTATAATAGCCAAAAGCTTTGCCCGCATCTTCTTCCGTAACGCCATAAATATCGGCTTGCCCCTGCTTGAATGTGCTGAGGCAGTGGATAATACCACGGCTGGCGACACCCTTGAGGTCGAGCTAGCCAGCGGCAGGATAAAGAATATGACCAGTGGTATGGAGTTCAGGGCAAGACCCTACCCTGACTTTATGGCTGAGCTTATCTCAGCCGGCGGGCTTATTGAGCATACTAAGAGGCGACTAGCCAGCAGGGAGATTATCTAGTAACCTATCCCCCTGACCCCCTTCCCTTACCAAGGGAAGGGGGAGTATAAGTAAGAGAGGGGGCAAAGCCCCCTCTCTAAAAACTCTTCCCCCTCTCCTTAAAAAATTGAAAAAGAGGAGAGTCAAAGAGAGGCGGAGCCTCTCTTAAAAAATACCTTCCCCTCCCCCTTATAAAGAGGAAGGGGATAGGGTTACAAGAAACTAAGGGGGTGAGGTTAACAAACTAACTAGGAGGGTTTAGATGCAATTTGACTTGGCAGTTCTACCCGGCGACGGCATCGGTCCAGAAGTTACCACCGAGGCAGTTAAGGCCTTGCAGGCAATAGGTAAGAAGTTTGGCCACAGCTTCAATCTGCACTACGGGCTAATAGGTGGAGTTGCCATTGATGAGACGGGGACAGCCTTGCCTGAGGATACCCTAAAGATGTGCCAGAACTCCGATGCAGTATTGCTGGCCGCTGTAGGCGGCCCCAAGTGGGATGACCCCAAGGCAAAGATTCGCCCTGAAGATGGTCTCCTGGCACTGCGAAAAGGGCTTGGGCTTTTTGCCAACTTGCGTCCGGTCAAGGTCTTCCCCGTGCTGGTTGGCGCTACTAACCTGAAGCCTGAGGTTATTACGGGGGTGGATTTAGTCTTTGTTCGTGAGCTTACCGGAGGGCTCTACTTTGCCCGACCCAAGAGGCAATGGCGGACATCACGGGGCAGACGGGCGACTGATTCCATGACCTACTCCGAGCAGGAGATTGAGCGCATTGTCAGGGTCGGCTTTGAGCTAGCGAGAGGTCGGCGTAAGAAACTTACCTCGGTGGATAAAGCCAACGTGCTTGAGTCCTCCCGATTGTGGCGGCAGGTAGCTATGGAGGTGGCTAAAGACTACCCCGATGTGGAGCTGGAGCATATGCTGGTTGACGCCTGCGCCATGCGACTCATCCAGCGTCCGGCTGATTTTGATGTTCTGGTTACCGAGAATATGTTCGGCGACATCCTTACCGATGAGGCATCAATGCTGGCTGGCTCTATGGGGATGCTGCCCTCAGCCAGTCTGGCCGGGGTGCCAAAAGAGAGAGTTAGAATATTCGGTATGTATGAACCAATTCACGGTAGTGCTCCCCGTCGTGCCGGACTGAATATGGCTAACCCTATCGCCACCATCCTCAGTATAGCTATGATGCTCCGCTACTCCCTCGGCTTAGTAAAGGAGGCACAGACCATTGAAGCTTCTGTTGAGCAAGTGTTAAGTGAAGGCTATCGTACCTATGATATAATGGGGGAAGATAAAATAAAGGTGGGGACGAAGGAGATGGGGGACTTAATTGCCAGGAAGGTAGGAGGCTAAAGATTGCCGCAAATACAGCTTTATGATACCACACTTCGGGACGGAACACAGAGAGAGGGCATTTCCTTCTCCGTGGTTGATAAGCTAAACATCGCCCGCAGGCTTGATGAGCTTGGCATCCACTTTATAGAAGGTGGCTGGCCTGGCTCCAATCCCAAGGATATTGAGTTCTTTCAGAAGGCTCAAGGTTTAACCCTTTCCCACGCCAAGCTGGTTGCCTTTGGCAGCACCAGACGGCCAAAAGCTAAAGCCGAGACAGATGCTAACCTTCTGGCTCTAACCGACGCCGGGGTAAAGGTGGCTACTATTGTCGGCAAGGGCTCGGAGTTGCAGGTCACTCAGGTGCTGGAAACTACCCTGGAGGAAAACCTGAGCATGATTGCCGACTCCATAAAATACCTTAAAGGCAAAGGGCTTACCGTCTTCTTTGATGCCGAGCACTTCTTTGACGGCTTTAAGGCTAACACTAGTTATAGTCTGCGGGTGGTGGAGGTGGCTGCCGAAGCCGGGGCTGATGTTGTGGTACTGTGTGATACCAACGGCGGCTCCATGCCCAATGACATAACAGCGGCAATTAGCACAGTCAGAAAGCAGACTAAAGTGCCCTTGGGCATCCATGCTCATAATGATGGTGAACTGGCGGTAGCCAATACCCTGGCAGCGGTGAACGCCGGGGTTACACAGGCTCAGGGTACTATCAATGGCTACGGCGAGCGCTGCGGCAATGCTAACCTCTGCTCTATTATTCCGGCGTTAAAGCTCAAGATGGGCATTGATTGCATTACTGATAAGCAACTGGCTAAATTAACCGAGGTATCCCACTATGTAAGCGAGGTGGCTAATCTAATTCCTGATGCCTTCTCTCCTTATGTTGGGCCGAGTGCCTTTAGCCACAAGGCTGGTCTTCATGTTTCCGGCTTGACCAAGTGGGCGGAAAGCTATCAGCACATAGACCCAGCCCGGGTAGGCAATAAGCCAAGGGTGCTGGTATCTGAGTTATCAGGAAAGGAAAACATTATCCGCAAGGCAAAGGAATTGGGACTGGACTTGCAGGCAAAAGGCAAGGAAGCACAAAAGCTGCTGGAGCAGGTCAAGCTGCTGGAGAGCCGCGGCTTCCAGTATG
>CAZYZL010000089.1:0-4358 GCA_964652005.1 uncultured Dehalococcoidales bacterium | reverse complement strand
AGCAGGGGCAGGGTTTCTACTTTGCCGTCTCGGCTAATCAGGGTCACTTTATTGGTATCAACGCCGAAGCCGCTTGAGGCGTCAGTAATATCATTGGCCACGATGAGGTCAAGCTGCTTTCGCTCAAGCTTCTTTCTGGCATTGGCGACTATGTCCTCACTCTCGGCAGCAAAGCCAACCCTGAGAAAATCGCCTTTTACCTCGGTAAGAATATCCGGCGTCCTGACTAGCTCCAGAGTTAAACTAGGGCTCTCTTTCTTAATCTTAGCCTTGGCTACTGTCTTGGGCTGGTAGTCGGCTACAGCAGCAGCCATAATCAAAGCATCGGCTCCGGAGGTAGCTTCGGCTACTGCCTCCTTCATCTGGACAGCGGTTTCAACATGGACTACCTCCATACCTGCCGGGTCGGGAAGGGAGGTGGGGGCGGTAATCAACGTAACTTTAGCCCCTCTATCCCTGGCTGCCTCAGCTACAGCGTAGCCCATTTTGCCCGAGGAGCGATTGCCAATATGGCGGACAGGGTCAATGGGCTCCTGCGTGCCACCAGCAGTAACCACCACTCGTTTACCTGCCAGGTCACCACTCCTGCCCAATACCTGCTTTATGGTGGCGATAATCTTATCCACTTCAGCCAGACGCCCCCAGCCTACTTTGCCTGAGGCTAAATGACCGTAGGCGGGGTCAACAATGGTAAAGCCTCTGGCTTTAAGTTTATTTAGGTTTTCCTGAGTGACGGGATTGTCATACATATCAATGTCCATTGCCGGTGCCACAATAACCGGGGCTTTAGTCGCCAGCACGGTTAGGGTCACCATATCATCAGCAATACCGACTGCCACTTTGGCGATAAGCGAAGCTGTAGCCGGGGCAATAACCACCACGTCAGCCGCCTCACCGAGGGCAATGTGCTCAATAGCGTGCTGAGAGGCTAGGTCAAACATGTCGGTTACCACTGCCCTGCCGGTGATGCTGCGCAGGGTGAGCGGTGTTATAAACCTGGTAGCCGGGTCGGTCATAACCACCTCAACCTTAGCCCCAGCTTGAGTTAACTTACTGGCGATATCGGCTGCCTTGTAGGCAGCCACGCTCCCGGTTATGCCCAATACTATAGTCTTGTCAGCTAGCATTATTACCTCTTATCTGGCTGGTCTATATTCATCTGGTAGACGAGCCTGAGTCCAATTAGTATCAGGTCAGGGTTTACCACGTCAATTACTTTTGTTTCCTTGGCAATGAGTTTAGCCGCCCCGCCGGTAGCCACCACCTTAGCCTTCTCCCCCAATTCCTGCTGGATGCGAGCCACTATGCCCTCAACAAGTCCTACGTAGCCGAAGATAATCCCTGATTGCATAGCAGCAATGGTATTGGTGCCGATAGCCCGTTTAGGCCGAGCTAACTCCACTCTGTGCAGCAGTGCCGCCCGGGTAAATAAAGCCTCAGCCGCAGTGAATATGCCCGGGGCGATAGCCCCTCCCAGATAGTCGCCCTCTTTGGATACGGTATCAAAGGTAGAAGCTGTGCCCAGGTCAGCAACGATTACCGGGCCACCATAAAGGTGATGGGCGGCAGCAGCGTTTACAATGCGGTCGGCACCTACCTCCTTGGGATTATCCATTCGGATGCGTACCCCGGTCTTGACCCCCACCCCAACCACCAGTGGCGAGATATGAAAATAGCGTTGAAATAGCTCATCAAAGGTTGATATCAATGGCGGGACAACACTGCATAAGGCAATCGCCTTAATATCGGGTATATCTAGACCCTGCTGGCGCATCAAGTTAAGCAGTAAAGCGGCATACTCATCTGACATACGGTGGATGCTGGTAGCCAAATGCCAGGTGGCGCGAAGCTCCTCGCCGTCAAAAACACCCAGGGTGGTGTCAGTATTCCCAATATCAATGGCTAATAACATGGCTCCTATATTAAAATACCCCTACCTTTCTTTCAACCGCTTAATAACTTGGGGCAATTCCGGCAAAAGGTCGGTGGCAATCATACCAGCATCGCCTAGTCTAGCCTTAACCATCTCGCCAGCTTCACCATGGAGGTAGACACCACAGGCGGCGGCATCAAAAAGGGATAGACCTTGTGCCACCAGTCCAGCTATAGCTCCGGTTAACACGTCCCCAGTCCCGGCTGACGCCAGCCCGGGATTAGCGATAAGGCTAACTTTGACTTTACCCTCCGGCGAGGCAATGACGGTATAGGCTCCTTTCAGGACGATGGTCTTGTTCCATTCAGCAGCCCACTTTCTGGTCACCTCTACTCGGTTTAACTGCACCTCTTCCACCGTCACCCCAGCTAGCCTTGCCATTTCTCCCGGGTGAGGGGTGAGTATGGCATCAGTGGTTAGCTGTTTCCACCACCCCGGGGTATTAGCCAGGATATTGAGCGCATCGGCGTCAAGGACTAAGGATGGCAATACCTGTTTATGCCTACCGAGAAGGATAGCCCTGATGAATCTTACTGTTGGCTGGCTCTGCCCCAATCCACAGCCCATAAGCAGGACATTATACTGCTCAAGTTGCTGGGATATCAGCCTGGCTGCTTCAGGGGAGATGATTCCGGGGCGAGATTCAGGTAAGGGGAGATAGGTTACCTCAGTTAGCTTTGACGCCAGGATAGGCTGCAGGCTGGTAGCCGTAGCCAGTGTCACCAATCCTGCCCCCACCCGTATGGCACCGCTGCAAGCCAGATAGGCAGCACCAATATAGTTTATTGAACCAGCCACCACCAGTACCCGACCAAAGCTGCCTTTATTAGCGTGGAGCGGACGCTCGGGGAGGACTGATTTAACCCATTCGCCAGTGATATATTCTGCCGTTGCCTCCCCGGCGAGGTGAGCGGGCATGCCAATGTCAGCCACAGTTATCTTACCCACCCTTTCTGCCCCAGGGAATTTGAATAGTCCTGGCTTGGGAAACCCCAGGGTTATAGTATGGTCAGCATAGAGACAGCTAGAGTCTACCGCCCCGGTATCGGCGTTGAGCCCCGAGGGCAAGTCCAGAGCGATGATAGGCCAGCCCGGATGTTGCTTTCTAGCTTTATTCACCCTGTCCAATACCGTCATAATGAGACCGCTGAAGCGGCGGGTGGTACCGGTGCCAAATACGGCATCAATAACCACATTAGCTGACGCCAGAAACTCATCAAGCCTGCCCAGCCCTTCATCTTCAGCCGCATTAACACAATTAATGCCATGCTCCTGAACTAGCTTAAGTTTTGAGTCATCGGCTGGTCTCTGCCCGATGAGGTAGACGGTAACCCTTGCTCCCCAGTCATGAAGATGGCGAGCGGCGACTAACCCATCGCCACCGTTGTTGCCTGGCCCAATTAGAAATAGAATGTGCTGCCGGTCAATATTGCCCAGGATTCGCCTGACTTCCTCGGCTACGGCTTTACCGGCATTTTCCATAAGCACATCGGTGGTCAAACCAATCTGGGCGCAACTTTCCTCCACCTGGCGCATCTGGCCTGTAGTTAGAATTTTCATCCTATCCTCCCTCAATAAAAGGCTATCTTATCCAGACCGGCTTTCTCTTCTCCAGGAAGGCGGTCAGCCCCTCAACGCTATTCTTCCCCGCCATGACCAGAATAGCATCAATCCCGGTAACCTCCATAGCCTGATGAAATTCAAGGTCAAAATTACGATAAAGAGCCCGCCTTGCCTGGGTCAAGGTAAGCCCGCTATTAGCCGTAAACCGCTTGATAAACTCCTCGGTTGCCTTTTCCAGCTCCTCTTCAGGGACGACCTTATTTATTAAGCCAATCCTCTCCGCTTCCCTGGCACTGATACTATCGCCCGACAGAATAAGCTCAAATGCCTTTCTTCTGCCCATAAGCCTGGGGAAGAGGACTGAAGCCGGAGGAGGATATACCCCCAGCTTAACCTCGGGCTGACCCAGTTGTGCCTTTTCTGAGGCAATAGCCATATCACAGCCGGCCACAATCTCACAACCCCCGCCCAAGGCAAGACCATTGACTACGGCAATAGTCGGCTTATCTACCTCTATTAATGAAATAAATAACTTATTGAATACCTCAACCATCTTGGGTAACTTCTCACCCAGATGGTCGCCAACATCTACCCCGGCAGAAAAGGCTCTATTACCAGCGCCAGTAATTACCACCACCTTTACCTCGTCATTCGTCCTTAACTGTGCCAGAGCGTCATTCATTTCCTCTAAGGTGTCAATGTTCAAGATATTTAACGGTGGTCGATTAATGGTAATCTTTGCCACCCCTTCCTTCTTCTCCAGCAGTATGTTCTTAAAATTCATCGCTTTCCCCCTTCTGATGTCATCAATTTGAAGTGTAACAGTATACTAGCTTATGGTCAAGGGATTGTTTAGTAACCT
>CAZYZL010000088.1:0-4394 GCA_964652005.1 uncultured Dehalococcoidales bacterium | reverse complement strand
ACGAGGTTTTAGCCTTGCTAAGCCGCACGACATGAACTGGCTTAAGCTGTGAGATTTTGAAGGGGCGAAGCCCCTTCAAAATCTCACTCTCCCCTCATGATAGGAATACATATCCATATCATGGAGAGGGGGATACAGGGGGTGAGGTGAATAAACAATCCCAGGTAAAGGTAGCGCTGCCTAAGGGTCGCCTTTTAGCCCAGACCGCCGCCCGGCTCCGAAAAGCCGGCTGGGGAGTCATTGGCTACCATGAAAAGGCACGGCTTTACCGGATTAAGTCCAGAAGTTTTCCCCACCTCTCAGCTAAGGTGTTTCACGAGAGGGATATCCCTATTCAGGTGGCAATAGGTAACTACGACCTCGGCATTTGCGGCTCGGACTGGATTGAAGAGCTTCTGACAAAATACCCCAGTAGCGCCTTAGTCAAGGTGGGGAATCTGCAATACGGGGAGGGTGCTCTATATGTAGCCGCCAGCCGCTCCGGGGGAATATCCACCTTAGAAGAAGTACGTGCCAAGCCAGACATTATACGTATTGCCAGCGAGTATCCTAATCTGGCTGAGTTCTTTGCTCTGAACCTTCGGTTGAGGCGGTTTAGCATCTTTCCCCTGTGGGGAGCGGCTGAAGTTTATCCCCCGGAAAGCGCCGATTTGGCTCTGGTCTCAGGCACCACAGAGGAGCTCCTCTATTACGGTCTGATGCCGGTAAGCAAAATTCTCAGCGTTAGCGCCTTTCTAATCGCTAATAAGAATAGCTGGGAAGCCAAAGACATGGGTGAGGTGGTGACCTCTGTCTGTGATAAGGCGATGGCTCAAGAGCAGCATCCGGCTCTAGACACAGTAACAAAACTAGAAACTACCGGTCAACGCCTTCCCAAATACGAAACCTGCTCTGAGGAGGTAGTGCGATTTGCTTTACCCGACGGACATCAGCAATTGCCTACCCTCCGTCTGCTAACTAAGGCTAACATTGGCATCCACGATTATCCCTCAGCAACGGGGAATCGAAGACCAAAGACTGACCTACCTGGTGTCACCATTAAGGTGATTAGACCTCAGGATATGCCATTACAGGTGGCTAATGGGAATTTTGACCTAGCTATTACCGGCAGGGATTGGCTTATGGAGCACCTTTACCAGTTTCCCTCCAGTCCAGTGACAGAGCTGCTCGACCTGAAACTGGGTAGAGTTAAAATAGTGGCGGTAGTAAGCAAGGATTTGCCTGTAGCCGATGTCCATAGCTTGAGACGGCTTAATGCCGAGCGAGTGGTGCCCCTTAGAGTAGCTTCAGAGTATACAAATATTGCTGATAAATATGCTAGGGATAACCACCTCGGCTTGTATCGAGTGGTTCCTACCTGGGGAGCTAGTGAAGCCTTTCTGCCCGAGGATGCCGACCTGCTAATTGAGAATACTCGGACAGGGCGAACCATAGCCCGACATAATCTCAAGGTTATTGACACCCTTTTTGAATCGACAGCCTGCCTCATCGGTAATACCAAGCGGGTGTCAAGTTCCATCAAGCAGGAGAGGATAAAATCTATTATTGAAACCCTGCGAATGGCGGCGGAGGAGATTATTTTTTAACCTCACCCCCTTAATCCCCCTCTCCTTGTGAAGGAGAGGGGGAAGAGTCTCTAGAGAGGGGCTTCGCCCCTCTCTTACCTACACTCCCCCTTCCCTTATTAAGGGAAGGGGGTCAGGGGGATAGGTTACTAAACGACCTCGGTGGAGGATAAAAAATGAAAATAATTGAAGGTTTTAAACAAGCAAAATCAATACTGTCCCGACAAGCCCCGCAGGAGTTGTTTGGCGGTGATGACCGAGAGCAGGTAGTCAGGCAAATCGTCAACGATGTGCGTGACAGAGGGGACGCTGCCCTTTTTGATTATACCTTGAAGATTGACCGGGTGAAGCTCACCTCACTGGAAGTGAGTAAACAGCAGATAGCCAGTGCCTATCAGGAGGTGGATAAAGAGCTTGTTTCCGCCCTCAAACTGGCAGCCAAGCGGATACGCTCCTTCCACCTGAAACAAAAACGCAGTATCTGGCGCAGCGTGGCTAAACCAGGCTCGGGTCAGCTAATACGTCCGCTGGAGCATGTTGGCGCTTACGCCCCCGGCGGTACTGCCTGTTATCCATCAACGGTGCTGATGACTGCAATTCCGGCTAGGGTAGCTGGGGTCAAGGAGGTTATCCTGGTTACGCCGCCAAAAGCTAATGGGGTAGTTCCGCCACTAACATTAGTCGCCGCCGATATTGCCCAGGTTGACCGCATCTTCTCCATCGGTGGTGCTCAGGCAATCGCTGCCCTTGCCTTTGGCACTGAGTCTGTGCCTAAAGTGGACAAGATATGTGGCCCGGGTAATATCTTTGTCGTCCTGGCTAAAAAGCTGGCCTACGGAATGGTCGGCATTGATGGACTCCAGGGACCAAGTGAGGTGCTAATCATAGCTGATGAAACAGCTAACGCCGAGTATTGTGCTGCCGACCTTTTAGCCCAGGCTGAGCATGATCCCTTAGCCTCAGCCATGTTAATCACTACCTCAAAATGGCTAGCTAATGAGGTTAATCGCCAGGTAGAGCAACAATTAAAGAGTCTGGAGCGTCAAGCCATAGCCGCTGAATCTCTGCAAAACAGGGGGCTGATAGCGGTAGTCGCTGATGTAAATGAGGCTATAGAATTAGCCAACCTCTATGCCCCGGAACACCTCTGTCTGATGGTAAAGGGGGCTGATACCTACATTGAACGGATATCTAATGCCGGATGTATATTCATCGGGGACAACTCTACAGTGGTCTTGGGCGATTATGTGCTTGGACCGAGCCACGTTCTACCTACCGGGGCTACTGCCCGATTTAGCTCACCGCTCAATATACTCGATTTTGTTAAGTTCATCACCCTGGTTAATGTGGATGAGGCTAGCCTGCAGCAACTGGGTAAAGCAGCAGCCACCATAGCCAGAGCTGAAGGACTTGAGGCTCATGCCCGGGCAGTGGAAAAACGACTGGAGGCAGAATGAGATAAGCTATTGACAAACTGTATTTACTATGATAAAGTCAATCCAAAAGAGATTGGGTTATATACAGTGTTAAATTTTATTGCCCTCCATAGGTATTACGCTGATTTCACATTTACCGGGCGCAGGAATGCGCTTGGGGGGTAGTTCGCATAAAAATATAAAGATAGTAACAATAACAAATTAAAAAACTTGAAAAGAGCCCTCCAAGCGGAGGGAATTTTATTTATTAGGGATATAGAAAGGGAGATGAAGGGAATGTCTGAAGAAGGAATAGCCAAGTTAATACGGTCAGACCTGGTTGCTTTTGGTGGTTATACGCCGGCTAAGTCCCCGGAGGCCGTGGCGGAGATGGTTAAGGTTCCCGTAGAGGGCATAATCAAGCTGGATGCCAACGAGAACCCTTATGGTTGCTCACCAAGGGTAAAACAGATTCTGGGCAGCTATCCCCACTTCAATATTTACCCCGATGCCAATCAAACCGAGTTCAGGAAGCTACTCCAAGGCTATACCGGCGTTGGCGCCGAGCACATTATGGCTAGCAGTGGCAGCGATCAGCTTATAGACCTTGTTTTGCGCCTATTTGTTGCTCCTGGGGACGAGGTGATAAATTGCGTGCCCACCTTTGATATGTTCCGTTTTAGCACCGCAATGTGCAATGGCAAGCTGGTTGAGGTACCACGGGATGAAAACTACCTTGTCAATGTCAGCGCAGTAAAGAAAGCTATAAGTAAAAAAACCAAGATAATAGTTCTAGCCAATCCCAACAACCCCACTGGAACACCTATCCCAAAGCAGGATATACTGGAGCTCGTGGATACCGGAGTGCCGGTGATGGCGGATGAAGCCTATGCTGAATTCAGTGGTGAAACAGTCACCCAGCTAGTTACCCGGTATAAAAATTTGATGGTGCTAAGAACATTTAGTAAGTGGGCGGGGCTGGCTGGTCTGAGAATTGGCTATGGCATTTTCCCAGTCAAAATTGCTGAATACCTATTGAAAATCAAGCTACCATACAGTGTAAATGTAGCCGCGGTGGTGGCAGTGCGGGAGTCGCTAAAGGACATTGATTACCTGATGAACAAGGTAAAGGCAATTGTCGCCGAAAGGGAAAGACTATTTGGCGAGCTAAGCAAGCTGAAGTGGTTAAAGCCCTTCCCATCCCGGGCTAACTTTATTTTCTGCCACGTACTGAATGGCAAGGCAAGCCAAATCCAGCAAGAACTGGAAAGGAGAGGGATACTGGTTCGTTACTTTGACCAGCCGCTGCTGAGAAACTCTCTGCGCATTAGCGTAGGTAAGCCAGAGCATACTGATGCCCTGATGAAAGCACTGAAGGAGATAGGAGAGAAGTAGTTTAGTAACCCATCCCCCT
>CAZYZL010000087.1:0-4403 GCA_964652005.1 uncultured Dehalococcoidales bacterium | reverse complement strand
CGTCTACTGGCTATAGTTGGTCCTACTGGCGTCGGCAAGAGCAAGCTGGCTCTTCGCTTGGCTCAGGCATCTGATGGGGAGATAGTGAGCGCTGATAGCAGACAGGTTTACCGTTATATGGATATTGGCACGGCTAAACCCGGCAAGGAGGAGCTTTCCCTTGTCCCCCACCATCTAATTGATATTGTTAATCCTGACGAAGACTTTAGCCTGGCTCAATATCAACAGCTTGCCTACCGGGCTATTGAGGGCATTCACCAGCGCCATAAGCTGCCCCTATTAGTTGGTGGCAGTGGACTATATATATGGTCGGTATTAAACGGCTGGAGGATACCCCGGGTAGCACCTGACCCGGAATTCAGGCATAACCTGGAGGAGAAGGTAGCCAGGGCGGGGAAGGATGAGCTTTATCACGAGCTTGCCACGGTTGACCCGGTGGCAGCCCAGAGGATTGACCCCCGTAATGTCCGCCGCATAATAAGGGCTCTTGAGGTATATAGAGGCGCCGAGGTTCCCTTTTCCCAGCTTCGGCGTAAGACAGCACCGCCGTTTGATATCCTGATAATAGGTCTAACTGCAGATAGGGCAGAACTATATCACCGGATTGACTTGAGGGTGGGCGAAATGATAAGGCAGGGCTTGGTTGATGAGGTTAAAATGCTGGTGAGCCGGGGGTATGATTTCAACCTGCCAGCTATGTCTGGCATCGGCTACAAGCAGATTGGTATGTTTCTTAGAGGTGGGCTAACCCTGGCGGCTGCCATTCAGCAAATTAAGTTTGAAACCCACCGACTTGTCCGCCACCAATATAGCTGGTTTCGGTTGAAAGATGATAGAATAAAGTGGTTTGATATACAGAAGGGGACGGATTCCCAAATTATAGCTCCACTGACTAAGTTCATAAAGGGGTAGTAATTGTAATTAAGGGAGTCTTAGAGGGGCTGTGCCCCTCTAAAGAAATTATCTTCCCCTTCCCCTTAATAAGGGGAAGGGGATAAAGGGGATAGGGTTCAATATGAATTTCACCAAGGTGCAGGGAGCAGGAAACGATTTTGTACTAGTGGAAGCTGATGAAGCCCAGCGCGATTGGTCGCAACTGGCGATAGCTATATGCAACCGCCACTTTGGTGTTGGTGCTGATGGCTTGTTACTGGTTTCACCTTCAGAGGTTGCTGACTTTAAAATGCGAGTTTTTGACTCTGACGGCTCTGAGGCTAGAGCTTGCGGCAACGGGCTGAGATGTCTAGCTAAATATGCTTTGGAAAAGGGGCTGATTAGGGCGGCGACTCATCAGATGTTGGTGGAAACAATATCAGGCATAAGAAAGGTAGAGCTTCATGGGATAGGTAGCCAAGTAGCCAGCATCAAGGTTAGTATGGGGGAACCAAAGTTTAGAGCCAGTGACATCCCGGTAGTAATAGAGCAGGGCAAGGATTTAGTTGACATAAATTCAATGTTGAGCTATCCTGTTATCGTGGAGGACGCAGACCTGCTTCTCAACCTTGTCTCGATGGGGAATCCCCACGCCGTTTATTTCTGGCAACGCCCGGTATCCGATTTCCCATTATCTCGCCTGGGGCCAAAGGTGGAACACCTGTCAATATTTCCCGATCGGGTAAATTTTGAGGTCGCCAGGGTAGTGAGCCGAAACGAGATAGAAACCCGGGTCTGGGAGAGGGGGGTAGGGGAGACATTGGCTTGTGGTAGCGGTGCCTGCGCTATAACTGTTGCTGCTCAACTATATGGTTATATAGATAATAAAGTTGACATAAAATTACCAGGAGGTATACTTGGTGTAGAATGGGATGGGGCAGGGGAGGTTTTCCTTAGTGGTCCGGCTGAAATCGTATTTAATGGAGTATGGTCAGATGAAAATGTCGCGACGGGTTGAACAATTGCCCCCTTATCTTTTTGTAGAAATCAGTAAGAAGATCGCCGAGAAAAGGGCTAAGGGCGAGGACGTGGTTAGCTTTGCTATGGGCGACCCTGATATTCCCACGCCACCTCACATAATTGACCGGCTTTGTCGGGCAGCACAAGACCCGGCTAACCACCGCTACCCAGAGACTGAGGGGCTACCTGAATTGCGTCGGGCTATAGCTGGGTGGTATCAAAGGCGGTTCGGTGTTCCCCTTGATGCTGATAAAGAGGTATTGCCCCTCATTGGCTCAAAGGAAGGCACTGGTCATATTGCCTTGTGCTTTATTGACTACAGGGATATTGCCCTAGTACCTGACCCAGCGTATCCCGTTTACTCAGTAAGCACCATGTTAGCCGGTGGAAATCCTTACTATCTGCCACTTACTGAAGAAAACGATTTTCTACCCAATTTAGATGCCATACCTGATTATGTCCTGAAAGGGGCTAAGCTACTATGGATAAACTACCCCAATAACCCTACCGGCGCAGTGGCTGACCTTGATTTTTTCAACAAGGTGGTAAAATTCGCCCAGAAACACAACCTGGCTGTCTGTCATGATGGACCGTACTCAGAGGTCGCCTTTGATGGCTATCAGCCAGTTAGCTTTATGCAGGCAGATGGGGCTAAGGAGATAGGGGTGGAGTTCCACTCCCTGTCTAAGACCTACAATATGACCGGCTGGCGGATTGGAATGGTGGTGGGTAATGCTGACATGGTGGATGCCCTAAAGAGGGTTAAGTCAAACCTGGATTCAGGAATCCCTCAGGCTATTCAATATGCTGCCATTGAGGCTCTGACTGGCTCCCAGGATTGTATCCCGGAGCACAACGCTATTTATCAAAGACGCCGTGATTTGATTATTGAGGTGCTGAATAATGTCGGACTTAAAGCCCGGCCCCCAAAGGCAAGTCTATATATATGGGCTAAGATTCCTGAAGGCTATACCTCTACGGAATTTGCTACTGATTTATTGGAGAAGGTAGGGGTAGTGGTTACTCCAGGGGTAGGCTATGGTAAGCACGGCGAGGGTTATATCCGGTTGTCGTTAACCCTACCGGATGCCGGCGTGGTCAAAGGCTTGTCGCGGTTGTCAGCCTGGCGTGATACCAGAAGAAAACTGAGGGCGGGAATTGACTTTACATAAAGGGGGACATTATCACTAAGGGAACAATCGTTACCCAGGCTTTACCAGAGCGGGCATTCTTAGTTGCTGTAGCCACCAAAGGGAATGCCGGATGGTCAGCTGAGGACTCAATGAACGAGTTGGCTCAGTTAGCCGGCACGGCTGGGGCGAAGGTGGTGGGGAAACTTATACAGCGATTACCTAGAGCATCAAAAACGCACTATCTGGGCAAAGGCAAACTGGCAGAACTGCTATCGCTAAAGGACAGCACCAAGTATAATGTAGTAATCTTTGATGACGAGCTTTCACCACTCCAGCAGCAAAATATAGAGGCAGCCCTTGAGGTAAAGGTAATTGACCGGGTAGCTTTGATTTTGGATATCTTTGCCAAGCGAGCCAGAACCCACGACGGTCAATTGCAGGTGGAGCTGGCTCAGCATCAATACCTTATCCCTCGTCTTGCCGGGCAGTGGAGCCACCTAGAAAGGCTTGGCGGTGGCATTGGCACCAGAGGCCCTGGCGAAACCCAACTGGAGACTGATAAGCGCCTTATACAACGAAAGATACATCACCTACAGGCACAGATTGATGACATAAGAAAGCATCGCCAGCTATACCGTCAGCAGCGCAGGAAAACCGGCATCCCTATAGTTGCCATAGTTGGTTACACCAATACCGGCAAAAGCACCTTACTGAATGCCCTCAGTCACGCCGATGTCTTTGTCGAGGACAAGCTGTTTGCCACCTTAGACCCAACCACCAGGCGGCTGACCCTTCCTGATAAAAGTGCCGTGCTATTAACCGATACCGTTGGCTTTATCAGGAAACTGCCGCCCACCATTGTAACTGCATTTAAGGCGACCCTTGAGGAGTTGGCTGAAGCCAGCGTGCTGCTTCACGTGGTTGATTTAACTTGTCATAATGCTCCAGAGCAGTGCCAGATAGTTGAGGATATTCTTGCTGACCTCAACATTAAGGATAAGCCGCGGATTACGGCGCTAAATAAAATTGACTTATTGCTAGATGATAGTAAAAATTGGGACGAAGAAGCAGCACTAAATTATCTTTCTGACCAGCGTGAGGCGGATGAGAACACGGTGCTAATTTCAGCCATCAAGGGGTGGGGGCTGAGCAGACTTCTGGAAGTAATCAGCCGGACCCTGAGCCAGGCAATGCAGCCGGTTTAACACCACGCACTATAATCAAAATCTAGGCGCCTAAAAATTCTTCTGAATGTTCTATACCTTTAAAACGGCATGAGATAGTCAGCCCCTTATTTTTGCCCCGTGGTTTTTGGCTTTTTGGGGTAAGCCTTTTTTGGTGACCCACCCCCTTAATCCCCCTCCCTTAATTAAGGGA
>CAZYZL010000086.1:0-4406 GCA_964652005.1 uncultured Dehalococcoidales bacterium | reverse complement strand
AGGGAGAGGGGGACTAAGGGGGTGAGGGTGCATAGAAGAGAAGCTCCATTGTGGGCTGTTTTTATGGTGTGCTATTATGGGGTATAAAGTGAATATGGAGATAAACGTCTTAATTGGTGAAGCTATCGAAGGAAAACTTGAGCTGAGCTGGCTTGAGGGCATAGCCCGGCAAATCCTTGTGGCTCAAGGGGTTGGCAGTGAGGTGGAGCTTGGTCTGTTTATTGCCACGCAGGAGAGGGTGCAGCAGCTAAATCGAGACTATCTGGGAAGGGATGAGCCTACCGACGTGCTTGCCTTTTCCGCAAGGGAGGAAGTCGGGACAGACGTTCCTGCCTTTGTTCCACCCCCTGACGGTGTTCTCCACCTGGGAGAGATGATTATCTCCTACCCTCAGGCGGCAGTGCAGGCGGAGGAGCACCGGCATTCGGTAAAGAAGGAGATAGCCATCCTTATTATCCATGGTGTGCTTCACCTGCTGGGGTATGAGCATGATAAGCCAGAGCTTGAACGCCAGATGAGAGCCAGAGAAAAGGAGATTCTGAGCCATATTGAAGGGGGGCTAGGTTGAGAGTTCTTGGTATTGCTGGTAGCCCGCGGCGGGGGGGCAACACCGATATGTTACTGAACGAGGTTTTAAGGGGTGCCGCCAGCCAGGGGGCTGAGACCAAGACCATTGTCCTCAGCCAGCTTAACATTGCCCCCTGTCAGCACTGCGATGGCTGCCTGGAGACGGGCAGTTGTAAGGTGGAGGATGATATGCAGATGATTTATGATGAGCTTGAACAGGCAGACCGATTGGTTCTGGCTTCGCCGGTTCATTTTATGGGGGTAACCGCTCAGACCAAAGCTATGATTGACCGCTGCCAGGCACTGTGGGTAAGGAAGTACAGGCTAAAACTGCCACCGTTAGGCAATAGGCAGGTGGAGAGAAAGGGATTATTTGTCTCCGTTGGTGGCATGAAGATAGCTAATCTATTTGAGCCAGCGCTGGCTACAGTAAAGAGCCTGTTCAAAGTCCTTGACATCGCTTATGCTGGGGAGCTGCTGTTCCCCGGGATGGATGAGAAAGGGGCGATAGCCAAAAATCTTGAAGCCCTACGTCAAGCCTTTCTTGCCGGGCAAAGGCTGGTAGAGGAATAACTGCGCAACTGGCTCAAAATACAAATTACACAAAACGCCATCTTGGGACACGGATTCCCAACCGCGATTGGTGTCTCGCCTCTGCGAATCAAGTCCATTCCGCATAATTCATATGTGTAGGTGCTAGCCAGGCGTAGCAGGTAATGAAGGAGAGTGCAACCTGTTGACGGGCTAATGAAAATATTATAGAGTGTCAATAGAATGAATCCTTTTGTTTATGTGGCAAATTGGCCAAAGGTGCGAGCACTGCCTCGTATTTTAATAAGCCTATGCATGTTAATTGTCTCTTTTGTCTTTGTCCCCCAGCTAAGCCAACTTACCAGAAGCGTTTCGGTTCCTATCTCAACATACATATACCTTGATTGTCAGAATTATGTTCCAGTACCTATCTTTTTCACGGTCAGTGATAACCTACGCAGAGCAAAGCGCGGTGAAGGCGACACCTACAGAAGAGCGCAATCGATAGCGGATGTGGTAGTATCATGCCAGACATTCAGGCACTTTATTTCAAACCTTTGGGGAGTTTCTAACTGCCTCAGCAGCTTTGATGGTATCTTCAAAAAAGGGCTCCAGCAGACTTGCCAGTTACTAGATATACCTCCACCTTCCGATATGGCTCCCCTAGAAATCCGAGGCCGTTCAATTTTGCATCAAATCTGAATTCAGTTTTGAGTTTATTTGCGATTTTACCCCCAGTTCAGTTGGCGGCTTTTAGCTTTAGTTTCGTTTCGAAGCTGCTATGACACTCAAAGCCGATTTCTAAACGGCCTCAATTCCAAATTTAGCATAAGGAGAAGAAAAATGTTTTGGAAAAGGAAGAAAACTGAGGGGGCTCGGGAAAAGAAACTATCGCCAAAGGAAGTTATCACGAATGAGATTGAGCAACTCGCTCCAGGACAGGCACTAAGTTATAAGCACACGGAAACCTTCGGGGGCGGGTTGACTGTTGTGGAGCTCAATCCACAGTATCCTGAGAAGGGGAAAAAGTATAACGTAAGCACAGAAAAATTGGTGGATAATAAGCCGGCCGGAGAAAGAAGGCGCCTTTTCGATTCTAATAAGCCAAAGGATGTAGCTTCATGGATACTAGACCGGGATGGTACACTGTTCAGTTGAGCCAGAAAACTGGGAATGGTCGGCTTAATTGTTATAAGCAACGCGTGCCAGTTATGACCTCTCGTCTAGAGCGTCATGAGCTGCCGGCGTCAAATGACCCCACTCAAGCTTGTTGGTATAATAGAGGCTTAGATTTCATCTAAGCCTCTATTATACTTGGTCATACTTGTACTCCTTGCAACGCCAATAAGGTCTGTGAGGTTATTTATCCCCTCTTGTTTCATAAATTGCGCTATTCCCTCAAGAATATCAAGGGGAGCGCGGGGGTTGGCGAAGTTGACGGTGCCTACCTGGATAGCGCTGGCTCCAGCCATGATGAACTCAATAGCATCGCTGGCGGTAGTGATGCCGCCGCAGCCAACGAGTGGCACATCTACAGCACCAGCCGTCTCATATACCATATATAGCGCCACTGGTTTTATCGCCGGTCCAGATAGCCCGCCGGTTATGCCACCCAGTGAAGGTCGGCGTTTGGCAACGTCGATAGCCATGCCTTTTAGGGTGTTAATTAAGCATATAGCATCGGCTCCAGCTTCAGCCACCGCCCTGGCCACCTCGGCAATATCGCTGGTATTTGGGCTTAGCTTGACCACTACCGGCAGGGAAGTAGCTGCTTTGACTGCGGCAGTTACCTCGGCGGCTGATTCCGCCCTGGCTCCAAACTCGGCACCGCCAGCTTTAATATTGGGACAACCAATGTTTACCTCAATGCCGCTAATTCCGGCTACTCCATCCAGCTTCTCAGCCAGCTGGGCGTAGTCATCAATGGTTTCCCCCACTATATTGACGATGACCGGTACCCGCCAGCCTGCCCAGATTGGTGCCTTTTCTTTAATTAGGGCTTTAACCCCGATATTCTGCAGCCCTATTGAATTGAGCAAGCCGCAGGGTGTCTCGGCTAGCCGGGGCTGTGGGTTTCCCTCTCTAGGTTGAAGGGTGGTGCCTTTACATACGATAGCTCCTAGCTTTTGAATGTCAAACAGATGGCTATACTCCGTGCCATAGCCAAAGGTGCCGGAGGCAGTCATCACCGGGTTAGCCAGTAACAGGCCGTGTTTATTTCTCGGTGCTAGTTGAACCGAAAGGTTCATCACTACTCCTTATCATAGGCTAGTTTTAGTGCCAGCGTTATTGAAGAAGAACTTGTCTCCGAACTCTTGAGCCATTGTGACAGAGGCTGGCAACCCGGTGCAATGGGAGACGCCTAACCTTTGCACGCCCAGCTCTTTTAGGACGGCTAAGGTCAGCCTTATCCGTTCCTCAGAAGCATCCATAAGATGGCAACCACCCAGCACGGTATGTACTGTCTTTACCCCGGTAAGCTCCCGGGCATGGTATAAGGTATTAATGATGCCTCGGTGGGCACAGCCCAGAACGACAACCAGTCCCGGCTCAGTATTTATAATTATTGCCTGGTCATCAAGAAGCTTGTCCCGCTTGAAGCCATCGCCTTCTTTTACCATAAGGTGGGGCTCTATCTCCTCGTAATCAGTTACCATGGGAATCTCGCCGGTAGTCATTATGCTATCAGTTATGGCTACCGGTTCTTTGGTCAGGTTAAACCTGGCGCCAAGGCTTTCTAGTGTCTGGCGGTGGAAGGGTATTCCGATATATCTATCCTCTTCACCCTGGCGACGGCTATATTTGACCGCCCACACATCGGGGTGAGCTATTATCTCTATCTTCTTTCTTATCCTGTGTAGTAGCTGGCGCAGACCACCGGTATGGTCGTAGTGACCGTGGCTCAAGACAATCTTATTGATTTTGCTCAGGTCAATGCCGAGGAGGTCAGCATTGTGGCTGGTTGAGATGCTCTGTCCGGTGTCAAACAGGATGTTTTGTCCCTCGGTTTCTACTAGGAGGCTCAGCCCCCATTCCCCGAGGAAGTTACCTAAACCAGCGGTATTTTCACTCAGGGTAGTGATTTGGAGCTGCATTTTTATTCTCCTGCCGAATGATTAGTATATGTTATTTCTTGCGGAGTGGCAACCTTTCTTATGAATAGCCTAGCCTCTAAGCTTCCGGGAAGGGGCGGAATTCGAAACGGCACTAGTCTCAGGCGTCACCGTCGCCCACTCTACAGCTCAATTCCGAATAGGGGAGCTAGCATAAGGAACAGACCAAAACAAATCATCAAGATAGCGGCAATC
>CAZYZL010000085.1:0-4425 GCA_964652005.1 uncultured Dehalococcoidales bacterium | reverse complement strand
GACCAGAACCAGCGCTCCTTGATTGAAAAAACGCTCATTGGTCTTACCCACCCTGCCATAAAAGTCGTTTTCCGTGTAAGTCCAAGACAAGAAACTGGTACTACTCGGCAAACAACCCGCCACCCCTGCTGCAATTCAAACTATACCTTTGATTCCTTTGTTGTTAGTAACAGTAACCGCTTAGCCTATGCTGCTGCCCTGAGCGTAGCCGAAAACCCGGGACGTAGCTATAATCCTCTATTTATATATGGGGGGGTGGGTTTAGGTAAGACTCACCTGTTGCACGCCATTTATCATATGGCTCAGGACAACAATATTAACACGCTTTATGTCAGTGCCGAGCAGTTTACCAACGAGTTCATAACTGCCATCCGGGAACAAACCACGGGGGAATTCCGCAGTAAGTATAGAACTGTTGATATGTTGTTGATAGATGATATCCACTTTATCACCGGCAAGGAGCAGACAGAGGAAAGCTTTTTCCACACCTTCAACGAGCTGCATAACGCTAACCGCCAGATTGTTCTTACCAGCGACCGCTCACCCAAGTCCATGCCCCGGTTGGGGGACCGGTTATGCTCCCGTTTTGAATGGGGGCTAATTGCCGATATTCAACCGCCTGATTTTGATACACGTCTGGCTATCCTAAAAGCTAAGGCTGAGCAGGAAGGGGAAAAAGTAGCCTTAGACGTCCTGGAGTTTATCGCTCACCGGATTCAACAAAATATAAGGGAGCTGGAAGGTTGCTTGCACCGAGCTATCGCTTATGCCAAGTTGTTTAAAGCTATCCTTACCCCTGAGTTAGCCGCCCAGGCGATTGGGGATATTGCCATTAAGGGTGGCGAGACGGCCCCCGTCACACCTAATCTGGTGATGGAAACAGTAGCTAATAGCTTCCAGCTAACCCTGTCTGACTTAAGGAGCAGGAAAAGAGATAGGCTAACTTCCCTAGCCCGACAGGTGGCAATGTATCTTATCAAACAGACAAATAATTACTCTCTAGCCCAAATTGGACTAGAGCTCGGCAATAGAGACCATGCCACTGTCATCCACGCCTGTCAAAAAATAGCCAATGATATCAACAACGACCCTTCTTTAAGACGTAAAATCCTTGACATTCAGCAAGGAATATACCTTAAGCAAAGGTCCGAGAGTTATAGGTAGCCGTATTTCCACCCCAAATCCACAGTCTTTAAACAAAACACCCCAATCAGACCACCATCCGCTGTGGATAATTATGCCCCTTCTGTTGACAATTTGAGCAAAACAGCTTGGTGTTAACCTCATTTCCCCCAAGTCCCAAACCCCAACTAGCCACGGTAAAGCTAAACGTATTATAATTAGGGTAATTAATCAAAATCTATCATATAAATTAGTAAATAATATAAGTATAAGCGCAGTGTTAACATCATGTTTGACCGGGTAGAGATAGTGGTGACGGGAGGCAAGGGAGGGGATGGCTCAGTTAGCTTCCGGCGGGAGAAGTGGGTTCCCTTCGGTGGTCCTGATGGTGGTGACGGTGGTGACGGTGGTGATGTAATTGTCGTGGTTGATTTGGCCGTCACCAGCTTGAGAGCCTTCAAGCCAAAAAGATACCATAGAGCGGCTAATGGCAGGAATGGCAGGAATAAAAAGAGGCACGGTAAGAAGGGGGAAAACCTGATATTAACCGTACCGGTGGGAACGGTGGTCTCATATAAGTCACAGATAGGGAGTGATACCATTATCGCTGACCTGGAGCAACCCGGTCAGCCGGTGGTGGTAGCTAGAGGGGGTAAAGGTGGCTTGGGCAATGCCCACTTTGCCACCTCCACCAACCAAGTCCCCCGGATTGCTGAGAAGGGGGATGAAGGCGAGGAGAATTCCCTAATATTGGAATTGAAGCTCATTGCCGATATCGGTCTTATCGGTTATCCTAACGTGGGTAAGTCTACCTTACTGGCGGCTGTTTCCGCCGCCAGACCAAAGATAGCCAGTTATCCCTTTACCACCCGTGAGCCGGTTTTGGGCGTGGTTGAGATTGGTCAGCGAAGCTTTGTCTTGGCCGAGATTCCCGGGCTAATAGATGGTGCTCATCTTGGTCGAGGGCTAGGGCATGATTTTCTTCGCCATATTGTACGTACTAAGATGCTTATCCATCTGGTAGATGGCAGCTCTCCGTCTCCGGCTGAGGATATGGCTAAGGTGAATACCGAACTCAGCTTGTTTGACTCAGCCCTAGCTAAGAAGCCACAGCTTGTGGCGGTAAATAAGATTGATTTACCCCAGGTCAGGGCACGGCTAGCTGAGATAAGGGATAGCTTTGCTGGAACCAGAGCCCTGTTTATTTCCGCCGCTACCGGCGAGGGCATTCCTGAACTTATGACTGAAACTTTGGGACTGCTTCAGTCAGTTCCTGAGGTTGGCGATAAGATTGTGAGGAAGGTTTTTCACCCCCAGCCCAGGGGTGTCGCTCCCCGGGTGCACAAGGAAGGAGATACCTTTGTGGTGGCGGCTCCTGAACTGGAGCGCATTATCGCCGGGACAGATATGGTCAGCCCCCAGGTGCGCCGGGAGCTGGGGAGGCATCTGGTCAGACTGGGGGTAAGCAAGGCGTTAGCCAGGGCTGGGGTCAAGCCTGGTGATAGAGTTCGCTGTGGCAATTTTGAATGGGAGTGGGAGTAGAATGAAAATCGGAGTATTGGGGGGAACCTTCGACCCCATTCATCTGGGGCACCTCATCGTGGCTGAGGAGGCGAGAGCCAGGTTAAACCTGACCCAGACTCTATTTGTGCCGGCGGGTCAGCCATGGCTAAAGACAAACAATGTTATCTCGCCTGCCGAACACCGGGTGGAGATGATACGCCTGGCTATTGCCGATAAGCCCTACTTCAAACTATCTACCATGGAAATAGAGAGACCTGGTCCCACATATACCGTTGACACCATCGCTGCGCTTAAGGGTCAGCTTGGCCCTGGGGCTGAACTATACTTCATTTTAGGTTGGGACAATCTAATTCAGCTCCCTCAATGGCGGGAGCCATCCCGGCTGATAAAGATGTGCCACCTGGTGGCTGTCCCCAGGGTAGGCTATCCCACCCCCGACCTCACCTCTCTTGAAGCCGCTATCCCCGGGTTATCTCAGAGCGTCACCTTGCTTGATAAACCATGGATAGATATTAACGCTTCGGTAATCAGACAGCGGGTTGCTCATGGTCTATCTATTAGCCACCTTGTCCCCGAGCCAGTAGAAAGGTATATCAAGAAGCACAGATTATACGTTACAGGGTAGACGACTTAGGATAAGGGGTTAAATATCCAGGTTCTTAACGCTTCTGGCGTGAGCCTGGATGAAGGCTTTTCGGGGCGGGACTTCATCCCCCATCAGGATGTGGAATATGCGGTCGGCTTTGGCGGCATCATCCACGCTTACTTCCAGCAGGGTGCGGGTGGCTGGGTTCATTGTCGTCTCCCATAGCTGCTCCGCGCTCATCTCGCCCAGACCCTTATAGCGCTGAACCTCCGTCTTCTTGCTTTCTTTTAGCTTGGCTAGAACTGCTTCCTTTTCCGGCTCCGAGTAAACCCACTGCTGGAGCTTGCCCGCCTTAATTCGGTAAAGGGGTGGCTGGGCAATGAACAGGTGCTGGTGGTTGATTAGCTCTACCATATGCCGGTAGAAAAAGGTAAGAAGAAGGGTGCGAATGTGAGAACCGTCTACATCGGCGTCAGTCATCAGAATAACCCGATGATAGCGCAGCCTTGATAGGTCAAATTCCTCATCTATGCTTGTTCCCAGGGCGGTAATAATAGCCCGGATTTCTTCGTGAGATAGCATCTTATCCGGTGGTGCCTTTTCCACATTGAGGATTTTGCCTCGCAGAGGCAGGATAGCCTGGAAGCGACGGTTCCTTCCCTGCTTGGCTGAACCCCCGGCTGAGTCCCCCTCTACTAGATATAGTTCACACAGGGAGGGGTCTTTCTCTGAGCAGTCAGCCAGTTTCCCGGGCAAGGTGCTGGTTTCCAGTCCTCCTCTTTTGACAATCAGGTCACGAGCCTTGCGGGCGGCCTCTCTGCCCTTAGCCGTAAGCAGGCACTTTTCTATGATTCTTTTGGCTTCGTCTGGGTGCTCTTCAAGATAGAGGGATAGACCCTCACTGACTGCACTCTCAACCTGACTTTTTACTTCGAGATTGCCCAGCTTGGCTTTGGTCTGTCCCTCGAACTGAGGCTCAGCCAGTTTGACGCTAATAACAGCAGTAAGACCTTCTCTGACATCTTCCCCTATCAAGTTGGGCTCATCCTCTTTGAGAAGCTTATTCTTACGGGCATAGTCATTGAGAACCCGGGTTAGTGCGGCACGGAAGCCGGTAAGGTGGGAGCCTCCATCCACAGTATTAACACAGTTGGCAAAGCTAAAGGTGGACTCAGAAAAACCATCGTTATATT
>CAZYZL010000084.1:0-4438 GCA_964652005.1 uncultured Dehalococcoidales bacterium | reverse complement strand
GCGGCGTCGGTAAAACTGGGACGGCGTCCCTTTCTGGTATCAGCCAGAAGGGTGAACTGGCTCACCACCAACAGCTCACCCTGAATATCCAAAGCTGACAGGTTAAACCTGCCTTCCTGGTCAGAAAAGATGCGCAGGTTGACCGTCCTTTGTGCCAAATATCGGGCATCTTCTTCACTATCCCCATTGGCTACGCCGACAAAAACCACCAGCCCCCGACCTATCCTGCCTACCACCCCCCCAGCCACACTCACTGAAGCCCCAGTGACCCGCTGTAATAACGCCTTCACTTCTTTTTCCTTTTTCCCTCGCCGGGTAACTCCTCTTCCCCCTTCACCGGCTCGGTCACACCTTTACGACTATCTGTTGTATAAAAGCCGCTCCCCTTAAAGATGACGGGAACGGAGTGAATAACACGGCGTGCTTTCCCCCGACATTTAGGGCACATCGCTACCGACTCCTCATCAAACCTCTGCTTTCGGTCAAAATGAAAATGACAAGAACTGCACTCATACTCATAAATAGGCATTAGCTAACCTCATAAGTTTTTCCGCATATTTTACCGCAACCGCCCCCACCAGGGCAAAAACGACCTCACCCAGTTGAGAAAAGCTTGACCGCCTGCTCCATTGCCTCACCAACTACGAATAGGGAACCGGCAATGCAGACAAGGTCTTTGTCTCCAGCTAGAGCCAGAGCCTGGGATAGCGCCGCCGGAACATCCTCTGCTATCTGGGCTTTTACTCCATGCTTGGCAAATTCGGCTGCCAGAGACGCCAGCGCCATCGCCCGAGGGTGGCGAGAGCGAGTGACAATTACCTTATCAAAAGGGGGATACAGCTCTGAGACTATGCTGGCTATATCCTTATCAAATGATGCCCCAATAACCAAGATAGCCCGGTCGAAGTCAAAGTATTGCTCAATAGCCTGCTTCAGCCGGCGAGCGGCACCAATATTATGGGCACCATCAACTACCACCAAGGGGTGACGGCTAAGAACCTGGAGCCGCCCCGGCCAGCTTACTCGCCCCAGCCCGCCAACAATGCCTTGCACGGAGATATTAAAGCCCCTGTCGACTAAAACCTCCAATGCCGCCACCGCCGTGGCGGCATTATCTAACTGGTGCTGCCCCAGAAGGGGGATGGAAAGTTCATAACTGTCCTTCCTTCCCTTCACCCGAAGGAGCTGCCGCCCCAAATCAAAGCCAAGACCCTGCCAGGTGACATCAGTGCCAACCGTTATCAACTGTACCCGACAGCGCTGACAGGTCTGCTTGATTACCTCAGCTGCCTCATCAAGCTGAGGGGAAATTACCACCGTGCTACCGGGCTTGATAATACCGGCCTTCTCAGCAGCAATCTCAGCCAGGCTGTTGCCCAACACCTCCATATGGTCAAAGTTAATCGGGGTGATAATGCAGACCTCAGGGTTGGTTACATTGGTGGCATCAAGCCTGCCCCCCAGCCCAACCTCCATCACCTGAAACTCAGCCCCCTTTTGCTCAAAGTAAGCAAAGCCCAGCGCCGTCAGGAACTCAAAGGTAGTCAGCCGACCGTAGGTAGCTTTTTGGTCCACTGTCTCAACCTCTGGCTTGAGCTTTTCCACCAGGGCGATAAGCTCGTCGTTAGAGATTAACTTACCATCAACCCTGATACGCTCATTTAATGAGATAAGATGGGGCGAGGTGTAAAGCCCGGTGGTATAACCACAGCCACTGAGAGCTGATGCGACCATGGCGGCTACACTCCCCTTAGCGTTGGTGCCGGCGATATGAACTGACCTGGCTTTCAGGTGGGGGTTGCCTATCCGAGCCAGAAGCTCATCCATGCGCCTCAGGTCGTAATGTGCCGCATCGCGCGGCATACGCATTGTCTCATAGTCAATATAGCTATAGATATAATCCAGGGCTTGCTGGTAATCCATATTCGGCCAATTATATCATTGCTGCTGGACAGCAACAATCTAAACCATAGACGGGAAACTTGACCTAGACCACAGGGGCTGGTATTATCAGTCTATCGGGGGGTGCGGGGTGAATTTCAGCGAAAAGCTGACCAAGGCAATGGAGGGGAATAACAGCCTGCTCTGCATCGGGCTTGACCCCGACCCGGAGCTGATGCCCAGCAAGGTGGATGCCTTTAAATTCAATAAGGCAATTATTGATGCCACCGCTGACTTGGTATGCGCCTACAAGCTCAACCTCGCCTTTTACGAAGCCATTGATGATGGGCTCGACGCCATGAAGCGGACCATTAAATACATACCCAATGATATTCCAGTGATTGGCGATGCTAAACGGGGCGATATTGGCAACACAGCTATAGCCTACGCCAAGGCTATTTTTTCCGTGCTTAACTTTGATGCCACCACAGTCAACCCCTACCTCGGCTTCGACTCGGTAGAGCCTTTTATTGAGTATTGGGATAAAGGGGTATTCATCCTGTGCCGGACGTCAAATCCCGGTGCCGTTGATTTCCAGAGCCTGCGCCTTGAGACCGAGCGCCGGCACTTTCCCCTGTTTGAGATAGTAGCCCTTAAAGCCGCTCAGTGGAATAAACACGCCAATATAGGACTGGTAGTTGGTGCTACCTACCCCGAGGAACTAAAGCTGATAAGGCAGAATCACCCCAATATGCTGCTTTTAATACCCGGCATCGGGGCTCAGGGGGGAGACCTAGCCTCAGCAGTCCGCTATGGGGTCAATGCCTGGGGAAAGGGGGCGATTTTAAGCTCGTCAAGGCAAATTATCTACGCCTCAAGCGACAAGGATTTCGCCCAGGCGGCACGGCGTGTCGCTGCCGACCTGCGGGAGCTGATTAACTCCTACCCACCCCGGCAAAAGCCAGCCATTTGACGCAGGGGGCAGCATGAGAAGCTTTGTCATTGCTCAAGGAAACAAGGAAAAGGTAGAACTGAAGGTTGTCACCCAGCTTAAAGGGAGAGAGCTGGAAGAGGAAGGTAGTGCCTTTGGTCTTTGGCTCCTGGAAAATGCCTCGTCCCCTTTCCTGAGAGGGCTAGCTGAAGCCCTAGATGAGGCAGAAATAAGGAAAAAGGTTGGGCTGGGGTACTAGGATGGTTATGGAGCTAAAGCTGGGTGACGTGGTTCGCCTGAAGAAGAAGCACCCCTGTGGCAGCTATGAGTGGCAGGTAGTCAGGCTGGGGGCTGATATAGGGATTAAGTGCCTTAACTGCCAGCACCGGGTGCTCCTCGGGCGAAGTGTCTTTGAGCGCAGGGTTAAAGCCTTCATTTCCCGAGGTCAGTAATGGCTCGCCGCATTATGCACATTGACCTTGATGCCTTCTTTGTCTCCGTAGAGCAGCAGGAAAATCCCGAGCTTAAAGGTAAACCGGTGGTGGTTGGCGGCCGACCCCAGGGGCGGGGGGTGGTTGCCTCTGCCTCATATGAGGCACGGGCTTTTGGACTGCACGCCGGTATGCCCCTTGCCACCGCCAGCCGTCTTTGCCCTCAAGCTATTTTTATCGAGGGCAGCTTCCCCAAGTATCGCCATGCCTCAGAAAGGTTTATGACTATCCTGGCTGACTTCTCGCCCTATGTTGAGCCGCTCGGTCTTGATGAGGCATATCTGGATGTAACTGGCTTTGAATCTATCTATGGCTCTATTCACCAGATGGCGGTAAAGCTCAAGCAGCGGATTAAGGATGAACTGGGGCTTTGTGCCTCAGTAGGCATCGCTAACTGCAAGGTGGTAGCCAAGGTTGCCTCCGAGCTGTCCAAGCCCGACGGACTGTTGGAGATAGCTGCTGGCAACGAGCGCTCCTTCCTGGCACCGCTACCTGTAGCCAAACTGCCCGGGATAGGCAGAAAGACGGAACGAATTTTAAACGGCTTGGGCATCAATACAATAGAAGAACTCTCTATAATGTCGTTGGGTGCCCTTAAAAGCCATTTTGGTGCGTTTGGTGAGGTTTTGCATCGCTTTGCCCGCGGCACAGACGATAGAGAAGTAGAACCCCCGGCCGCCACCAAGTCCATCAGTCGAGAGACTACCTTCGGCAAGGATACCAGAGACCACTCCCGGCTCAAGGCAACCCTCCACTACCTTGGTGAACGGGTTGGGGTGGAGTTACGCCAGAGAGGCAAGCGGGCAAGGTGCATAACCCTGAAACTCAGATATGCTGATTTCACCACCATTACCCGCCGTCATACCCTGAACCAGACCACTGATAGTGACCAGACTATCTTTGACACCGGAGTAAAGTTGCTCGACAAGGCGCTATCCCAGGAAAGGCAACCGGTTCGCCTCATTGGCATTGGGGTATCAAACCTGGTTGAGTCGGGGAGACAGCTAGACATGCTGGATTCCTCTGCCCGAAGGCAGGAGGAGCTAAATAGAGCTATCGACCGCATCCGCAATAAGTATGGCTTCACCGTCATACAAACGGGAAGAACCCTGCTACTAAAAGACATCTTCCCCGA
>CAZYZL010000083.1:0-4494 GCA_964652005.1 uncultured Dehalococcoidales bacterium | reverse complement strand
CCAATAAAGTGACCCTGATTAGCCGAGACGGCAAAGTAGAAACCCTGCCCCTGCTAACCAAAAGAGAGGTGGCGGATAAGATTCTGGATAGGGTGGCGGGGATGATGGGGAAGAAATAGGAGAGTCTAAGAGAAGCATAGTATGACTCAATGTGAATACTGCGGTCAAAATATAAATTTTCGAAGCAAAAAATACTACATTTACCCCGCTAAAATGAAGGGTTCCCTAGAAATTACTTCAGCAACAATAATCTGTAAGGATTGTATTAGCAAGTATTTATCCAGTTACGATAAAAGTGACCTTGATAAAAGGTCAAATATGGCCATCCTAATTGCTAAAAAAGACTTCAAAGAAGCGCTAGAAGTATTGGAGCCTGTTTTCGATAAAGAGAGCGAGTCCGATTGGTATTCAAAAGGGAATATACTTCTCAATTTGGGAGACGCAGAAGAAGCGCTTGAATGTTATGATGAAGCCCTATTTCTGGATACTCACTATATCAAAGCTTGGTATCGCAAGGGTCATGTTTTATTCCGTATGATGAAATTTATGGACAGCGCAAAATGTTTTGAGAATGTCGTTGAGCTAGAAGGTGGAGGAAACACTGGTCGTAGATTAACCGGCTGGGGATTCCCAGCTTTATTTTGTTGTATGATAGCATGGATTTGTGCAAATAACGAATTAGTGAATAAAAACCAATCATCAAAAGAGGTGTATGAAACTACTGGCATGTGGGTCGATAAGTGTCGTTCTCTCTTAACGAGACCACTACCGATATATGAAGATGAACATGGAAATTTAAAATATGTGACCCTAGCTTCACCAGAATTGAACCAAACTCAGTTTGTCGATTATTGTTTTGCGAATTTTGATAGGATTCTGGATGCGATAGAGCCTCAGGTAGTGTTAGAAGTTAAATCGTTAGAAGACTTTGAAAAGGAACATTAGTATCTACATCCCTCCCCCTCTCCTTCCCAAGGAGAGGGGGATTAAGGGGGTGAGGTTCTAAAAAGAAGTTATGGCAGAAGCACCAAAATATGAAATGCCTAAAGCCTATGAGCCGGCCAAAGTCGAGCAGAAGTGGTATAAGTTCTGGCTGGACAAGGGCTACTTTACCCCTAAGATAGACCCCAAAAAGAAGCCCTTTGTTATCATCATGCCACCACCCAATGTCACCGGCGAGCTTCACGTCGGGCATGCCTTAACCGCTACTCTGGAAGATATAATGATTCGCTGGCATCGGATGAAGGGCGAGCCCACGCTGTGGCTCCCTGGTGTTGACCACGCCGGTATTGCTGCCCAGGTGGTGGTGGAGCAACTGCTGGCTGGGGAAGAACTGAACCGGCACCAGTTGGGTAGAGAGAAATTCATCGAGCGAATGTGGCAGTGGGCAAATAAGTGTCGGCAGACTATTGCCGGACAGCACCAGAGACTGGGTGCTTCCTGCGATTGGAGTCGGGAGCGGTTTACCCTAGATGAGGGCCCGAGTCGGGCGGTACGCACTGCCTTCGTCCGCCTGTATGACAAGGGTTTAATCTATCGGGGGGAGCGGATTATCAACTGGTGCCCCCGCTGTGCTACCGCCCTCTCTGACCTCGAGGTAGAGCACAAAGATGTACAGGGACATCTATATTACGTCCGCTACCCCCTGGTTGAAGGCGATAAAGAATTCATCACCGTAGCCACCACTCGCCCTGAGACCATACTCGGTGATACCGCAGTAGCGGTCAACCCCAGGGACAAGCGGTTCAGGGCAATGCTCGGTAAGAAGGTTATCCTGCCTGCGGTGAACAGGGTGATACCCATTATCGCTGATGACGCTGTCGACCCTGATTTTGGCACCGGAGCAGTGAAAATCACCCCAGCCCATGACCCAGTGGACTTTGACATCGCTCAGCGGCAAGGGCTGCCCCTGGTAAATATACTAAACCCGGACGTGACCATGAATGAAAACGCCGGGAGATATGCCGGGCTTGACCGTTTTGCCTGCCGCCAGGCAATACTGGCTGACCTGGAAAAGGATGGGCTCCTGGCTAAGGTTGAGCCCTATACCCACTCGGTAGGGCACTGCGACCGCTGCCAGGTGATTATTGAGCCGCTGGCTAGTAAGCAATGGTTTATCGCTACCAAGCCCCTGGCTCAAGCCGCTATCAAAACCGTGGTTGACGGGCGTATTGCCATTATCCCCGAACGCTTTATCAAGGTCTACCTGAACTGGATGGAGAACATTCGTGACTGGTGCATCAGCCGCCAGCTATGGTGGGGGCACCGAATCCCGGTGTGGTATTGCCGCGACTGTGGTGAAATAACAGTATCCGTTGACGATGCCAGAAACTGTGGTCACTGTGGCTCTTCCCATATAGAACAGGACCCGGATGTTCTTGATACCTGGTTTAGCTCGGCGCTATGGACTCACTCCACCATGGGCTGGCCTGATGATACTGAAGAGCTAGCCTACTTCTACCCGACTACAGTAATGGAAACCGGCTATGATATCCTCTTCTTCTGGGTTGCCAGAATGATTATGATGGGTCTGGAGGATACCGGCGACATCCCCTTCAACACCGTTTATCTTCATGGTCTGGTGCGGGACGAGAAGGGGGAAAAGATGAGTAAAGTCAAGGGTAACGTGCTTAACCCGATTGACACCATAGAGAAATATGGCACTGATGCCCTGCGCTTCGCCCTATCTACTGACGTATCGCCGGGAAATGATATCAAGCTGACGACACCAAGGCTGGAGGCTGGTCGCAACTTTGCCAACAAGCTATGGAATGCCACCCGCTTTGTGGTTAGAAGCATTGATGCTGAACAGACCAATATAGAAATTCAGCCGAGCCTGCTTCCAGTGGAAGACCGCTGGATTCTGAGCCGCTTGAGTGGCACTGTATCCACAGTAACCAGATTGATGGAGAACTTCCAGTTTGGCGAAGCCCTGGGGCAAATTCACGATTTCTTGTGGGGTGAATTCTGCGACTGGTATATTGAGTTCGCCAAGATTCGCCTTCACTCCGGGGAAGTGCCATCTCCCCTCCCGGTTCTGGTTCATGTTCTGGAGACCTCGCTTCGGCTGTTACATCCCTATATGCCCTTCGTCACCGAAGAGCTATGGCAAAATCTTAAGCAGTGCCTGCCCTCAGGCTGGCAGCCAACCGAGTCCATAATGGTATCTGCCTACCCGGAGGCGGATGAAAAAGCTATTGACTTACAGACGGAACGAGTTACCCAGTCCATGATAGAGATAATACACTCTATCCGCAATGCCCGGGCTCAATACAAGGTGGACAGTGCCAGGTGGATTGAGGCGCAGGTCTATGCTGGTGAACTTACCCCGGCTATCACTCCTTATTCCCAGGCGATTCAGACCCTGGCTCGGGCAAGACCAATTACCTTCCTGGATAGTCGTCAAGCTCCAGCGAATGAAAATGTGGTGGTGCTTGTGCTCAAAGATGCCGAGGTAATTATACCCATGGAGAGCATGGTTGACCTTGAGGCTGAGAGAAAGCGGCTACAGAAGGAGATAGAACAAAGCCAAGCTGAGGTTGCTGCCCTTGAAGCCAGGCTTAAGGACGAGGTTTTTCTAACTAAGGCGCCAGCGGCTGTTGTCGGTAGGGAGCGAGATAAACTAGCGGTAAGAAAGGATAAGCTGGAAAGGCTAAGGCAGCAACTCATCCGGTTTCAGACTTGACCCAATGATGGCTAATTGCTCCAGCGCCTTCTTGGTATCACTGGCAACCCTTGCCTTATCACACTGCTTTAGCCGATACTTAAATAGCCAGTAGGTGAACTCCTTTAGCTCGGTCAGGCTGATGGACTTAAGCTGTGGATAGCCCTTCTCCCGCCTGAAGCGCTTAAGCAGCGTAGCTTTGGTAGCACCGTATATTCGCTGGTAAACCTCATTAACCAGATTATGCTCATTGTTATAGCCTGAGGTGCGCCTTTCCTTGCGTACCTCCTCCTGCACCGCCAGAATCAGAGCCTCCTCCACAGTAATGCCGTAGAAATAGTTAAGATACTGATGATATTTACTACTGCCAATAAGCTCCTTAAATTTCTCCTTGGTCAGCTTAATTGGTGGTTTGCCGTGAAACAGCAGGGCAAGCTTTCCCTCCTCAGGTAGCAAGTCATCTACTGCCTCACATAGTCGTTCCGCCAGAAGCAGCCAGTCAAAGGCTTCACCATCAATAAGGTAGCGGTAATGGCGACCGTTATAGGTTTCCTCGGTCTCAGTCCACAACCCGATAGCCTCAAGCAAGGCGATATACCAGTGCTTGCCAGCAATGATTGCCTGCTCTAGGTGTCTTATTGCCTCAATATTGCCTCCGCGCGTCAATGTTAAGCTGAGATTGTTTATTAACCTCACCCCCTTTTTATCCCCCTCTCCTTTTAAAAGGAGAGGGGAAGAGATTTTAGAGAGGGGCTTCGCCCCTCTCTTACTTGCGTTCCCCCTTCCCTTATTAAGGGAAGGGGGTCAGGGGGATAGGTTACTAGACAACC
>CAZYZL010000082.1:0-4524 GCA_964652005.1 uncultured Dehalococcoidales bacterium | reverse complement strand
AGCACCCAGAAAAATCATAGATTTTTCTGGGAACCCGCCTGGCCCCCTTCCCTTATTAAGGGAAGGGGGAAATATTTAATTAAGAGAGGCTTCGCCTCTCTTTAACTCTCTCACTTTTGGGGCGTCTGAGAGGGGCGAAGCCCCTCTCTAAAATCTCCTCCCCCCTTTCCCTTTGATAATGAGCCTAGCTTAATAGGGTGTTTAAGAGGGGCGCTAGCCCCTCTTAAGAAACTATCTTCCCCTTGTTAAGGGGAAGGGGATAAAGGGGATAGGGTTACTAAAGGGGAATTGGGGTGAGGTTAATAAACAATTGAGCTAATGTTGCACTTTTTTTCAGGGAGGTGCTAGAATGACATTGCCATGAACTACATGGGACAGGCGCTTTCCTTAGCCAGATTAGCTCTGGGGCAGGCAAGCCCTAACCCGGCGGTGGGTGCGGTGGTGGTTAAAGAAGGCGTGGTTGTTGGGCAAGGTTATACCCAGCCACCGGGTTCGCATCATGCCGAGGTGTTAGCCCTGAAGCAGGCAGGCGAAGCGGCTCGGGGGGGCGTGATGTATGTTACCCTGGAACCCTGCTGCCATTATGGACGGACTCCACCCTGTGCCCGGGCAATCATTTCTGCTGGCGTCAGCGAGGTTCATATGGCTATGCTCGACCCTAATCCTCTGGTTTCAGGACGGGGCAAAGATGAGCTGGAGGGGGAAGGCGTTAAGATATACCTTGGTGAACATGAAGAGGAGGCTAAAGAGGTTAACGAGGCTTATGCCAAATTCATTACCACCGGCATCCCCTTTGTCACCGCCAAATTTGCTATAAGCCTGGATGGGAAGATTGCTACCAGGAAAGGTGATTCTCGGTGGATTAGCGGCCGGGAGGCGAGGAAGTATGTTCATTGTCTCCGCTATACCACCGATGCTATTATGGCCGGGGTGAATACCGTCTTGGCTGATGACCCCCGCCTTACCACTAGATGCTGTGGTGGCCGGGGGGGCACAGCGAGAAAGCAGCCACTCAGGGTGATTGTTGATGGGGAAGGGCGCACGCCATTAACCGCACGAGTGTTTAGTCAGCCGGGGGAAACGCTGCTGGCACTGGGCAGGAGGGCTACGCCAAAGCAGAAGGCAGCTTTTGCTCAGGCTGGTGCTGAAATATTGGAATTGCCCACCGCCGAAGGTTTGGTAGATTTGGAAAGGTTGCTACGGGCATTGGGTGAGCGAGAGATTACCAGCATTTTAGTCGAGGGTGGTGGAGTTCTGTTTGGTTCGCTATTTGACCGTCGGCTGGTGGATAAGGTTGTCGCCTTTATCGCCCCCATTATTATTGGTGGGGTGGAGGCAAAGACGGCGGTGGCTGGCGGGGGGGTTGATAGGGTGGCAGACTCATTTAGATTGGAACGGATAAGGATGGAAAAGTTTGGCGATGATTTAATGATTAGCGGATATGTTGCCGTGAAAGGGGGATGGAGGTGTTTACCGGGATTGTAGAAGAGGTAGGTAGAGTTGTCTCAGCACCACCGGGAAAGCTGGTTATTGCCGCTGGCGCTGTTCTCCACGGGATGGAGCGTGGGGCAAGTATGGCGGTTAACGGGGTATGCCTGACGGTAACCAATTTTGACCATAGCTCATTTTCCGTTGATGCGATGTCGGAGACATTAAATAGGACTAACCTTGGGCTGTTGAGGGCTGGGGATGGGGTCAATGTTGAGCGACCTCTACCTTTAGGGGGGCGCCTTGGTGGGCATCTGGTGCAGGGGCATATTGATGATACCGGAAGGGTAATCTCGGTTACCCGGGTTGGTGAGGCAATGATAATCAGGTTTGAAGCCCCGCAGCAATTAATGTACTATATAGTAGAAAAGGGTTTTATTGCCGTTGACGGGGTGAGCCTAACCATTGTGACTAAGGATACCAGCTCATTTCTGGTCTCGGTGGTCGATTATACCCGAAAACACACCACTTTAGGCGACAGGGGGGTGGGTGACGTGGTTAATCTGGAGGTGGATATTATTGCCAAATATGTGGAGCAATTTAGCCAGACTCGCCGCCCAGGCATAACTGTTGATTTCCTACAGCAGCATGGGTTTGTGGCCGGTTAACCTAGGAGGGACAAGCATGGGCTTATCAAGCATTGCCGAAGCTATTGAGGATATAAAAGCGGGCAGATTTGTTATCATCGTTGATGATGAGGATAGGGAAAACGAGGGCGACCTGGCACTGGCGGCTGATAAGGTGAGCACCGAAGCGATTAACTTTATGGCCAAGCATGCCAGGGGCTTGATTTGCCTGCCTGTTATTGGCAAGCGGTTGAACGAACTGGGCATTCCCCTGATGGTGGGGGAGAACACCTCGAAGTTTTCTACCGCCTTTGCTGTCTCGGTTGATGCTAAGCATGGGGTGAGCACGGGCATTTCGGCGGCAGATAGAGCTGAGACAATCAGAGCCATAGTTGACCCGGCTACCAGTGCTGATGATTTAGCCCGACCGGGGCATATCTTCCCTCTGCAGGCGAGGGAGGGGGGTGTCCTAGTCCGCGCCGGGCATACTGAGGCTATAGTTGATTTAGCCAGGCTGGCCGGGCTCTATCCCGCCGGGGTTATCTGTGAGATTATGAGTGAAGACGGCTCTATGGCACGGCTGCCCCAACTTGAGGTGATGTCACAGAAGTTTGGCATTAAGATAATTTCCGTCGCCGACCTTATTGCCTATCGTCGCCGCCATGAAAAGCTGGTGCACCGTGTAGCTGAGACTAAACTGCCTACAAAATATGGTGAGTTTGCTGCTATTGCCTACAAGAGCGACATAGACCCCGATGAACACCTGGCACTGGTGCTGGGGGATATATCCACCGAGGAGCCGGTGTTAGTGCGGGTTCACAGTGAATGCCTTACCGGCGATGTCTTTGGTAGCCTTCGGTGTGATTGTGGCGAGCAGGTTGCCCTTGCTATGCAGAGTATCGCTGATGAGGGGCGGGGTGTCTTCCTGTATATGAGGCAGGAGGGGCGGGGCATTGGCTTCCATAACAAGATGCGTGCCTATGCCCTTCAAGATAAAGGACTGGATACGGTGGAGGCAAACCTTTCCCTCGGTTTTCCTTCAGACCTGAGAGACTACGGCATCGGTGCCCAAATCCTGGCTGACCTGGGCTTACACGACATTCGGCTGCTGACCAACAACCCCAAAAAGGTGATAGGTCTGGAGGGTTACGGGCTAAAGGTGGTTGAAACACTGCCGATTATCGCCACCCCTAATCCCTATAACCGGGATTACCTGGAGACGAAAAGGAAAAAGTTAGGTCATCTGTTGGAGATACCAGATGCTTCTGAGTAATTAAACTAGAATAAGGAGAAAACAATGAGTAAGTCTTTTGAAGGTATGTTGCTGGGGAAGGGGCTGAAGTTTGGGCTGGTCGTTTCCCGTTTCAACGAGTTTATTACCAAGAAAATGGTTGAGGGGGCAGAGGACGCCTTGCTTCGCCACGGGGTTAATCGGGAGGATATAGAGGTTGCCTGGACGCCAGGTTGCTTTGAAATCCCGTTGATAGCCAAGAAATTAGCCCAGACTAAGCGGTATGATGCTGTCATCTGCCTCGGAGCTGTAATCCGTGGTGGCACACCTCACTCTGAATATATTGCTGCTGAGGTAAGTAAGGGAATTGCTAAAGTGGGCTTAGAGACTGGGCTGCCGGTTATCTATGGCGTAATCACGGCTGATACCCTAGAGCAGGCTATTGAGCGGGCAGGGACTAAAGAGGGGAATGAAGGCTTTAAAGCTGCAGTCAGCGCCATTGAGATGGCTAACTTGGCCAAAAGCCTGGGTTAGTTACTAGCGGCAGGGGTTAGAAAACAGTAGCAATAGTCAGCCTAGCTGGTTTGGTTAATAACGGTTCAATTTTGGACTCAATCTCAAGGCGCCCAGGATTATCTTCCCAGGATTTCCAGTCGAGTGCACTTAACCAGGTGCTAAGGGCAAAAATAGTAGACTTATCCTCCAGGCTCGGGAGCAGCTCGCCGGAAATATAGCCTGGCTGTGAGATTAATTCGCTTCGTAGTTTGTCCAGTAGCTCAATCAAATCCCCTTCTTTGCCTTTTTCACGTAACGCTCTATCAACACCTTGACCATAATTTTTGCTTCCTGTGAGACCGAGGAAATCTGTGGAAATTTGCCTTAGTCAGTAACTTTATAGACGGTATCTCCCCTTCTTACCCGCTCGCTAACCTTAATACCAATAGCATCCCCCCGCTTAGCTTCCTTAACAGCTACATTGTCGATTTCCATTGACTCAACAATTAATTCCATATCAGTAGTGTGACCTTTAATATGGATTTTGTCGCCCAGCTTCAGGGTCGCGGTTAGCTGGATGCCGGCAACCACGGGTCGGGCAAAGAAGTCGCTCACCTTTCCGATTACCTTCTCCGGCATTTGGATACCTCCTTTGTGTTTTTATTACTCTAGTATACGCCATATAGTTTGAGTAAATCAATACTACGCCTACAATTCTGGAATTGAGATTGTTTATTAACCTCA
>CAZYZL010000081.1:0-4563 GCA_964652005.1 uncultured Dehalococcoidales bacterium | reverse complement strand
TGGCGTCCCTGGAGGGATTCGAACCCACGACCCGCTGCTTAGAAGGCAGCCGCTCTATCCAGCTGAGCTACAGGGACAAGCTATCTATTACCAAATGTAGCACGAGGCGCAGGGAAAGGTCAAGATAGTTCTTTGATAGCTTGACAATCATTCCACCACATTGCTAGTATGAGGGCAACCCTTCCATTGGGTGGTGAACAGTAAGTAATGCCGAGAATATTAGATAGGGTAGATAACCCGGCAGACTTAAAAGGATTGACAAAACAGGAGCTCAAGCAACTGGCTGCCGAGATTAGGCAAGAGCTGGTGACCACAATAAGTGCTAACGGAGGGCATCTGGCTTCTAATCTGGGCGTGGTTGAGCTTACCATAGCCTTGCATCGGGTATTTGATAGCCCACGGGATAAGATTATCTGGGACGTGGGACATCAAAGCTATGTTCACAAACTGCTCACTGGCAGGAGACAGCGCTTTGCCTCTATCCGTCAGTATGGAGGGTTATCCGGTTTTACGTGCCGGAGTGAGAGTAAGCATGACCCGTTTGGCGCTGGTCACGCCAGTACCTCTGTCTCTGCCGCCCTTGGTATGGCTATCGCTCGTGACCTTTCGGGCGATGATTACCATGTGGTTGCTATTATCGGTGATGGGGCTATAACTGGAGGGATGGCGCTTGAGGCGCTGAATCAGGCAGGGCATCTGAGCTCCAGGATTTGCGTAGTTTTGAATGATAATGGGATGTCAATTTCACCTACGGTTGGAGGTTTAGCTAAACTGTTGAGCAGGGTGCGGTTTGACTACCGCTACCGTTGGGCGGAGGAAGGGAGTAAGCGGGTGCTGGATGTTCTTCCCTGGGGCAAACGACTCTGGCAACTGAGCCAATGGCTTAGGAGAGGATTCAAGGGCTTGATTATGCCAACTGTGCTCTGGGAGGAACTCGGTTTCACCTATATAGGACCGATTGACGGGCACGACATCACTGGACTGGAAACAGCTCTTACCCAGGCACGAGATTACTGCTCAAAGCCAGCCTTTGTTCATGTTGTCACCACTAAGGGTAAAGGCTATCTTCCCGCAGAGGGTGATGCTGTCTACTTTCACGGTGTGCCAGCCAAGAGCGTAACCACTGACAAAATACCAACTTACAGCGAGGTATTTGCTCAGACTGTGCTTCGCCTAGCTCGCGAAAATCCCAGGCTGGTGGCAATTACTGCGGCTATGCCTGAGGGAAATTGTCTCGATATAGCCAAGACTGAGTTCCCGCAACGAGTGTTTGACGTTGGAATCTGCGAACAGCATGCGGTTACCTTTGCCGCCGGGCTAGCGGCACAGGGTTTCATACCTATCGTGGCTATATATTCTACTTTCCTGCAGCGCGCTTTTGACCAGCTAATACATGACGTTTGCCTTCAGGATTTGCCGGTTATTTTTGCTATCGACCGCAGTGGCATTGTCGGTGAAGATGGCAAGACCCACCAGGGAACTTTTGATATCTCTTATCTACTATTAATTCCTAATTTGATAGCCTCTGCACCCAAGGATGAGAACGAGCTTCAGCACCTACTCTATACAGCAGTGAAGTCAAAGCATCCTATGGCTATACGCTACCCCCGAGGCTCCGGTTTAGGGGTAAAATTAGACCCGGTGCTACATGAGATTCCCATAGGTAAGGGGGAAATAGTAAGATATGGCAGGGATGTAGCCATACTGGGCATAGGAACTACTGTGGCTCCGACTCTTGAGGCAGCCCAGAAATTAGCGTCAAATGGAATTGAGGCTACAGTAGTCAACGCCCGCTTTGCCAAGCCGCTGGACGCTGAACTTATAATAGATTTAGCCAGTGATATTAAGCACTTGGTTACAGTTGAGGAGAATACTCTCAGCAGTGGCTTTGGCAACAGTGTGGCTAGCCTTCTTCAAAAATCAGGCATTAGTGATATTCGGGTAAAAAGCATAGGCATCCCTGATGAGTTTGTGGACCAGGGCACTCAAGCCGTTCTCCGTTCTAAGTATGGTCTTGATGCTGAAGGGATAGCGAGACAGGTTTTGGAATTACTTCCTGGCGTCTAATTTCAAGCCGTTATTCATTGGCAGGTGATGTGTAGCTTTGCATATGACTGAAGGCCAAAGGAATGAATAAGCTGACAGTCAGAGACATAGAGGTTGGCGGCAAGCGGGTTTTGGTGAGGGTTGATTTCAATGTTCCCCTAGATGAGGAGACAGGGGCTATTACTGATGATAACCGTATCCGAGCCACGCTGCCTACCATCAACTACCTTATTAACCGGAAAGCCAGGGTCATCCTGTGCTCTCACCTCGGTCGCCCCAAGGGGAAGGTGGTTGAGAAATTACGCCTAGCTCCCGTTGCTCAGCGCCTGTCTCAGATTCTAGGTCAGAAAGTAGAAGCCACCACCGACTGTATTGGTCCCGAAGTGGAGAAGGCGGTAGAAAAATTGAAGCCGGGCGATGTTTTGCTCCTGGAGAATATCAGGTTTCACCCCGAGGAAGAGGCAAATGATGTCGCCTTTGCCCAAGCCTTAGCCCGGTTAGCTGATGTATATGTAAATGATGCCTTCGGTGCCAGTCATAGAGCTCATGCTTCAATTGTAGGCGTTGCCAAATATCTGCCCGCCGTGGCTGGCTTACTGGTCGAGAAAGAAATCAACACCCTGGAGGGTATTTTAGCCCATCCCGCTCACCCCTTCGCCGAGCTTACTGGCGGCGCCAAGGTGAGTGACAAGATTAGCATACTGGAAAACATTATGGACAAGGTAGACTGTCTTTTAATTGGTGGCGGTATGGCAGCCACCTTCCTAAAGGCTAAGTCCTATGAGGTAGGCTTGTCTTTAATGGAAGATGATACGCTGGATTTTGCTGTTAAGCTGATGAGAGACGCAGCCCAGCGAGGGGTGCGCTTGATGCTTCCAGTTGATGTCGTTGTTGCCGATAAGCTTAGCGCCGGGGCTGAAGTCAAGGTCATATCAGTGAAAAGTATACCACCGGATTGGAGGATTGTAGATATAGGTCCCCAGACTATCAGTAATTTCTCCCAAGAATTACGACGCTGCAAAACAATCTTCTGGAACGGACCTATGGGCATGTACGAGATACCTCAATTTGCTCAGGGGACACAAGCCATGGCTAGACTTTTGGCTGGTCTTGAGGCTACTACTATTATTGGCGGCGGCTCTACCGCCGAGGTAGTAACTGCAATGAAACTAGTTGATAGGATGACCTTTGTTTCTACCGGGGGTGGTGCTTCACTCAGATTCCTGAGTGGGGGAACATTGCCCGGTGTGGAGGTGTTGCTTGATAAAGAAGGCTAACCATGGTGAATAATCTAGATTTAATAAAAGGAATTTCCACTCCCTCTCCCGCTAAGATTGTGTTACTGGTTATTGATGGCTTAGGTGGATTGCCCAATCCCAAAACTGGCAAGACAGAGCTAGAGACAGCCAAGACACCTAACCTTGACCACCTAGCAACCAAGGGTATATGCGGTCTTGTTGACCCGGTAAGCCCGGGAATAACCCCGGGTAGTACCCCAAGTCACCTAGCTCTTTTTGGTTATGACCCAGTCAGCTTCAACATTGGGCGAGGGGTGGTGGAGGCAATGGGGATAGATTTTGACCTGGAGCCGGAGGATATAGCGGCTCGGGGCAACTTCTGCACTGTAGATAAGACCGGACGGGTCATTGACCGCCGGGCAGGACGCATCTCCACCGAGAAGTGCACCGAGTTATGCCGGTTGTTTGATGGACTGGTGATAGAGGGGGTTAAACTTCTCGTCTGCCCCGTCAAGGAGCATCGCTTTATAACAGTGTTTCGGGGCGAGGGGCTGGCTTCTGAAGTCAGCGATTCCGACCCCCAGCAGGTAGGGGTGGCACCAAGGGCTATCATTGCCCTGAATCCGCAAGCTGGTATGACAGCGGCTATTGCCAACCAGCTCGTAGCCCAAGCCAAAACACTCTTAGCCAAGCATTATCCTGCCAACATGGTACTGCTGCGTGGCTTCTCCCAGCGACCCCGCCTCCCCACCATGGGCGAAGTCTATAAACTAAAGCCAGCAGCCATTGCCAGTTATCCTATGTATCAGGGACTGGCTAAGCTAGTCGGGATGCAGGTTCTGGAAACCGGCGCCAGCATCAAAGAGGAGTTTGCCACTTTAAAACAAAACTACGCCGATTACGACTTCTTCTTCCTGCATATAAAGGGGACTGATTCCGCTGGTGAGGATGGCGATTTTGACCGCAAGGTCAGGCTCATAGAAGAGGTTGATAATGCTCTACCTATCCTGACCAGCCTTGAGCCCGATGTCATTGTGGTAACCGGCGACCACTCGACACCAGCCTTGCTCAAGGGGCATAGCTGGCACCCGGTGCCAATCCTTCTCTATTCTAAGTGGTGCCGTCCTGATAGGGTAGGGGAGTTTTCCGAGCCAGCCTGCATTTATGGCGGACTGGGAAGGCTCCCGGCAACACAGGTTATGCCGCTGGCGATGGCTAACGCCTTGAAACTAACCAAGTTCGGGGCTTAGTGAAAACTGAGGAGAGGCGAAGCCTCTCT
>CAZYZL010000080.1:0-4572 GCA_964652005.1 uncultured Dehalococcoidales bacterium | reverse complement strand
GATAGTTGTAGTACTCGATGGTGTTGTTTGATTTGCTCTAGCTTTGCCTGCTAAACTTAGGCAAGTCATCGCTCAGCTTTGTGGAGCGGGTGAAGGGATTCGAACCCTCGACGTCTTGCTTGGGAAGCAAGCACTCTTCCGCTGAGTTACACCCGCCCAAATCGTATTATGCCTTGAGACCAATTTGATGTCAAGATTGTGCAGTTGCCCTGTATTTATCATTAGCTTAACCTAAAACTGGTGTGGAAATGGTAGAAAACAGCTTATCGCCTGCTGTCATTACTAATAACTTGGACACCAGTTTTATCGGTCAAAGGGTTATTTACTATCCCAGACTGACCTCAACCAATGATGTAGCTAAGCGAGAGGCTCAACAAGAAGCAATAGAAGGAACGGTGGTCATTGCCGGGGAACAAACCGCAGGCAGGGGGCGAATAAAACGACCCTGGCTATCACCCAGGGGGAGCATTGCTTTATCTATCATTCTTTACCCCAGTCTGGCTTACCTACCTTCCCTTATTATGGTCGCCTCTCTAGCCGTAGTCCACTGTATTGACAGAGTCACCGGCTTAAACTCGCAGATTAAGTGGCCTAACGATGTCCTAGTTAATGACAAAAAGGTGTGTGGGATTTTAATTGAGAGCGATGTAAGGGGCAACACCGTGGACTACGCCATTATAGGCGTAGGGATAAATGCCAACCTGAGGCCTTCCGATTTTCCTGAAATTCCGCCCACCGCCACCAGCCTTTCCCATGAGCTGGGAAGGGAGGTATCACGGCTGGATATAATACGGTGCCTGTTAGCCGAAACAGAAAGATTATACCTAGCTCTGCCAGCTGGGGAGTCTGTTTACCAGGAGTGGCGGGATAACCTGGCAACACTGGGCAAAAAGGTTCGGGTAAAGTCGGGCGAAACTACTTACGAAGGCGTCGCCGAATCAGTAGCCAGCAATGGTAGCTTGCTGCTCCGTCAGCCTGACGGAAGCCTGATTAAAATTGTCGCCGGAGATGTTACCCTTTACCAGTAAACAAGCTCATCTCCAGAGCCCTGTATCGCGGGCTCTGGAGATGGTGATAACTCTGCTTTTTACCCCTCGGCTATTTGGTTTTCTCTTCACCTGACTGGTGCACCGGGACCTCTTTTCTCATAAACATACTGATAAGGTCAATAGGTATGGGAAAGATTATGGTGCTATTTTTCTCCGAGGCTATCTCAACCAGTGTCTGCAGGTAACGAAGCTGTAGCGTAGTTGGTTCCCTAGCGATAACAGCCCCGGCTTGAGCCAATCTCTCTGAGGCTTGAAACTCACCATCAGCGTGGATGATTTTGGCTCGCCTCTCCCTTTCGGCTTCAGCCTGAGCCGCCATAGAGCGCCTCATCGTTTCTTGAAGTTCCACTGACTTGATCTCCACGACGCTGACCTTCACCCCCCACGGGTCAGTTTGTTCGTCAATTATCTTCTGTAGCGCCTGATTAAGCCTTTCCCTTTGTACCAATAGCTCATCAAGCTCGTGTTGTCCCAGTACATTTCGCAGCGTCGTCTGTGATATCAGCGAGGTAGCTCGGATGTGATCTAGCACCTTAACTACTGCCGCCTCAGGGTCAACCACCCTGAAATAGACCACGGCATCAACCCCGACGGTAACGTTGTCTTTAGTGATTACATCCTGTCGTGGGACATCCATAGTCACAATCCGCAGGTCTACCTTTATCATCCGGTCAACAAAGGGGATGATGAAAAATATACCTGGACCTTTAGCTCCAATCAGCCGTCCCAGACGGAGAATGACCCCGCGCTCCCACTCCTTGACAATCTTAATTGCCATGGAAATAAGTATGATTGCGGCTAAAACAATAATACCGATAACCATTGGGTTGTTCATTCGTTTACCTCCTTATTATTTCTTGGTTACATATAGTTTTAAGCCATCAACCTTGGTTATAATCACCTCCTCCCCGGGTTTTACCCGACCCTTCTCTGATATCGCCGTCCAGCGCTCGCCCTTAAATAGAACCATGCCCTCGGGTTCTAGAGCTACCTTAACAATAGCAGTCTTGCCCACCAGTTCCTCTCTGCCAGTATATGCTTGACGGCGGTGAGCTCGGATGATTCGCTGAATGGCGAAGGCGAAGAAAGCAACAACTAGGATTACGACTACAGCAATCAACCACGGACTTATTTGAAACAATGGTCCCCCTCCAGGAAACAAAATTAACGAACCAAGAACAAGGGCAGTTACACCCCCGGCGGTAAATAGACCAAAAGTGGTAGTAAGCAACTCACCGATAAATAAACCGAAGGCAAGCAGGATAAGCAATATGCCTCCCCATCTGGCATCAAGAACACCTAAAGAGTAGAAGGCAAGAAGCAGGCTAATAGCACCTATGATTCCGGGAAAGAATGCTCCCGGGCTGTAAATCTCAGCAATAATGCCTATGCTACCTATGCTAAGTAAAATATAGGCAATGTTGGGGTCACTAATAGCATGCAAAAAATTCTCAGCAAAGTTCATTTCATCTCTAGCCAACTCGTAGCCTGTGGTATTTATGCTAGCCTCTGTACCATTGGCTAAAGTAACCTTCCAGCCATTGATTTGGGAAATAAGGTTGTTTAAATTTTCGGCTCGAAGGTCAATAAGGTTGGCATTCAATGCGTCAACATCGGTGAAGGATTTACTTTCCGTTACTGCTAGCTGGGCTTCTTCAATATTACGACCGCGCTCCTCGGCAATGGTCTTCATCCACTTAGCCGAGAACTCGGTTATCTTTTTCATTTGGTCTTCTGGTATCTCCTCCCCGCCAGCAGCTACCGGGTGAGCAGCGCCAATAGTAGTGCCTGGCGTCATGGCTGCGATATGAGCCGATAAAGTAATAAAGGTTCCGGCTGAAGCCGCCCAAGCGCCTTTTGGAGAGACATAAACAACAACGGGAACATTAGCATTCATAATTCTCTTGACTATCCTCTCCGTTGAATCTAGTAGCCCTCCAGGTGTATCTAACTCAATGATGCAGACAGTGGTATTTTCATCTTCAGCCTGGCTAATGCCTCGGTCAATATAGTCAGCAACTATGGGAACAATGGTGCCCTCAATGCGCAAGACCTGGACTGACTGGGTATTAGCACTGGCGGTAACCGCTAATAAGACCCCAGCCAGCAAAGCTATAAAGAAAGCAAGATGCAGGGCTTTAAACAATTTCTTACTCATGTCAGCGGTTTGTAAATTAAATTATACATCCGTCTTATTCCCGTTGTAAAATAAAAAGCGCAGTTGAACAGCTAGGCGAAGTAGTGTTAAAATCTACCAACTATTGATAAGAGACATAAATATGAGAATCCAAAGGTGTAAAGGAACTCGGGACTTATCTCCACAGGAAATGGCAGGCTTTCGTCTCATTGAGAGCGCATTTAGAGACTGTTGCCTCAAGTGGGGGTATAAGGAGGTCAGGACGCCAACCCTTGAGTATCTCCATCTATTCACCTCCACCGGGACACTCACTCCAGGCAGGTTGGGCAAGGTATACTCCTTTCTTGATTGGGATGGCTGGAGTGGAGAAAGGGTAGTGTTGAGACCTGACGGTACAATCCCTGTTGCCCGGCTTTATATTGATACTATGGAAGGACTGGCTAAGCTATTTTATGTAGCTAATATCTTTATCTTTGAGGAGACAGCGGAGAAAACAAGGGAAAGATGGCAATGCGGGGCTGAACTTATAGGAGTAGGCTCCCCTCTGGCTGATGTAGAATTGGTAATGCTGGCTCTGGAGGTTTTAAAACGGCTAAGGCTTGACGGTATTGAGCTGAGGCTATCACATGCTGGACTAATCAGGGCGTTGCTGGCAAAACTGGAGCTAAGTCCTGAGGAGCAGACCAGGATATTTGACCAGATTTTAGACGGGGATGTAAAAGCGCTGGCTAAGGTAAAGCTTGACCGACCTGAATTAGGCAGGGCTTTGCTTGACCTGAAGGGGAAATCATCCGGGTTCCTAAAAAACCTGAAGGCTCTATTTACCCCCGATCTGTCCGGGCTCGAGCCCTATATTGACAACTTCATAAACATCACCGAGCTTCTTGAGGCTCTTGGCTGTGATTACCACATTGACATAGCTTCAGGCAGGGGCTTTGAGTACTATACCGGCGTAATCTTACAGTTTTTCAAGGATGGGGAGAAGATAGGTGGCGGTGGTAGATATGATGCCCTTATTCCGTTAATGGGGGGCAAGGACACCCCAGCTTCTGGTTTTGCCCTTTACCTTGACCAGCTGATGAATCTGGTAAAGCCAGAAACCTTGGCTAAACCCTCAGGACAAAGAATCCTCATCAGAGCTGAACCGAAAGCGATAAAGGAGGGCTTCAACACTGCCGTTTGCCTTCATGAAGCCAGTTATATGGCTGAACTCTACTTGGGCGGGCAAAAACAGGCTGATTTTGACTGGACGCTGGATGTTCAAAGTAAAGCACCCTTCTTTATTTTGACTGACCAGGTCAAGCAGCGAAGGTTTGAGATAAAAACTGCTGACGAGGTTTTAGCCTTGCTAAGCCGCACGACATGAACTGGCTTAAGCTGTGAGAT
>CAZYZL010000079.1:0-4583 GCA_964652005.1 uncultured Dehalococcoidales bacterium | reverse complement strand
ATGGTCTCTTCGCCGAAGGGCTTGCCAATGAGCTGCATGCCTATGGGCAGCCCATTGCCAAAGCCGGCGGGCATAGAAATCGCTGGCAGTCCGGCGATATTTATCGGTAGGGTGCAGACGTCACTTAAATACATCTGAAGCGGGTCGTCGACCTTCTCCCCGATCTTGAACGGGACGGTAGGCGAGGTGGGGGTTATCAGGGCGTCAAACTTACTAAAAGCCTGGTCAAACTCCTGCCGTATCAGGGTGCGAACCTTCTGCGCTTTAAGGTAGTAGGCGTCATAATAGCCGGCGGAAAGGGCGTAGGTGCCGAGCATAATGCGCCTCTTTACCTCATCGCCAAAGCCAAATTGCCTTGTCTTCTCTAGAGCCTCCCAAATACTATCTGTGTCTTGATAGGAGAAGCCATACTTTACCCCATCATAGCGAGCCAGATTAGCCGAAGCCTCAGACGGGGCAATAATATAGTATACTGCCAGGGCGTAGGGGGTGTGGGGTAGTGATACCTCCCAGTCCACCCTGGCTCCAAGCTGTTCAAGCTTACTGATGGCGGCTCGTAAAGCTGTTTCCACCTCAGCTTGCATCCCAGTGACGAAATACTCCTTGGGGACGCCGATATTAAGACCCTTGAGGTCAGTGGTTAGACACTGGGTGTAATCGGGCGTGGGGTAGGGCACTGAGGTTGAGTCTCTATTATCGTAGCCAGCGATGGCATTTAACACTATGGCGCAATCAGTAACATCCTTGGTCAGGGGACCTATCTGGTCGAGGGAGCTGGCGAAGGCGACCAGGCCATAGCGACTCACCCTGCCGTAGGTTGGTTTCAGACCGACAACACTGCAGAAGCCAGCCGGCTGGCGGATACTTCCCCCGGTATCTGAGCCTAAAGCGTAAACAGTCTCGCCAGTAGCTACCGCGACGGCTGAACCCCCGCTACTGCCCCCGGGGACACGGCTCAGGTCCCACGGGTTGTGGGTGGGAAAGAAAGCAGAATGCTCAGTTGATGAACCCATGGCAAATTCGTCCATATTGGCTTTACCTATAATTACTGCGCCACAATTGTTTAGTTTTTCCACCACCGTGGCATCATAAGGCGGCACGAAATTCTGTAGCATCCGTGACGAGCAGGTGGTCGGTATTCCTTTGGTGCACATATTGTCCTTGATTATCACTGGGATGCCGGTGAGGGGGTGGATGTCACCCCCGGTAATAAGCTGGTCAGCCTTCTTGGCTTGGCTTAGCGCCAGCTCATTGGTAATGGTAACCAGGGCATGAATCTTTGGCTCTACCTCTTGGATGCGCTCCAGGCAGGCTTTGGTCAATTCAACTGAGGATAGTTGCCTAGCCTTGAGTAGCCTGTGCGCCTCGTGAATGGTTAACTGGTGTGTTATCACTCTAGTACTGCTCTCACTCTGAAGTATTCCCCATCCTTTCGGGGGGCGTTGGCTAGAACCTGACTTTGGGGCAGGGAATCGGCCACCTCATCGCCTCTGGTTACATTCTGTAGGGGGATTGATTGGGCGGTGGGTGGAACGTTACTGGTATCTACCTGCTGCAATGCCTCAAAGTTCTCTAGGATATCGGATAACTGCTCTCTGAGCCTGTTAATCTCGGCGTCAGTCAAGCCCAGCCGAGCCAGCCGGGCAATATGTAGCACTTCTTCACGATTTAGCTTCATTATTTGCCCATTATACCACCCATATCTGAGTATCGGCAACAGAGCCATCCTGAGGTCGTTTAGCCGTCTCTTTTCTCCCACCCTCCTCCCCGTTTTTAACTTATTTCTTGCTTACCACCCTATCACCCTATAATCATGCTCGGTGCTATGCACCCCCAGCCCCCAGCTACTTTAGCTTTTTCTTCCCACCCTCCCGCCCTCGGAGGTTTCGCCCTTAAACCACTGCTTTAGAGGGCGTTTAAAAGAGGCTGGATTTGCTACCCTCTCGCTTTAACTGGGGTGTCTAAGAGGGGCGTTAGCCCCTCTTTTTAGAAAATCCTCCCCCCTCTCCCTTGAGGGAGAGGGGGACACAGGGGGTGAGGGTGATAAAAAATCCCTCTATCCTGCTATAATAAAATGGTATGAGGATGACCATAAGGCTTATATTGGCTATATTAAGCACCCTCCTGGAGGAGATAGCCCTGGCGGCGATTATACTCTGGGGGTTGCCCCAGTTAGGCATTCACATCCCTCTAGCTGGCCTTATCGCCTTGATGGCTGCTTTAGTGGTATACGCTGTTATCACTTACCGGCTGGGAAGCAAAGCCCTGGGGAAGAAGCCGGTAATTGGTCTGCCAGATATGGTCGGCAGCCGGGGTAAGGCAGTGACCCCGTTAGACCCGGAGGGTCTGGTCAGAATTAAGGGAGAGCTCTGGGAGTCCACATCAGCCGATAGGAGAATAAACACCGGGGAGGAGGTTATTGTGGTGGAACAGGATGGGCTTAAGCTCACTGTGCGCCGGGATAAATCTGGTAGGAAGAGGGAGTGAATGCTCCGCATTGATGGTGGGCAAAAATCGGGCAGCGGCACTATTGTTCGTTTTGCCGTTGGCTTAGCCACTCTCCTTGGTGAGCAACTTCACCTGACCAATATCCGAGCCAAGAGGGAAAAGCCGGGGCTAAGACCTCAGCATCTTAAGGCGCTCCAGGCATTACAGCAGATATGCCAGGGCAGTTTAGTCGGTGGTGACGTTGGTTCTAGGGAGATTTGGTTTAACCCGGGGGGCAAGGTTAAGGGCGGACACTATGAGTGGGATATAGGCACTGCCGGGTCAACTACCTTGCTGGCGATGACCCTTTTGCCGGCTGCTTGCTTTTCCCGAGGAGACATCGGCTTTAAGCTCTCCGGTGGCTTGTTTCAGGACTTTGCTCCCTCGGCTTATCATATGCAGTATGTCCTCTTCCCGGTGCTAAACAGCATGGGGATAACCGCTAAGCTTAACATTATTCGCCCCGGCTATGTCCCTCGCGGGGGTGGAATTATAGAGGTGGAGGTGGAGCCGGTAAGAGGGAAGCTCAAGCCAATCAGCTTACCTACTCAGGGGAAGGTAACTGAAATTCAAGGCATTGCCCTTTCCTCTCATCTTAGGGAGAGGAAGGTGAGTGAGCGGATGGTGGAGAAATGTAATGAGGTGCTTAGGTCGCAGGGATACCGGGCAAATATTGAAATTGTCCATGATACCCTAGCCCTTCAGCGGGGGGCGGCCCTTACCCTATATGCTAAGACCAGTTCCGGGTGTATTATTGGCGCTGATAGGGCAGGTGAGCCGAGGCGAACGTCGGAGGAAATTGGTAGCTCTGTAGCCACCAGCCTGATAGAGGACTTGTCCACCGGGGCTACCGTTGACCGCTATCTAGCTGACCAGCTTATCTTTTACGCTGCCCTAGCTGATGGGGTTAGCGAATATAGGATACCAAGGCTGACGGAGCATGTAGAGACCAATCTATGGCTGGTGGAGACGCTACTGGGGGCCAAGACCGAGGTTGATAATAATGTGGTGAAAATTCATGGTATAGGCTATAGCCCAACTTCAAGGTGAAGGTTGGCGTGGCTTATAGACAAAAGAGACAACCAGTAAAACTACCCCCACCGCCAGTAGCCCGATACTGTACATTTCTAGAGGAGCTAGAAAGTCACTGAGAAACTGTGGTGTCCACGCTTGGAGGTAAACCGGTATGTCAAGCTGGGTTAAGTGGGTGCCAGCAATGTTCTTAGCCACCAAGACGCCAGCGTAGCTAAGGGCTCCGCAAGTGAGGAAGGTCATGCCTAGCCCGCGGGTGCTGCCTTTTACCTTACGATTTATGAGAACAATACCCAGGATTAGCAGCAAGATAAGACCAATCAGCGCATTGTAAGCCAGATGGAAATAGCCAACAACTTGCTTTGCCTGCTCAAGTTGTGCCGTGACCTCAGGCTCCATTAAGGCTTCAGTAAATTCAAAGGTTGAGGGTATCTGTTCGGAGAACTCGCTGTAGAACTCGTTAAGTGCTTGCTCTCTTTCGGCTGGGGATAACCCGGCAAGCTCTGGCAGAGGCGATTGCAGCACCGCTTCCCTCAGGTTGTCTCTCAATTTTTCCTTCACTGGCTCAAGCGAGACTACCAGGCTCAGGCTTTGGCTCCTTCCCTCAAGGTAGTCATAGAAGGAATAGATACCATCTCTTGCCTGTTCCTTTATCCATGGTTCAAGGTCAGCAATAGTATCATCCATGACCTCGGCTACATATGGTTCATAGGGCGAAGTCGCCTCGAATTGAGGGATTTGTTCACTGAGCATATCTCCGGCTATTGAAGCTATATCAAGCCTATCCACCTGGGAAACGACGAAGTCTGGATTGAGGATGGTCTGATTTAACGTGAGCACAAAACCAAAAATAGACAGGGACAAAAAAAGAAGGAAGCTTAGAATAGCCAGTCCCAGACCCTTAAGAAATTTCATTAGAACAACATCCATTAATGGAAGGCCGATGCCTTATTTTGGGCAGCATTTTACCACTTAAATGAGCATGATGCAATAGGCGGAAGATGAGGTCGTTTAGCAACCTATCCCCCTCAGCACCCAGAAAAATCTATGATTTTTCTGGGAAC
>CAZYZL010000078.1:0-4588 GCA_964652005.1 uncultured Dehalococcoidales bacterium | reverse complement strand
GCAATTACGGGTTCCTGAATCCGATTCTAGCTGCTGCCGCCATGGCAGCCAGCTCGATTACCGTAGTATTCAACTCACTGAGGTTAAGAAGGTTCAAACCAGCTAGATTGACTAACTAATCAGACGCCCAAATCCTGATAAAAAGCTCCCTCTTCTGGACACCTATCTTGAAGAGGGGGCTTTTTCTAGCTCGGTAGCTCGTTCACCCTAGTTTTTGCACCCACCGGCGGCTTTCTTTTTTATCTCAGCGAGCAGCTCATCTTCACGCCTTACGTCCTCTAAAGTCTTGGGTTTTGTTTCCGGTGGTGGGGTCTCCAAACCGTACTTCCATCTTAGAAAGCGCATTCCAGTATCGGGGTAGAGGGCATAGATAAGCACGTCACCAATATCCCGGGCAATATCCTTAGTCGCCTCTTTAGCTTTGTCCAACTCTGGCTCAAGAACATCAGCCGCCCGACAGGTAATGGGTGTCTCACCCCGCGGATAGCCCTTGAGGGCTATTTTTTGAACCTCAGGGTCAATAGGAGCCGGCGGTCTACCGTATAGTCCATAGACATAATCCCTGACCTGGCGCGACATTAGTTTGTATCTACCAATGAGAACATTTTGCACCGCTTGAATACCGACAATCTGGCTGGTAGGGGTGACCAGGGGTGGGTAGCCCAATTCCTTTCTAACTCGCGGTAGCTCAGCGTGTACCTCATCAATCCTATCCAAGGCACCAACCTCCCGCAGTTGGGCGACCAAATTCGTGATCATGCCCCCCGGAATCTGGTGCATTAACACCCCGGTATCAATGACTGCCATCCGGGTAGTGTCAAGGAAGTCCCGGTACTTGGGGGCTATAGACTCAACATACCGTCCCAGCTTCAATAGGTGAGCCAAGTCAAGCCCGGTATCCCTCGGCGTCCCCTGAAGGGCGACCACAATAGGCTCAACAGCTGGGTGAGATGAGCGCAGGGCGAAGGGAGCCAGGGCGGTATCAATAATGTCTACCCCGGCCTCAATAGCCTTAAGGCAACTCATTGAAGCCATGCCACTGGTGTAGTGGGTATGTAGATGTACCGGAATCTTTAGCGCCTTCTTGAGCGCCTTAATCAGGTTATAGGCGTCATCAGGGGCGATAAGACCAGCCATGTCCTTTATGCACAGGCTATCAGCCCCCATGTCCTGGAGGATAAGCGCTTTATTTACATAGTAGTCAATGTTATATACCGGTCCCCCCAGCTTTGGCTCGGTGAGGGAGTAGCATAGTGAAAGCTGGGCATGCTTACCGCACTCCTTGATTGCCTTAAGGCTGGTCTCAAAGTTACGCTCGTCGTTGAGGGCGTCAAAAACCCTGAAGATGTCAATACCCACTTCAGCGGCGTGATGGACGAAGGCGGTAACCACATCATCAGCATAGTGGCGATAGCCCACCAGATTCTGTCCTCTGAGTAGCATCTGGAGGGGGGTATTGGGCATTAGTCGTTTTAAGATACGTGGTCTCTCCCATGGGTCTTCATTGAGGAATCTAGTGGGAACATCAAAGGTGGCACCACCCCAGACCTCCATGGAGTAGAACCCAGCCTTATCCATTTCCTCGGCAATGGCTGTCATATCCTCGGTTCGCATCCGTGTCGCTAGATTAGACTGATGCCCATCACGAAAGGTAACATCGGTAATTTTTAAAGGGGGCCTTTTTGCCATCTGCCTCCTTTCTGTAACCTACCCAGAGGGGCTTATGGGAATATTCCCCTAGCTTCCATAGCATCGGCTATTCGCTTTATCGCCAGCATATAGGCGGCATCTCGCATATCTACTTTCTGGCGCTGGCTCATTTCCAATACCTCTGTAAAAGCACTTGTCATGATTTTTTCCAAGTATTTATTTACGTCTGCTTCATCCCAGAAGAAAGACTGCAAACCCTGCACCCACTCTAGGTAGGATACTACTACCCCACCTGCGTTGGCCAATATGTCAGGAACAACAAATATGCCATTGTCAACAAGAATCTTGTGGGCATCAGTTGTAATTGGACCATTGGCACCTTCTGTGATCATCCTTGCCTTTACCGCAGCGGCATTTTCTTTCACAATTTGATGTTCAAGGGCTGCCGGCACCAAGATGTCACATTTTAGTTCCAAAAGCTCAGCATTAGTTATGGCTTCAGTACCCTTGAAGCCAACTACTGAACCTGTTTCCCTTTTTTGAATGAGCAAACCCTCAATATCTAGCCCCTTGGGGTTGTAAACACCACTCTTAGAATCGCTTACCGCTATTACCCAGCAGCCTTCTCTGGCTAAGAGCTTAGCTGCCATCGCTCCCACATTGCCGCAGCCTTGAACAGCAACGGTGGCTCCCTTAAGATTTATGCCCAAATGCTTAGCCGCTAATTGAGCGCTAATCATGCAGCCTCGCCCTGTAGCCTCGAACCTGCCTTTGCTACCACCTATGTTGAGAGGCTTGCCGGTAACCACCGCTGGTACTGAGTAGCCCTTACCCATGCTGTAGGTATCCATAATCCACGCCATAACTTGAGGGTTGGTACCTACGTCGGGAGCCGGGATGTCACTTTCCGGACCTATCAAAATGCTGATTTCAGCAGTGTAGCGGCGGGTTAACCTTTCCAGCTCACTTAGGGACAAAGTCTTGGGGTTACAAATCACAGCTCCCTTGGCTCCGCCATAGGGTATATTGACAACGGCTGTCTTCAAGGTCATCAAGGCGGCTAAGGCTCTGGTTTCATCCAGGGTAACATCTGGGTGATAACGGATGCCACCCTTGGCTGGTCCCCGGGTATCATTGTGCACTAGTCTGAAGCCGGTGAAAACCTTTACTGTCCCATCATCCATTTTTACCGGGAAATGGACGGTTAGCTCCCGCTCACAGTTTTCCAGTCGCAAACGCCACACATCCTTAACCTTCAGCCTGTCACAGACAGCATCAATCTGGCTCACTACCATTTGGAAAGCACTACTTACTTCAATCATTAACTTCCTCCTTTAATTCTTATGTTGCTTTCTTCCATTTCCTTCCTCAATCTCACCGATTCCGGGTAGGTAACCCAGAATGGCACTATGATTCTAGCATTTTCCCCCGGCTCAGGTAAAACCTTCATCAAAGTCACCTTGCACTGGTCCATATTTGTGAAGCTTACCCCCCTCCAAAAGTGCCGGCAAAACATCCTCAGAAGGACCTGTATCTGGCTGACCAAGGGTGGCCGACGGCTTTATCTCTTTTGCCAACTTACTTATGTTTAGCCCCATCTTAGTTCGTCTCTCATGCTAGTTCTATGAGTTCGTCAATCAATTTCAGCCCGGAGCCGGTTAAGGGCAATAGAACCTTATCCGCCGGTTTAATGAAACCGTCCTTTAAGCTATCCATTAAGGCTATATGAGAGACGGCGCTTGTTGGTTCAACAATGAAGCCAAGTTTTCTCAATTCCACCAGGGACTTTTTTATCTCCTCATCGTTAGCTATGATACAGTGCCCATTGGTGCTTGTTATGGCATCGACTATCTGTCGCCTCCGTGGCGGGTCAATCTCACAGATACCATCAGCCAGCCTTGATTTGGCTGTGCCTTTTTTTCTGGCACCAAGCTCCTCACATATCTTGGCATAGCCAGAAGCCTGGGCGGCGATGAACTTTGGCATTTTATCTAAAGCCCTGAGTTCTACCAGTTCCTTATAGCTTTCATACAGACCAAGTAAAATGGTGCCGCTTCCCACGGGGGCTATAACATGGTCAACGCTACCTATCTGTTCATAGACTTCATAGGCCATAGTTTTTTCCCCTTCGATAAAATAGGGATTCCACCAGTGGGTTGCATAAGCCAACCCCTCCCTTTCCGAGGCTTTTATTGCCTCTCGATTGGCATCAGTCCGGCCTCCATCAACCTCCCGGACATTAGCCTTTAAAAGCCTGAGCAGATGCTTTTTGCCTTCCGGAGCATATTTAGAGATAAACACATTGACCTCTATCCCGAAAACAAGACCCATGAGAGAGAAGGCTATTCCGGCATTACCCGATGAGTCTACAATTATTCTCTTTAACCCCAGCTCTTTAGCTTTTGCCACACTAATATAGGCTCCCCTGTCCTTAAAAGAGCCGCCTACGCTCAGATACTCAAGTTTGAAGTTAACCTCAACGCCATCAATCCTTTCCTTGACTATGGGCGTCCATCCTTGGTGAGTGGCAGGGAGTTGTTCCACAGGCAGAAGCTGGGCATACCTCCTCATACTTTGCTCGTTCACATTAATTAATTCGGTAAATTTCCTCCCCTCTAAATCGAAGATGATGTCAAGTACACCGCCACAGTCATCCCGCCACCGCCATTCGTCCTTGAGGATTTCCTTGCCGCAATTACTACATACCACCTTGAAAGGTAACATTTATTTACTCCTCTTGCTTAGTCTAAAAGGAAAGGGGTCGACAAACAGTGGCTAGGCACTGCCATCCATTTCCCGACCCCTGCCCCCAATCAGGCACTCTAAGCAACTTTCCGACGCCAGAAATCCAAATTCAGCATGTCCTCAGGCACGAACATACAACTCAGGAGCTACTCGCTCCCCCCCAATGAAAACAGGTAAGTGAGTAGCTCACCTT
>CAZYZL010000077.1:0-4596 GCA_964652005.1 uncultured Dehalococcoidales bacterium | reverse complement strand
AGCAGGTTAAAACAGCACGAGAGTTAGGCCTTGATGAGCCAAAGGTTGGCTACGAGTGGAACGCCGGCGACACTCCACCGGGGGATTCAGCGCCGGGGCGATGGATAGTAAGAAGAGAGGGAAATAACTGGGTAGTCTTGTTCCACGCTTTCAAGGGGCCAACCTATATTATCTACACCTTCCCACCAACTGAGGATGGTGAGAGGGCAGCCAAAACTATGACACTCAAGCTAATAGAAGTTGCCTGGGGGAGAGCATAAAAGCCGGCTAACATAGCAGATAAAGACTTACCTGCTTTCCGCGGGGGTTTTGGCAACCAGAATTATCTGTGATTTCTATGCACTGTCGCCTACGACCACCAGCCGGCAACGTCAGATGGCATCATTCCTATTCTATACCACCTCTTAGCTAGAGTTTTTGTGCCCATACCTTTGACTTAAAGATAGGAGAAGGAGTAAAATAGCTGGCTGGTGCGAGGGAGCAGGAGGCGGGAACAGATGACTGCATTCTATTAAACGGAGGGAGAGAGTTATGGAACAGAAATCGGTCTTAGTTGTGGATGATGAGCCGATAGTGCGTGAGTCACTTCAGGACTGGCTGGAGGATACTGGCTACCAAGTGGCGGTGGCTGAAAGCGGTGAGGAAGCCCTGAAGATAATAGAGAAACAGGACTTCAGCGTTATGGTTCTGGATATAAGGTTGCCCGGAAAGAGCGGGATGACAGTGCTGAGGGAGGTAAAGGCACAGCGGCCATGGCTCAAGTCTATTGTCATAACTGCTTACCCCTCAGCAGAAACGACAGATGAGGCAAAGAAGCTCGGTGCTATTGATTATCTAATCAAACCTGTTATCCCTGATGACCTAGAAAGGCTTATCCGGGAAACAATTGAGTCAGTAGGGCGGGAGCCAACGGTTACTGCCAAGGTTGAAATACGCCCCAAACCCCCTGTGGTAGAGGTGGTTGAGGTCAAGAAAGCCTTTACTATCACCAAGGACAGCCTGAAGTCCTTGGTGGAAAGCCTGGCTGAAGAAATGGAGGTGGTGGGGGTCAAGTCCAGGCACGGTAAGTATGTTTACGACAGGATAGCCAGCTTTGACGAGCTTTGCCTTGACTATGATGTTACACTTATGCCGCCCACCAAATATCTCCTGCCAGCAAAGGAGACCCTGCTTAGGTTCAAGGTTGGAGATGGGTCAAAGGTTGAGCCGGTGATTGAACAACTGCCCAGAGCTATCATTGGTATACACCCCTACGATATTAAGGCGATTGAGCTACTGGATGAGGTATTCATGACTACCAATCCCGACCCCAATTACATTGCCCGACGGCAGAATACTATCATCATTGGAGTTGATTGTCTTAACCCGTCTCCCAAGTCCTTTGCCCCCTGTATGGGTACCAGCCTGACCGAAACCGGCTTTGACCTTTTGCTGACGGATATCAGTGCTGCCTACATGGTAACCGTAGGCTCGGAAAAGGGTGCCAGCCTCCTGGAAAGGTATGCCGAGGTAAGGGAACCTACTGGCGATGAGATAGCTAAACAGAAAGCAGCTAGAGATGAGGCACTGACCAAGTACAAGCTATCCCTTGATGTGCCCAAGGAAAGACTGCCGAAGCTGTTAGAGGAGAGCTACGATGACCCGTACTGGGAATCGAGGAGCGAAACCTGCCTTAGCTGCGGCTCATGCGTCATGGTGTGCCCTACCTGTTTCTGCTTTGATGTAAAAGACGAAGTATCACTAAACCTGAAGGAGGGGGAGCGCTACCGCCAGTGGGATGGCTGCATGCTGGGCGATTTCGCCAAGGTGGCTACTGGTGAAAATTTCCGCCATGACAAAGCCAGCCGCTTGCGGCATCGAATCTACCGCAAGGGGAAATATATTCTTGAGAGATATGGCAAGGTTGGCTGCGTAGGCTGTGGTCGGTGCGCCATCGCCTGTCTAGCTGATATCGCCAGTCCTTTAGAGGCTTTTAACGCCATAGCTGAATCAGCCAAGATTAAAGAGGCAGCTAGGCGCATAATCAGGGAGGCGAGGCTTGAGACTGAATTATACGTGCCTCGCCTCGCTGAATTGGTTAATGTTGAGGAATTGACTCCAAGGGAGAAGGTATTCGAGTTCAAGTTTAAGGATAGGGAAGAGCTGGGGCATAAGCCAGGACAATTTGTCGAGGTCTCGGTTATGGGCATTGGAGAGGCACCTATCTCCATTTCATCATCGCCGACTAGGGATGGGACTTTCCAGCTGGCGATACGAAAGGTAGGCAATGTGACCAACGCCCTTCATTCTATGGAAAAGGGGGCTATCGTGGGCATTCGCGGTCCCTTCGGCAACGGGTTCCCGCTGTCGGCTCTCGAAGGCAAGGATGTCCTCCTGATAGCCGGAGGTATCGGTCTCTTCCCGCTACGTTCCCTGGTACAATATGTCGTAGACCGCAGGAGCTCTTTTGGTAGAGTCATCTTGCTCTTCGGCGCCCGGTCGCCAGCCGAGCGGTTATTTTTGGACGAGCTTGCCGCCTGGAGCCAGAGCCCGGAGATTGAATTTCACGAGACAGTAGATAAAGGAGATGAGAGCTGGCAAGGCAATGTAGGAGTTATCACCACCCTTATCCCGAAGGTCGTTTTTGACCCCAGGAAAACCATGGCGGTGGTGGTGGGACCGCCCATAATGTACCGGTTTGTCATCGGTGAACTTAAGAAGAAAGGTCTTCCCGACGAGCAAATAATCATGTCGCTGGAGCGGAGGATGAAGTGCGGGGTGGGTAAGTGTGGACATTGTCAGATTAACAGTGTTTATGTATGTCAGGAGGGGCCAGTATTTACCCTCGCCCAATTGAGAAATCTAAGGGAGGCAGTGTAATGAAGCCTAAAGTAGCATTCTTTGATTTCACCAGTTGCGAAGGCTGTCAACTAGATGTGCTCAATGTAGAGGCAGAGTTATTAGACCTGTTGGCAGCGGTTGACATCGTCAACTTCAGGGAGGTCAAAACAGAGAGAGAGGAAAACTATGACATTGCCTTCATTGAGGGGAGCATAAGTAGGGAGTCGGAGATACCGCGACTTCAAAAAATACGCAATCAAGCTAAGGTGGTTGTTGCCCTGGGTGCCTGTGCCTGCATCGGGGGAGTGAACTGCCTCAAGAACTCCCTTCTCATGGCGGAAGCACTGCGGATAGTTTACCAGGATGATGCCAGGTACTACGACACCATGCCGGCTCGCCCTATAGATGCCGTGGTTCCCGTGGATTACTATGTAAGGGGCTGTCCGATAAGCACCGAAGAATTCCTCAAGGTGACCAAGTCACTGCTTCTGGGTAAGAAGCCAGAGATTCCCAACTATCCAGTGTGTGTGGAGTGCAAGATGGCAGGGAATGTCTGTGTTTTTGAAAGGGGCATGTTCTGCCTTGGTCCGGTAATTAGGGCAGGGTGTAATGCTATCTGTATTACCAGCGGGCGGTATTGCTGGGGGTGTCGTGGTTTGGTGGATGACCCCAACGTTGATTCGGAAAAGGATATACTTAAGAAATATGGGCTTACCGTAGACCAGGTAACGGAGAGGTTTAAGATTTTTAATGCCTATCAGGAGGTGGCTAAGTGACCGGGAAAAAGGTGAATGTTCATCAGGTTACCCGCGTGGAGGGGCATGGGAATATCATCCTCAACGCTCAGAACGGCAACATTAAGGAATTAAGGTGGGAGGTTACGGAGTCACCCAGGTTGTTTGAGGCTATGCTTCGAGGCAGGTCGTATCAGGATGCAGCCTTCATTGCCTCCCGAATCTGTGGCATCTGCTCCATCGCTCACACTACTGCCTCCATTCAGGCAACTGAAGCTGCCTTTGGTATCCAGCCTTCAGAGCAAACCCTCCTCCTGCGCAAGCTCCTGTACAATGCTGAAATGCTGGAGAGCCATGTATTGCATGTCCTTTTCCTGGCTGCTCCTGACTTCCTGGAGGTAGACAGCGTTTTCCCTCTGGTGGAAACCCACCGTGATGTAGTGCTGATGGCACTGAGGTTGAAAAAGCTAGCCTATAACCTAGCCGAACTCCTGGCGGGCAGGAAAACCCATCCCATATCCTGCATAGTGGGCGGATTTGCCAAGCTACCCGACCTCGGTGAATTGAAAGCCATCCGGAACAGAATTGAAGGGGCATTGGCTGACTTTGAGGCTATAGTTGGACTCGCCAAGACCTTTAATATCCCTGACTTTGCCAGGGAGACGGAATACATTTGCCTGAAACATCCTGAAGAGTATGCCTTTATCCTGGGGGACATATGCTCCAGCGATGCTGGCATCACCCCGGTGAGTGAATATCTCAGTGTAACCAACGAGTTCTGTGTTCCCCACTCCACCGCCAAGTATACCAAGAACAAGCGCGATTCTTATATGGTGGGGGCTCTGGCTCGGTTCAATAATAATTATGAGCAGCTCCTGCCCCGGGCTAAGCAGACTGCCGAGGAGCTGGGACTTAAGGCGCCATGCCATAATCCATTCATGATTACTGTGGCTCAGCTTGTGGAATGCTTCCATGTTGCTGAGCATAGCCTGAGTCTTATTGCCCAGATTGTGGCCAGGGGGCTAGAGGAAGAGGACAACCC
>CAZYZL010000076.1:0-4643 GCA_964652005.1 uncultured Dehalococcoidales bacterium | reverse complement strand
TATCCGGGTCAACAGCATAGCCATGGTTTTGGGCAGTGATGTAGACCTTGCCGGTGGCGAGGTCACGGACGGGGTGGTTCGCCCCGCGGTGCCCGAACTTCAGCTTAAAAGTTTTAGCCCCAAAGGCACGGGCAATAAGCTGGTTGCCCAGGCAGATGCCCATCATCGGCTTTTTGCCAACGAGTTTCTTAACCGTAGCCACTATGTAATCCAGTAGCTCAGGATTGCCCGGGCCCGGGGATAGAAGAATGCCGTCGGGTTTTAATTTAAGGATTTCCCTGGCGGAAGTGGTGCAGGGGACGGCAGTTACGGCACAGCTCATCTGACGCAGGGTGCGGAGGATACTGTACTTTAAGCCACAGTCCAGGACAATTATATGGTGTGTTGGGGCAGAGCCAGTCGGTTCCCACTGATAGGGGGCATCCGTGGTTACCTGCTTTACATAATCTATTGAGCCATAATCGGGCAAGCTCTTTAATTTTTCTACAATCTGTTGGGGAGTCTTATCACTAGTGAGCATGCCCATCATTACTCCCGCCGAGCGAAGTTTGCGGGTAATAGCCCGAGTATCCACTCCGGAAATCCCGGGGACGCCGTACTCGACTAGAAACTCGTGTAGGGTATTGAGGCTAAGGTAGTGGTTAGGCTCAAGGCACTCCTCCCTGACCACAAAGCCTCTAACCTGAACCTTTTTTGATTCAAAGTCCTGCTTATTTATGCCGTAGTTGCCGATAAGGGGGTAGGTGGGGACTACAATCTGCCCGGCATAGGAGGGGTCGGTTAGCATTTCTTGATACCCCGCCATGCTGGTATTAAACACCACCTCACCGTAGGCACTAGCCTCAGCACCAAAGGAGTAGCCCTCATAAACTGAGCCGTCTTCTAAGGCTAATATTGCCTTTTTAGTCATCTTATCAACCCTATCCCCTTTATCCCCTTCCCCTTAGCCAGGGGAAGGGGAATTGATTTATAAGAGAGGCTCCGTCTCTCTAGAACTTTCCTCTGGAGGGGCGAAGCCCCTCCAGACTCCCCTTTATGTATTTTGGCTTCGCCCCTTCGAGTTTCTCCCATTAACAGGGGAAAAGTCTCGCCTCTCTTCAACTTTCCTTTATAGTAATAGAATCGTCTTTATAGACCAGCTTCCCCTGCGATATGGCTGCCATTACCTTGCCTTTGAGTCTCTCGCCCGCCAAAGGGGTATTCTTGCCCTTTGAGGCGAAGGCTTTGGTATCTACCACCCACTCAAGATTGGGGTCAAACAGGGTAACATCGGCTGGGGTGCCAATAGCCAAAGTCCCCAGCCTGCCACACTTATTGCCAATAATCCTGGCTGGTTCATGAGTAAGCTTGGCAATGAAGGTAACCAGGCTCAGTTCTCCCTGGTGCACCAGACTCATCAGGCTGCCCAGGGCGGTCTCAAAACCACTGATGCCAAAGGGGGCAAGGTCAAACTCGCACAGCTTATCGGCTTCAGTGTGGGGGGCATGGTCGGTAGCAATAATATCAATGGTGTTATCGTTAAGCCCGTGGATTAAGGCTTGGATGTCCCGTTTAGTTCTAAGCGGTGGATTTACCTTGGCATTGGTATCATAGCCAATGACCCTTTCCTCGGTCAGGGTCAGGTGGTGGGGTGTAACCTCGGCGGTAACCTTAACGCCCATCTCCTTGGCACAGCGAATGAGGTCGACCGAGCCCTCGGTAGTAGTATGGGCAATGTGCAGCCGAGCCCCGGTCAGTTGAGCCAGAGCCAGGTCACGAGCCACCATAATCTCCTCAGCGGCATTTGGTATCCCACGAAGACCTAACTTGGTTGATATTATCCCCTCATTCATCTGCCCGCCCTCGGTGAGTGCTTTGTCCTCGCAGTGGTCAATGACTGGCAGGTCAAAGGCACAGCTGTAGGCTAGTGCCTGGCGCATAAGGTGTGAATTTAGCGCTGGTTCACCATCATCACTAAAGGCAATCACCCCGGCTGAAGCCAGCTCACCCATCTCAGCCAGCTCCTGCCCCTTTCTACCCTTAGAGATACAGCCTATGGGCAGAACTCTGACCACTCCTTCTGAAACCGCCTTTGACTTTACAAACTCAACGGCAGTCTGATTGTCCAGTGGCGGATTGGTGTTAGGCATGCAACAGACGGTGGTAAAACCACCTCTAGCTGCTGCCGTGGTTCCAGTAGCGATGGTCTCCTTGTCCTCAAACCCGGGCTGTCTGAGGTGACAGTGGAGGTCAACAAATCCGGGACAGACCACCAGCCCCTGGGCATGAAGGACGTCATAGTCTGGCTGGGGTGGGGGTGTCTCTCCCTTGCCCAGCCACGAGATTTTGCCTTCAGTAATAAGCAGGCTGCTGATTCCATCTATCCCCTGGCTGGGGTCAATTATTCGGCCACCTTGAATAAGCAAGGGCTTCATTACTCTTTACTCATGCTCTTATTATTTCCTTGGTAGTGCTTTAGTATAGTGGCTGGGCTTGAAACCATGAGCTTGGGCTTCACTTTCTGAATCGAAAATAATCAGATTCTCTGGTTTAATTATTCTAGCCCAATGGCTGTCAGCGCTATGGTATTTTTTGGTATCCAGTCTCCTTTCATGCCAGTCTGAACTGGCAATATACTGCGGGTGAACTTCGTGGTCGCAATACATACACCTCAAGGTCAAAGGTTGGTTGTCTACTATTTTGAATTCGGGCTTGATATACTTTTTCCCAGTTTCCTTGTTAGAGACACATTCTTGATTACGGCACGTGATGCCTGAATCTCGGCTGTAAATGGGGTAGGTTCTTTTTTGGATAAAGAAATCATCTTCTCTTGGACCGGGAATATCCTTAGTTCCTAGTAAGAAAGCTATGAGTGCCATTCTTACCGGTACTCCCCGTGCCGCTTGTTTAAAGTACATACTCCTTGGGTCAGCATCCAATTCGTAGGCCAATTCATCTACACGGGGTAACGGGTGCATAACCAGTGTCCTCTTAAACTCCCTTTCCTTGAGTAGTTTCTTGTCTACCACTGGATAGTCCTCTTTTGCTTGTTTTCGTTCGGCAGCAGCTGGTAGTCTCTCTAGTTGAAGTCTGGTAATGTAAAGGGCATCAGTTTCCCTCTTCAAGTTGATTTGAATATCGACGTCAGGCATCATTGCTAGTTGATGTGGGTTGTTTGGCGTTATGTATATCGCATCCAGGGGGAAGAGGCTTTCCTGGTCCGCTTTGTCTAAATCTTCGTATCTTTTTAATTTGCCTCCATATTCTGTGGTTAGTCTCCTTAAAACATGTTCTGGTATATCAAGACCAGGTCCCCAGCGAAAATGAATAGTGGCGCCGAATCTAGCCAAGGCGTAGGTCAGGGAATGTATTGTTCGCCCATATTTCAAGTCTCCCCACAGAGCAATCTTCAGCCCCTTGATGGTTTGTTTCTCTTTCTTGATGGTGTAGAGGTCACATAGGGTCTGGGTTGGATGTTCATGACCCCCGTCGCCAGCATTTATTACTGGGACGCCAGCGTAGTTGGCAACTACCTTGGCTGCCCCTTCCCAGGGGTGTCGGATGACAATTATATCGGCGTAACTCCCGACCACCCTTGCCATATCAGCAATGCTTTCACCTTTAGCCAGTGAGGTTGCGTTCACATCAACGGCACTTATGACATTGCCCCCAAGTCTGTGCATTGCCGTCTCAAATGACAGCCGTGTCCTGGTACTAGGCTCAAAAAACAGGCTCGCCATAATCTTGCCGCGGCATACACCAAACTGCTCATTCATGGAGTCTGACATCTCATCGGCTAAGGAGAATAGTGCCTCAATTTCTCCGTTGGATAGGTCATCTATGGTCACTAGACTTCTATTGGTTAGGCTCATGGTAGCTCCTTTGGGGATAATTCACCCTCAATCTGTTCCTTAGTGGCGGCGCTTCGGCTAATTTTACAATGTCCACCTCATCTATGCCGTCAATTTCTACTAGTCGAACCTGTATCTCCTCATGTCTAGAGCTTGGTATGTTCTTACCAACGTAGTCGGCTCGTATCGGCATTTCGCGGTGACCGCGGTCAACCAGCACGGCTAAGTGAATTAACCGGGGTCGCCCGAGGTCGGTGAGGGCATCCATAGCTGCCCTGATGCTGCGTCCGGTGAAGAGAACATCGTCAACCAAGACGATAGATTTGTCGTCAACACTGGCAGGGATATCGGTGTGTTTGACCACTGGCTGCAGATTAAGTGAAGAGAGGTCGTCTCGGTAGAGGCTGATGTCTAGAGCGCCTACCGGTATCTTCACTCCGGCAAAGTGCTCTATGTTGGCGGCGAGACGCTTTGCCAGTGGCACCCCGCGAGTGTGCATGCCAACTAGCATCAGATGTTCAATAGCCTCATTTCGCTCTATAACCTCGTGGGCAATTCGAGCCAGGGTTCGCTTCATATCCTCTTGGGTCATTATTACTTTTTTTGACATAAAATAACCTCTTGCCTTGGCTGGCAAGAGGTCTTTACTTCTTGACTTTCACGATTTCCCTTGCCAGCCTCACTGGACCGGCTTAAAGGTTCTTCTTTATTCTATTAACTAATTATTATACCACTTTTTTCCGGCGATTGCAAGGTTTAGTCTCTTCCAATACAAGATGAGCCTGGAGGGGGTATCGATTTCTAACACAAGGT
>CAZYZL010000075.1:0-4677 GCA_964652005.1 uncultured Dehalococcoidales bacterium | reverse complement strand
TGCCCGATACTGGTATGGTTTATCAGTATCGGATAGCCGTCTTTTGTTAAGGTGCTTTTGTGCTTTCGCACAATATAATCATCTCACAAAAGCACATTTTGTAAAATCAAAAAAATTAGCTAGATTATCTTCTCCCTGTGGGGAAGGAAAGAGAAAACAAAGGTTAAAGAAAAGGATAAAAGGCGGATTCTACCGGTCTGGCTAACGGTCGCTGAAAAGGCTAGCGCAGGACGCGCTAGGATTGAAAATTAGGCGGGTGAAAAGACTTTTCCGAGGGATAAATACTTGAAAGATGATGTAGATTTTGATTAGAGGGGTTCAATTAGAGGTATAGTGGTTTAGTGTAATGGTGGGGTTGTTGCTCAACCTCTATACCTCTCGGCGATCTTGGGATAAAGGGTAAACAGGGGATTCGACCATTCAGCCAGAATAGCCTCTTTGCCCTTTTTGGTGAGGCGGTAATAGATACGGCTCGGGCCAGGTGGGTAATTGTCCTGCAAAGTGGATGGCGCAGTCTCACCGGTTGGCTCCACCCAGCCAAGCCGCTTGAGCATACCGAAGTAGACCAAGAAGGAGTGGTAGCGCATTCTGGTATATTTGTGAGGGATCTTCTTCAGCTCTCCCTCGTATATCCTATCAGCCATCTCCAGGGTAACGTCAATACCTCGCTTAACCATGTCGCTTATTATTCTCTCGCTGTGATCCCTGGCAATAGCTCTAACCAGGGCACTCTTGTACTGGAAGTTAATGTCAGCCTGGGTGGCGCCTTTATCTGGGTCAATCCTCGGCGAGCCTTCAGGACCACGACCAAGCAGAAACTCCCTAATAAACCAGCCGCAGCCGAATGGGCGGAGAAAGCCCCCTTGTGTTGGTCTAACTGCTGTTACCACACAACCTCCTTTTTGTAGGTGGCAGCTTGGAATTCAGGTAAGATGCGCCAAGCGTGGGGAAAGCCCAACCTCTCCATTTCCGCTTGGAGTTTGTCCCCTGTGATAATTGGCTGGTATGCGGGTAAACGCCCAGTCCCAATTCTGAAGAGGTCATTGGGGTTAGGCGTGTAGATGCCGAGGATTTCAAGCCGCGGCTCATAGCCTTTACGATATCCTCTAAGGTCAATTACCGAATACTCATCGTGTGCTTCACTATAGCCATAAATAGGATGCGGCACTTTCAGTTTCCTGACATAAAGCGGTCCTCTTTCAAGTCGCTTTACAGGTGTATAAGGGATAGGTTCTCTTTCGTAGGCAATTTGTGCTTCGGTGAGAGGCTTCTCTTTCGTTGCCGGGAGTAATCTTGGCTCCTCAGCCAGTGCTTTATCCGCCAGCTTCCAGAAGCCGGCTATCATGACGCCTATAATCGCCACCAGCATCAGCTCTTGGATGTACCAGTTGACCTCCTCGGTGGTGACCCTCTGGTCCCGGATGACCTCTAGGGTTGGCGGAATGAAGCCTATCACCACGCAACCTCCTTCAGCGGTTCATCAAAAGCCCCCTTGGCGGTGTCCTCAACTACCCTGGAAGCTATGTAGGTCATGGCTTCAGCATGGGCTGGGGATAAGTCTTCGGCAGCACCGGTCTGCCGGTACTCCCGGTGGTGCCCCAGCTCATGCACCAAGGTGTCCACCGTGGTGCGACCGCGAAAGAGCTGGTCAATGGCAATATAGACGGCCTGGGTGGTGGTGCCGTACATTCCCGCTGTCCTTACACGGTCGCTGGCCGGAGGGATGATGGCGGCGTATACCCCGGACACTGGGCTATAGGGAAAGATCTCCTTAGCTATTGCCCGGGCCAACTTGAGGTTGGCGAGCTGCCGGGAGTCTAGCTTCTCATCGGGAACGACCTCCGTCTCCCTGAGCCGCTCTTGAGAAGCATCTTTGATAGCCCTATCGGTAGGGATTGCCCTACTGAGAGTATCCCGCACATGCCAGCTCACGCTGACCGACTGGTAGCCGAGGTGCTTGATAACATTATCCCACTTCTCGTCGGTGCGGAGGACGGCGTTTTCTCCCATGACATTACGCCAGGCTATCTGCCATCCCTCCTGTTTATCCTTGATTAGGTCGGCATAATGCTTGCCTGGGCTAACTTCTCCCATAGCCCAAGAGTCCATGCTTACCTTATAGCTCTCCTCAGCCTCCAGGATTGGTGGGTCCTTCACCATCTGGAGGAAGACTTCAAGCAGGCCAATTTTAGTGACGGTACACCACAGCCTGCCCATATCTATCCAGATATCGTCCTCTTTGGCTGGGGCGTGGCGATCAGGAGCCATGTCAAACGACCATAGATTGTATGAGTAGGGACTGTTGATGTCCCTGAAGTAGATATCGCGGGTGAATATCCTTGAGCCGGTAGGGAAGGCATGGTCAATGAGCTGGTTAAAGCGCTGCTTTGGCTGCTTGATGGTGCTGGGGCCTTCCCACAGGATTGAGCTTTTGGGGAGGTTGACGGCAAACCTATTCTCGAAGGCGCCACCGGTGTAGCCGATGATGTGAAATGTAGTGCCTGTCTTTGTTCCATTTGGGCGCCACAAGGCGGCCAGAGTTTCAGCAGTGCCATCTACTGTCTGCGCAATGAAGACAATCCAGAGCTCCCGTCCCACGGTCTCAACATAGACCGGCCAGCCCTTGCGAATTAAGGCTAGAGCAGCAATCTTCATCCCCTCGCCAAACTTGCCCCTGGCCCAGTCGGGCTTTAACTTTGGAGGACCCAACAGGAAGTCAGCCACAGCCACGCCTCTGCCTCTATCTGAAATCCACAGCCCCTGCTCGTCATAGCCCCACCGGTAGGCCTCGGCCTCATCCAGGGCATTCTGGACGATATCCCTTATCGCCTCCCACTCACCCCACTCCTGCCGCCAAGTTGAAGTGGGACCGATAATAATAAGCTGCCAGCCTTGAGGCTGCCACATTCGGCGGTATTCTTCCATGGTAAGGACTGGCGGGGGGCGAAGCGCTATCACCATTATCTCGCTCCTTTAGCTCTGGCTATAGCCGTCTGGAAGGCGGTATCAAGCTTCTCTCGGTAGCCGATGTCCTCTATGGTGTAGGCTAAGTATTCCGGGGAGTCGGCGACAAACTCTAACTCCTGCTTGGGGCTAGGTGGTGAAGGCTGGGTGGGGATGACGGCGGCTTGCCTTGCCATAGAAGGCAAGGGGATAATATCCAATGGCTCATCCACCTCCTTGGCTAACCTCTCAGCCTCTTCTCGGTATTCGGGCGCTACAGCCATAGGCTCAAAGTGGCGCACCGGCAGGGACTTAATCCATGCTCTGGCCTTTGCTACCGGGACATGTACCCACTCCGAGATATGGGCATAGAGAGGGGTGATAACATACTCGTCACCACTCCTGTACATGCTTATGAAGTGAGGCCTTCTGCCCCTGGGGAAAAGCGCCCAAGCCTGCAAACTGACCGATATCTTGTCCTCACCATGAGCTGAGACCTGCTTGAAAGCCTTGATAATTTGCAGGCTGTCGAGCTTTGTCGCTGTGCTGGTTTGGGGTAGATACTGCGGGACGGTGCTTGCTGAGCCTCCCCTGGCCAAGAGCCCGACGCTCTCGGCGTAGTCCAGGACACTGTCCACAAACTCTCGGCTCGGCTTCTCCCATGAGTAGAGAGGAACCCCTGGCTTGAAGAAGCCCTGCTCAAACATCTCCCTGGCATCATCATCCCACCACTCGGCAATAGTCTCTCCGGTGCGGTTATCAGTAATCCATATCCCCAGGCGGTCCCGCTCCTGCCAGGCTTCAACCGTGACGTCAGACCTGTATGGCTTGTGTTTCTTGGTCAGTATCTCTTTTACCGCCCTTTTGTAAGCCTCTTCGGATATGGCACCCTCTCGCAAGTCGCGCCGTAGCTGCTCGAGTTCTTTGTCATAAGGCGTCTTCCCCGTAGTCTGTAGCAGTGAGCGTGTCTCTGGGGAATATCGTTTTTCCCATGCTTCCCACATGCGCCGAACCTCTTCGTCAGTAATTGTCTCCCCCAGCCTCACCAAGTCTCGGATATACTCAAAAAACAGGAAGTCTCCCCTTGCTTGCTCGGGGAGCTTGGGCATTACGGCAACGCCGGTTCTCCGTATGGCAGGTAGATACCCCAACTGGTTGCCTATCTTCTCCCTGAAGTAGTAGTGTAAAACGTCTTTGGGTATTGACCTCACCTCTTGCTTAACCTGTGCCTCGCTTATGCCCGGTCTGTATTGACCATAGCCAGCCTCTAGCTTTGCTTTCCACTCGGCATACCCCGGCGGTGGCTCCTTCATTATTTCGGTAAGATAGACCGGTTTGTAGCCCGGAGGTAGCTTTGGTCGCTCTTTTGGTGATTCCAGCGCCTTGCCGACCATCTTGAACATCATGACCACGACCACCATGATGAGCATAAAATTCATCAGGCTGCTAATATCAAGCTGTGTAGGCTGAGCATACCCCTGGATAGCCACATCATCACCAACCTCAATCCCTTGAGCCTCACCAGCATTGACCTCCAGGAAGCACTGAGCTCCTGGAGTAGTAGTCGCCTCAAACCTGACGTCTATTTCCCCTGGCTGCACATCACTCATCACGCCTCTAACCCCCTGGGTGCTGTTGATGAAGATAATGTCCAGGGGGAATAGCATCTGAGACATATTAATATCAATCTGGCTCTGATCGTAGCCAAGGTCAAAGAGCATACCGGTTTGTGGC
>CAZYZL010000074.1:0-4861 GCA_964652005.1 uncultured Dehalococcoidales bacterium | reverse complement strand
TCACTAATCTATCTGAACTAGCTCATATCTGGGCCCGCCTAGAAATTCTATTGGCGTTAAGCTATAATTGGCAGTAAACTCATATAAGGCAGTCATCAAAATGGTAAGTCGTTCTGAGATAGAAGAATTAAAGGCCTCAGTCATAGCCGAAATAGAAGCTTGCCGCCACCAACTTCGCCAGTTAAGCCTAAAAATCCACTCTAGCCCCGAGCTAGGTTTTCAAGAGGCCAAAGCAGTAGCCTGGCTGACTCAATATCTGGAAGAAAATGGCTTCTCTGTAGAGCGGGGCATCTGTGAGCTACCCACGGCTTTCCGAGGGAGCTATGGACAAGGGAAACCAGCTATTGCCATTCTGGCTGAGTATGATGCCCTACCCAAGCTTGGCCATGCCTGTGGTCATAATCTGATAGCTGGCTGCGCCGTTGGTGCCGCAGTAGCCTGTAAACTGGCTATCGACCGATTCGGGGGTAGCGTCTTTGTTATCGGCACGCCGGCTGAGGAGCTATACGGGGGTAAGGCAATAATGGCGGAGCAAGGCGCCTTTGATAACATAGACCTGGCGATGATGGTGCACCCTGGGGGGCATGATGCTGCCACCACCCAGGCTCTGGCGTGCATTGGTTTAGAGGTTGAGTTCTCTGGCAGGGCGGCTCACGCCGCCGCCAATCCAGAGGCAGGTATCAATGCCCTGGAGGCAATGCTCCAGTCCTTTGCCGCCATTAATTCCCTCAGGCAACACATTAAGAATAAGGCTCGCATCCACGGGATTATTACCAACGGCGGGGAAGCGGCTAATATCGTCCCGGCGCACAGTGCTGGAACCTTTATCGTGCGCGCCGAGGATGATGCCTATCTGGACAAGTTAAAAGAGAAGGTGCTAAACTGCTTTATTGGCGCCGCCACAGCTAGTGGCGCCAGCCTGGAATACCACTGGGGAAAGGTGCGCTATGCCCCGCTGCGCAACAATTTGACCCTAGCCAGACTGTTCAGACAGAATATGCAGTCCCTGGGGCGCAAGATGAGGCTCTTTGACCCAAGTAAAGCCTTCGGTAGCACCGATATGGGAAATGTCAGCCAGATAGTGCCCACCATTCACCCCCATGTTGCCATAACTCCAAAGGAAGTAGTCGCCCATTCTCCAGAGTTTGCCTCGGCGGCTGCCTCTGAAGCGGGTATTCAAGGGATGCTTGATGGTGCCAAGGCTCTAGCCATGACAGTGGTTGACCTGGTAGCCAACCCTGAAATAGTTATCAAGGTTAAACGGGAGTTTGGCAAGGGAAATGATTAAGGTAGGTATCCCCAGAGCTTTGCTCTACTATCAATATTACCCGATGTGGAAGACCTTCCTTGAGGAGCTGGGGGCAGAGGTGGTGGTGTCACCACCAACCACCCAGACGATACTATCTTCAGGCTCATCTCGGGTGGTGGCTGACACCTGTTTGCCGGTAAAGGTCTTCTGCGGGCATGTTCTGGCTCTGATAGGGGAGTGTGACCATATCTTTATTCCTGCCATTCGCAGTGTGAAAACCAAGATTTACAACTGTTCCAAGTTCCTTGGCTTACCTGATATGACTAGAGCAGTTATCCCCGAATCCCCCCCTATCCTAGATATAGACATAGATATTAACACGGGAAAACGTGAGCTGTATCAAGCTATCTATAAATTGGGTCGGCGTTTCACCTGGAGCCCGTTTAAAGTAAGGAAAGCCGCTGTCGCTGCCTGGCAGGCTTACCTGAAGTATAGACAGCTAATGTCAAATTACGGCTTAACCATACCACAGGCAATAGCGAGAATATCAAATACTACTGAAGCGGAGCCAAAAACGCTTTCCAGCCACCCCAGCCAAGCCAGCATTGCCATCGTTGGTCACCCCTATCTCCTGCATGATGAACATATAAACCACCGCCTCATCCACCGACTGGAGCAGGCTGATTATAAGGTTTTAACGCCGGAGATGCTTACCGGCGAGCAGCTTGAATTAGCTATAACTAGATTAGTAGGCAGACCCTACTGGACGTATGAAGAAGAGGTGGTGGGGGCTGGGGGGTATTACCTGGAAAGCGGAGTTGACGGTGTTATCGGCATAATGGCCTTTGGCTGCGGACCAGATTCCCTGATGATGGATATGGTGCGTCGGCAGTCGGCTAGGTTGAAGACTTCCACCTTTATGAGCCTCACCCTGGAAGAACATACCGCTGAAGCCGGTATAGCTACCCGGGTGGAAGCCTTCCTGGATATGATACAGAGAAGGAAGAGGAGACGGGCAGAAGCATGCGTCTAGGCTTACCCCATATGGGTAAAATATATATAGCGGTAAAATGCATGGCTGACCAGCTGGGCATTGACCTTGTCATTCCGCCGCCCACCAGTCAGCGCACTCTCGACTTAGGCGTCAAATACTCGCCTGAGACAGCTTGCCTTCCGTTTAAACTTACCCTTGGTAATATGATAGAAGCTCTGGATTTGGGGGCAGACACTACAATGATGCCAGGGGGACCTGGTCCCTGTCGCTTTGGCTATTATCACAAGGTTCAGGAGGCAATTCTACGCCAGCTAGGTTACAACTTTCACATGGTAACCCAAGACGGTGGTCTAAAGCACGTAATAAACGCACTCACCAATGGAGCCCCGCTACGGAAGGTAATAGTCGCTTTTAACTTTGGCATAGCCAAACTTAAGGCAGTGGAAGGACTGGAACAAATGGTACACAAAATACGAGCCATAGAGCGAGACAAAGGCAGTGCCAGCCGAATCTATAACGAAAGCTGCAAGGCTATCAACAATGTAGGCGACCACCAAGCGCTTAACCAAACCAAGCAAGAGTGTCTCCAAAGACTCAATAACCTACCTACTGTAGCTTTCCCCAAGCCATTAAAGATTGGTATTACCGGCGAGTTCTTCGTCGTTCTTGACCCCTTTGCTAACATGGACATAGAAATTGAGCTGGGAAAGCTAGGGGTTGAGGTAAAGCGCTCTATATTCGTCCAAGACTGGGTCAGGTTCAATCCCTTTCTTATTGCCCTTGGTTTACGGGAAAAGGACAGAAGCCACAAGGCAGCCATACCCTACCTTTCCCACCATGTGGGTGGGGATGGCTGGCAATCGGTGGGGGAGAAGGTGCTGCACGCTAAAGATTGGGATGGGATGGTTCACCTTGAACCGTTTGGCTGTGTGCCTGAAATAATGGCTCGCAACATCATGCCGTCGACAAAAGAGAAGCTCCCGGTACTCAACATCATCCTTGACGAACATACCGGGAAGGCAGGAGTGGTGAATCGGCTTGAAGCCTTCGTTGACATGATACGGAGGAGGAAAAAGGGTAAGGTATGCGTATAGGCATGCCCCATATGGGTAATCTATATATACCGTTTAAAGCCTTGTTCAAAAGGCTGAATATTGACTTCATAATACCACCGGTCAATAACCAACGCACTTTATCTCTGGGGGTCAGGTATTCCCCTGAAGGGATGTGCATCCCATTCAAGCTAACTTTAGGCAACCTGATTGAGGCTGCCGAGCTTGGCGCCGATACTTTACTCATGCCTGCCGGCTCGGGCATATGTCGCCTGGGCTACTATGCCAAGACACAGGAGCACATTCTTCATGACCTGGGGCATAATGTTGAAATAGTCTGCGTCGGGGTTTCGCAGCGGAAGCTTTTCGGCTTACTTGAAATGATTAAGCGCTTGTCAAACAATGCTCCCTGGTCTAAGATTATATCAGCCTTCCGCTTTGGTCTGGCTAAACTAACTGCCATGGACAGTATAGAACGAGCAGCACAAAAGGTACGCCCTGTAGAGCTGGTGAAGGGAACAGCAAATAACATATTTGACAAAGCGATTAGGGCTATTGACCAGGCTGACGATTATAATACCCTGAAAAGGGGGCAAATAGACTACATTAACCAGCTCAACCAGGTAACTAAAGAGGGCAGGGCTCAACCACTGGTGGTGGGCATAGTTGGGGAGTTTTATGTCTTGCTGGAGCCCTTCTCCAATCTAGATATGGAGAAGGAGTTGGGTAAGCTAGGGGTTGAGGTAAGAAGAACCACCTTCGTCTCGGAGTGGACCAAATTCAGCCTGTTCCTCAACCCCCTGGGCATGAGTGAGAAGGACAGGATTCATAGGGCAGCTTTACCCTATCTTAAGCGGGACATCGGCGGTGATGGTTGGGAGTCAGTAGGAGAAAAGGTGCTCCACGCTAAGGAGTATGATGGCTTAATCCATCTGGCTCCATTTACCTGTATGCCAGAGATAGTAGCCCAGAATATCATGCCATCGACCAAGGAGAATATCCCGGTGCTGACCGTGCTTTGTGACGAGCAGCTAGCCAAGCCAGGCATGTTAACCAGGCTGGAGGCGTTCGTTGACCTGCTAGAACATAGGCGGCAGGCAAAAAGCAACAACAAAGGAGAGATTGTTTAGTAACCCATCCCCCTGACCCCCTTTCCAAGAATGGAGAGGGGGGCAAAACGGGTTCCCTGAAAAATCTTTGATTTTTTAGGGTGTGTAAAGGGGGTGAGGTTGACAAACAACCTAAGGAGAGTCATGGAAGCCTATTTGGGCATTGATGTTGGCTCAGTAACCACCAAGCTTGCCGTCCTGAAACAGGATGATGGGCTGGTTACCCATGTCTACCTGCCGACGCAGGGTAAGCCCATTGAAATGGTGCAGCAGGGGCTGCGTCAAATCAAACAAAACCTGCCCAAGGATGTGGACGTCGGCGGTGTGGCTACCACAGGCAGCGCTCGCTACCTGGCCGGGGTTATCGTCGGTGCCGATTTAGTCAAGAATGAGATTACCAGTCATGCCGTAGGTGCTTTGCACTACTTCCCCCAAGGGCAAACCATCATTGAAATCG
>CAZYZL010000073.1:1719-4890 GCA_964652005.1 uncultured Dehalococcoidales bacterium | reverse complement strand
GTTCGATCTTTCACAGCTAGCGCAAAGATTCGTTGAACTTGACAGAGGGCTGACAGAGACTGATTCTAGGGAAGAGATAGATAAGCATATAGACTTGGCTTGGAAATTGTTGCGGAGACTTGTTCAGGAGCTGCAAGAAAAATCGAAGGATGAATTGAAGCCTTTCTTGCCTTTAATAGTTGCTGTTTTAGGTACGATTGTAGCTGAAATAGGGCCATACAGATATGAAACATACACTAGAGATGAAACTGAAGCTGATAGGATATGGGGACGGCGCATTAGAGAGGAAATACTCCCCGCCATGAAAGAGCTAAGGGAAGCTTCGGTTAATGCTTTGGAGATTTTATTCCACAGGGAAGAATTTGTCGAACTGAGAAAGGATATCAAGAAGGATATCATCCCCCTGTTGCGAGATACTACTAATAGATACCTACCTTTTCGAGTTTTACAGGTGTGCAAACTAGCTGACAAGATGTTTGATTTCAAATTGAAGACAGAGGAGGAAGATTTGAGAGGGCTCCTTAGCGAAATACATGCCTTGAAGTACCCCAGATTCGGAACATCGGGGTTGAGGGGCCTTTGGAACATAGACTTCGTTGAAGAGAAAGCCAAGACGGTAGCTCAAGCGATATGCGATTATATCAAAGGGGTAGACATTCCCGACTATATAAAAAGCGAAAATCTTGGAGATAAGTGGGTTGTTATTGGATATGATAGCCGAGAACACGCCGATGAAGTAGCGTCATGGGTAGCTCAGGTTTGTGTTCTCAACGCCATCAAGGTTTATCTAGCTGAAAGAGATACCCCAACCCCAGCTCTCGTTTATTGGGCCATCGAGCACTTAGGTGAAGAGAATGTCGCTGGTATCATTAATTGTACTGCCAGCCACAATCCAGTAGAATGGCAGGGAATTAAATATTCTCCCCAATCAGGGTGCCCCGCCGCTACCACACTGACGGATTTCATTGCAGCCAGAAGTAACCAAATACAGCTATTGGGTGAAAATTTCCCTGCTGTTGATCTAGGTCAGGCGATGGAACAAGGGAAAGTTAAAAAGTTCAATCCTATTAAGGCGTACTGCAGGTGGCTACTATCCAGCGGTTTAGGCAACTCTAGGATTAAGCTGGATATTGATGCCATAAGAAACTATTTCAGCGATAAAAAGATTGTGATTGACGAGATGCACGGAGCAGGAAGGGAATATCTCAGAGTGCTCCTCAGTACTGTGGGGGGCTCATATGAAGTGCTACATGGCGAAAAGGACCCGAAGTTAGGAAATCTGGAGTATGCAGACCCAGAGCCACCCCATCTGGAGGAACTACAAAAGAAAATTGCCACTACGGGTGCAACATTAGGCGTTGCCCTGGATACTGACGCTGACCGCTACGGTATCGTTGACAAAGGAGGGCAGTACTTCAGGCCGAACCAGATACTCCCGATGCTGGCTTTATATCTAGAAAGACATAAAGGTCTGAAGGGGAAAATTGTGAGAACAGTAACATCCTCGCAGGCGATCGATGCTGTTGCTAGAAGCATAGACAAAAATAAAAAAATTGCGCCCGACCCAAAGGTTATTCCTAGCTATATAACCCACCCCTTTTATGAGGTGATAGTCGGGAAAAAGGAAGATATAACTGGTATCCCAAGCTATGTGACTATGGTCGGCATCAAGTATGTGATCACAGACGGAATGCAGGCAGACCGATTCTACCGAGTGCAAGAAGACCCTAATTTTCGCAATAGCATAATTATTGCCGGAGAAGAGAGCGCTGGGGTTACCACAAAAGGGCATTTACCTGATAAAGATGGGATTTGGGGCAATTTGCTGATCATGGATATGATTGCTACTCATAGGAAATCGCTTAATGAAATCTGGAGCAATTTTATGGCAGAATATGGGGCGTTCTACAGCAATCGAGTGGATGTAGATGCCAGCGATGAAGCAAAAGAGAGGCTTATCAATTATTTCCTAGACTCATACAAAGGCTTAACCGCCGAAGAGTTAAACGGAAGAAGAATAGCAGGGTTGAGAGTCGTATATTTGGGTGGAGTTCGCTACGATCTCGTGGAAATGCAGCTTGAAGATGATAAAAACAAGGTGCGAAGCTTTCTGGCTATAAGAGCATCAGGGACTGAACCACTGAACAGGATTTACACAGAAAGCAACTCTGAGGAGAAGCGGAAAGAAATAGAAGCAGAGGTATTAGGCAAGCTGGAGGATATCTCAGCGGAGCTAATCAGTAATGCCTATAGCGATTGGAAGCTAGTGGATATACTGGCAGCAACAGAACCCAGTGAGCGATTAATACACATAGCACTAGAGAAAATTCGAAACATGCCTTTTACTGAAGGAGATGATACAATTCCGAGTGGAATTTTAGATAAACTGAAAAGAAAAAAGGGTATAGCTGAGTTAAGAAAGAGAAAGGCAATAGATAAATGGCTAAAAATACTAGCGGTTCAGCTATAGCAGAAGAGTATCATCTAGTGATTAAGCAAGCTATGAGTGCCTCAATCTCTTTCCTTGGCTTCCACCTTACCTTAGCTGATACCACCTGGCTGCTAATTAGATTCTCTGGCACCGAGCCGATGCTCCACATCTAATCTTACCGCTTAGTGTATTGAGGTGTCCCCCTTGTCCTTAAAGGTCATAGCCCCGGTGGGACAGGCAATCACACATTCGCCACAATCCCGGCACCTGGACTCGCCAATTGGCTCATGACCAAAAGTGGTAACCATCCGGTTAAAGCCACGGTGGGCAAAACCAAGGACTCCTATACCCAGACGCTCCCGACATACCCAGACACACCGGCCACAGAGCACGCACTTGTTCGGGTCATAGATAAACACCGGGCTGCTGGAGTCCACCGGCAGATTGCGCAGAAGCTTCCTCAATCGCTTCGCCTTAAGCTTAACCCCCAGATGAGCAGCTATTTTTTGAAGCTCGCAGGCACCGCTAGCGGGGCAATGGGCACAGTCCACCACATTGCTGGCCAGAAGCAGCTCAAGGGCGGTGCGTGCCAGCCTTAGAGCCGCCGGACCTCTGGTGTTTACCACCATGCCTTGCTCTACGGTCTCAGTGCAGGCAGTAACCGGTTGCTTTTTGCCCTCCGCCTCAACAAAGCACAGCCGACAGGAGGCAGCAGGGTGTGAAGCATCACGGAGGGCACA
>CAZYZL010000073.1:0-1619 GCA_964652005.1 uncultured Dehalococcoidales bacterium | reverse complement strand
CTTTGAAGCTGGCACCAGGCTGGGGGGTGACAGCTTGACCACGGCATTGTACTGGGGAGGGCAGGCTTTAAGACAGGTGCCACACTTGACACACTTTTCCTGGTCAATTACCTTGATTCTCTTCTTAGTAGTAGATATTGCCTCCACGGTGCAAGTGCCAACGCAGGCGTCACAGGAGCGTTCGCACCTCTCCGGGATGATGTAATAGGCAATGAGGTCGCGGCACATCAGGGCTGGGCACCGACCCTCCTTGATGTGCGCCTCATATTCATCACGGAAAAAACGCAGGGTGGTCAATATCGGGTTGGGTGCCGTCTTGCCCAGGCCACAGAGTGAGCCAACCCTTATGTCTTCGGCTAGCTGGCTGAGCATATCCAGGTCTTCAATCTTCCCCCTGCCTTTGGTAATTTCATCCAGGACTTCCAGCATTTGTTTCGTTCCCAGGCGGCAGAAGGTGCACTTGCCACAGGACTCCCTCTGGGTAAACTCCAGAAAATAGCGGGCTATCTCCACCATGCAGTCGTCTTCATCAAGGACTATCATCCCCCCGGAGCCCATCATCGCCCCTGCCTGAGTAAGGGAATTAAAGTCAATGGGCAAATCCAGGGCAGATTCAGGGAGACAGCCGCCGGAGGGACCGCCTATCTGCACTGCCTTGAAACGCTTACCCCCAGGAATACCACTGCCAACATCAAAGATGACCTGGCGCAGGGTGGTGCCCATGGGCACCTCTGCCAGCCCGGTGTTAACCACCTTACCGGCTAAAGCAAAAACAGCTGTCCCTTTACTCCCCTCAGTGCCAACGCTGGCAAACCACTCCGCCCCGCTCTGAATTACGCGAGGTATGGCCGCCAGGGTCTTCACATTATTGATAAGGGTCGGCTTCCCATACAGGCCACTGGTTGCCGGGTAAGGCGGGCGGTAATACGGGGTGCCCGGTTTCCCCTCTAGCGAGGCGATAAGGGCGGTCTCCTCACCACAGACAAAGGCACCTGAACCCTGAAACAGCTTGATGTCAAAGCTGAAATCGCTGCCCAGGATATTCCTACCCAGCAGGTTTAGCTTCCTTGCCTGGCGAAGAGCAAGTCGGGCGCGACGGACAGCCAGGGGATACTCAGCCCGAACATAGATATAGCCGTATCGGGCACTGATAGCATAGCCGGCAATGAGCATACCCTCCAGTAATGAATGGGGGTCGCTCTCCAGAATAGCCCGGTCCATAAAGGCACCGGGGTCACCCTCATCCCCGTTACAAACTACATACTTTGGCTTACCTGGGGCATTACGGCAGATTTCCCACTTATCTCCGGTAGAAAAGCCAGCGCCACCCCTGCCCCTCAGCCCCGACCTTTTGACCTCATCAATAATCTCCTCAGGCGTTAGCTGAAGCGCTTTAACCATAGCCGAATAGCCGCCGTTAGCAATGTAGTGCTCTATCTGCTTGGGGTCGATGTGTCCGCAGTTTTTCAGGATAACCTTTTTCTCAAACCTGGCTCTAGGGAAAACAGAAAAGCTGGGAACGAGGTCATTCTCTTCCACAGCGCCGAGGACGAATTCAAGACAAGGGTCATCGCCGAGGATAAATTCCCTGATTAGCCGCTGAGCTATTACTGGATTGA
>CAZYZL010000072.1:3552-4928 GCA_964652005.1 uncultured Dehalococcoidales bacterium | reverse complement strand
CCGGTGGGACCATTGCGGTGCTTGGCGATTATGATATCAGCCGGTGGCGGGTAGCTTTCTCCGGGGTGTTCCCTTTCCCATTCCTCCTTGGTGTAATAGACCTCATCTCGGTAGATAAACATAACCACGTCGGCATCCTGCTCAATGCTGCCGCTTTCCCTCAGGTCAGATAGCTGAGGTCTGTGTGAGGCACGCCACTCCACAGCTCGGCTGAGCTGTGATACTGCCAGCACTGACACATTGAGCTCACGAGCCAATGCCTTAAGGGAACGGGAGATATAGCTAACTTCCTGGACACGGCTTTCCCCCCTCCCGTCCCCCTGCATTAGCTGCAGGTAATCAACAATAATCATGTTGATACCACGCTCAAAGTGCAAGCGGCGGGCTTTGCTTCGCATCTCTACCACCCGCAGTTGAGGGGTATCATCAATATAGATTGGTGCTTCGGAAAGCCTGCCGATAGCATCCATAATCCTTTTTTCCTGCTCTTCAGTGTGAAGCCCGAGGCGAACCCGCCTTGAGTCAACCTCAGCCTCACTGGCCAGGAGGCGCAGCACCAATGGCTCCCGTGCCATCTCCAGGCTGAAGAGAGCCACGCAAGCCTGTTGCTCTACGGCGGCATTCCGGGCAAGGCTAAGCGCCAGGCTTGTCTTACCCAGGCTTGGTCTGCCGGCAACGATAACTAGGTCGGAGGGCTGAAATCCACCCAGGAATTCATCTAGGCCGGCAAAACCTGACAGCACATAGGGGATTGGCTCCTTGGGCTGACCTCCTGCTGCCCCGAGGCCGGCGGCGGTGGTCTCAAAATACTTGTCCAGCACCTGGCGGATATGGGTGAAGTCTCGAGGACTTTGCCCGTGACGCAGCCTAAACAGGGTATCCTCAGCCCGGGTAAGGCTGGCATCAACATCCGGGTCAGCCTGATAACCGATATTGGCAATTTGCCCTGCAGCCTCAATCAGGTGGCGCATTACCGCCAGGCGATAAACGATTTGGGCATGATGCTCAATATCAAGAGAGGTCGGGCATATGGCTATCAGGTGGCTTAGATAGGCAGCGCCACCACACGCCTCCAGTTTTCCTCTCCGGTCAAGCTCTTGAGCTAATGTGATTTGGTCTATCGGTTCATCACGCTGGTAGAGCGATAGGCATGCCCCATATGCCAGTGAGTTTCTTTCGCTATAAAAGTCCGACGACTGCAGAAAGGTGGCAATTTTATAGATTGCTGTCCTGTCTACCAGCAGTGAGCCGATTACCGCTTCTTCAGCATCAATATCATGCGGCGGCAATTTGTCGCCATACATTCTAGGTCTTCTCCTCTTTCTTCTGGGTCTTCTTTTTTCCCTTCGGAGGCTTTTCTTCTTTCTTTGGAGCCT
>CAZYZL010000072.1:0-3452 GCA_964652005.1 uncultured Dehalococcoidales bacterium | reverse complement strand
GTCTCCTCTTCGGTTACAGTAACCCTGATTTTGGGTACAATGTCCTTAGCTAACCTAATAGCCACCTCGTAACTACCGAGTTGACGGATAGGCTCGTCCAATTCTATCTTTCTTTTGTCAATAGCCAGCCCGACGGTATTGCTTAGCTCAGAAGCAATATCAGTACTGGTGATTGAGCCGTAAAGTCTATCTTTGGCTCCGGCTTTAGCTTTGAGGCTGACCTCCTTCCCATCTAGCTGGCGAGCCAGCTCAATCAATTCAGTGTTTGTCCCGGCTTTTGTTTTGTCTCTGGTTTCTGCCTGGCTGATTGCCTGTGGGGTGGCTAACAAGGCTAGTTTTTTGGGGATGAGGAAGTTCCTGCCGTAGCCATCGGCTACCTCTTTTATCTCACCGGCTCTAGCCACATTGGGCACATCATCCAAAAAGATGACCTTCATAATTTCTCCTTATTTATAATTATACTTCACTTGTTGGAGAAGCGCTAGGCTATCGGGAGATGAATTTTTCGGCGTAGATAGCGGCGGTGACGCCATCCCCGGCAGCGGTTATCGCCTGCCGGGCAGAGCTCAGGCGTATATCGCCAGCAGCAAAAATTCCAGGTATTTCCGTCTCCATTTTTTCATTGGTTATGACGTAGCCAGCGGCGTCTAATGGCAAAACGCCTTTGAGGTAATCTGTGCCCGGTGTGAGCCCGATAGAGACAAAGACCCCGGATACATCCAGGGTAGATTTCTCCCCGGTTATTACCTGGCGGAGCCTCAGCCGCTCAACCTTATCTTTGCCCTCAATTTCCTCCACTACCGTATTCCACAGGAATTCTATTTTTGGTTCGGAGAAGGCTTTCTCCTGTAGGATGCGGCTGGCACGGAGCTGATTACGCCGATGGAGCACTATGACCCTGGAGGCGAACTTGGTGAGGTGGAGGGCTTCAGTAATTGCTGCATCACCACCACCAACTACAGCTACTGGCTGCTCTTTGAAGAAAAAGGCATCACAAGTGGCGCAATAGGATACCCCTTTACCGGTAAATTCCTCTTCCCCTGGTATCCCCAGCTTGAGCCGTTCTGAGCCGCTGGCAATAATTACTGCCTTGGCAGTGAAGCTGCCCTTGGTGGTCGCTACCACCTTTTTCTCCCCCTGAAGCTCAATGCCGGTGACCTCAGTCAGTAAGGTTTGTAACCCATATTTAGTTGCCTGCTGGTGCATTAGTTGTCCCAGCTCGGCACCGGAAATACCCTCAGGAAAGCCGGGGTAGTTCTCTACCAGCTCGGCATCGGCTATCTGCCCACCCACCACCCCCCTTTCTATTAGCAGGCTATTGAGCCTGGCTCTTGAAGTATAGAGTCCAGCGCTAAGTCCAGCCGGGCCACCACCAATTATAATTACCTCGTATTTCTTGTTCATAGGCTTTATTTCAGGGCAGCATCCAGGTCTCGTTTCAACTCTGCCTTTGGTTTGTAGCCCACTATTTGTGACACTGGCTTTCCATTTTTGAAGATAATAAGATTGGGAATGGCCATTATGCCATATTTGGCGGCGGTTCTGGCGTTCTGGTCAACATCCAACTTAGCCACAGTTATCCTGCCGGCGTACTCCTCAGCCAGCTCCTCTAGCACCGGGGCAGCCATAAGACAGGGGCGACACCAGGGTGCCCAGAAGTCGACCAGTACCGGCGTCTTTGACTGCAGCACTGTTTGGTCGAAGCTGGCATCATCTACTACAATTGGCTTATTCATAGCTCTCCTCTTTAATTATTCGGCAGATGTCCCGTTCTACTGTCTGTTTGGCTAAACCTATAGCATTGTTAATTGCCTTAGCCTGACTGCGTCCATGGGCTACGATGATATTTCCATTTACCCCCAGAAGGCACGCCCCGCCGTATTCCTTATAGTCTAGCCGTTTTACCCAGGAGCCTAATCCTATATCTCGGAGGAAAGCTCGCACCTGGAGGTGATAGGCGGTGGAGAAAATATGACCTGCTTGGCGCAGCAGTTCCCCAAAAGTGTCGCCTAATCCTTCGATGGTCTTGAGCACTATGTTCCCGGTGAAGCCATCGGTAACGATGACGTCGGCGGTTCTCTTAGATATGTCTTGCCCTTCTATATTGCCTATAAAGTTCAAGTTGGTCTTCTTGAGGAGACTATAGCTTTCGTGAATCAGCCGATTGCCCTTTGTTTCTTCTGTGCCATTGCTGAGCAGACAGACACGTGGGGAGTTGATGTCCACCAGGTGCTTAACATAGGTCGTGCCTAAGTAAGCAAATTGGACTAAGTGGCTGGGTCGGCAGTTAGCATTGGCACCAGCATCAATAAGGAGGGGGGGAGTGGAGGGGGTGATATCAAGAAAACTGCCCAGGGCGGGGCGCTCAATGCCTTTTATCTTTCCCAGGCTAAGGAGGCTGGCACATACTACTGCCCCGGTGTTACCGGCGGAGACGAAAGCTGAAGCTATGCCATCTCTTACCAGATTAATTCCAACCACTATTGAGGAGTCTGGTTTATTGCGGACTGCCTTCAGGGGTGGCTCATAAGGCTCAATAACCTGTGGTGCTTCAATGATACTAAGGTTCAGCTTATTTCTGTAGCGACCTGCCAGCACGTGGAGTATGGCTTTACTTCCCACCAGGGCAATATCAACACCATATTCCTGAGCTGCTTGTATAGCTCCCTTCACTATTTCATAGGGGGCATACTCTCCGCCAGCAGCATCAACGGCAATTATCATCTCTTTCTCGCTCAAAATTTTTACCCGCTGGGGCTCCTTTCCCACAGGTCGCAACGTCCTCCCCACCGGGCAAGAATCTGGCTGTCAACCGAAAGCTGGGCAATCTCACACTGATTGGGACAGGCTTTACATTCAAATGAGGAGGTGTGATACTTTATCTCACTGATGCCAAATCCCTTGAACTTGCTGCCGTCATCCCTACCTGCCATCTCTTCATGCACCAGCAAGGCAGCGCCTATTGCTCCCATCACCTCGTGATGGGGTGGGACAATCACCTCGGCACCAAGCTCTTCTTGAAACGCCCTGATTATACCCCGGTTGAAGGCAACACCACCCTGAAATATTATCGGCGGCTGAATATCCTTGCCCAAGCCAACATTGTTAAGGTAATTGCGCACTAATGCCTGGCATAGGCCATAGAGAATATCCTCAGTCCGGTGCCCCATTTGTTGTTTGTGTATCATGTCTGATTCAGCAAAAACGGTACATCGCCCGGCGATACGTACCGGTGTGGTGCTCTCTAACGCCCGCTCGCTGAGTTCCTCAATGCTCATATTAAGGCGCAGTGCTTGGTGGTCCAGGAAGCTGCCAGTGCCGGCAGCACATACCGTGTTCATACCGAAGTCGGTCACTATCCCGTCCCTAATAATGATAATCTTGCTATCCTGCCCCCCGATTTCAATGATGGTTTGCCCTTGGGGGAAGTAGTGCAAAGCACCTACGGCATG
>CAZYZL010000071.1:0-4937 GCA_964652005.1 uncultured Dehalococcoidales bacterium | reverse complement strand
ATTATTGGTTTCCCATCCGACGGTTTTCGAAGTGACGGTATGATAACAGACGGAAAAACGTTGCTTGCTGTTGAAATTGAATCAGGGCAGACACATCCTGACACAAATACCGGAAAATATTGGCTCTTGCACAAACGCTACAAGCAATATCAAAAGATTATCCTCTTTCATGTGTTCACCCCTCTTTTTGACTCCTATGGCTGGCGTAAAAAGTTGGCGGAGTTCTATGTAGCAGAGATGATAAAAGAAGTTCCTATTGAGTATATATTGAAGGACTCTAGTCAAGGCATTAATTATGACGACGCTTTGAGTGAACTCAAAGATGCAATCCAAGAGAAGATTAAGAGTACATTGGTTGAAAGGGGTGTTGGAGAGGGGCGAAGCCCCTCTCCAAAAAACTAATTCCCCTTCCCCTTGCTAAGGGGAAGGGGATAAAGGGGATAGGATTGATAAATATCACATCACCAATCGGTCCCACCACCAGTAGCTGCATGGATATTTATACCCCCCGCCTTATCGCTGCCGGGCTTAGAGCCATGATTGGCAAGGGAAGCCGCTCACCAGAGGTGAAAGAGGCTATCCTGCGACTTAATGTGGAGAACTTTCCGGCTATTGTCGCCAACGATATTTATGGGGGAGACCTGTTTGAGCTGGGGAAAGCTAAATACCAGAGGGAGAAGTAGAAATGAAAATTGATTTTGAGAAGCATATTGCGCAAGCCATATTCCACAGTCCGTTGAAAAATTTTGAGCTGGACTCCCAACTGATTGAAACGAGGATAGACCCGCTAACTGGATTTACCACCAAGGTGCGCACCGGGCGCAAGGCATGGCAGAGGCTTTATACCACCGATGAAAAGATGCTGGCTGAGATTGCCGAGCAGACCAGAGAAGGGTGCTTCTTCTGCCCGGAGAAGGTGGATAAAGCCACCCCAAGATACCCCGAAGAGCTAATACCCGGCGGCAGAATAGTGGTCGGGGAAGCCTGCCTTTTCCCCAACCTGTTTGCCCAGAAGGAATATAGCGCCATTACCGTTATCACTCATCAGCACTTCGTCCGCCTGGAGCAATTTACCTCTGAGCTTTTTGTCAACGCCTTTAAGGCGTGCTCTATCTATTTTAACCGGCTAAATCAGAGTAAGCCCAACAAGTATGCCGAGATCGGCTTTAATTACCTTTTCCCTGCCGGCGCCAGCATACCCCACCCCCACCTCCAGGTCCTCGCCAGCGACTTGCCCTACTTTCTGATAGCTAACCTGCTCGAACATAGCCAGAAATACTACGCTCAACACTCCGCCTGCTTCTGGGAAGACCTTGTTGACACAGAAAAGGAGATAGGGCAGAGGCATATTAACCGCCTGGGCAATACCGAGTGGCTGGTGCCCTTTGCTCCGATGAGAGAGGATGAGGTACACGGCATAGTAAGGAATGAGTCAAATTTCCTCCACTTTGACGACAGCGACTGGGAAAGCTTAGCCGATGGCATATGCCGGGTATTCAAATACTACCAAGATAAGGGCTTTTCTAGCTGCAACTTTGCTCTCTACTCCGGTCCGCTGGGCGAAAAACTGGATTACTTATGGGCGGGGGTGAGGATTGTTTCCCGAAGCAGCGTGCAGGCTCGGCCGATAAATGACGTTTTTTATTCACAAAACATACTTTACGATGGAATGGTAACCGAACCACCCGAGGAGATAGCCAGCTCGCTGAGAAAGTACTTTTAGCCCCGCTTACGAAAATCCAAAAACATGAGCAGCCCGGCGATGCTCTTGGCATCACAAATGGAGCCTGAGGTGATAAGACTGCGAATCTGACCCAGCGGCACCCGGGCTAATCTGATACTCTCGCTATCCTCAGCCTGAAGTGGGCTGGGAACAAGGTCGGTAGCCAGATAAAGATGGAGGTATTCGTTGCAGTAACCTGGGGTGGAATAGAAGCCACCCAACCGCTCCACCTTTTGAGGCAGAAAACCCGTCTCCTCACGCAACTCACGGCGAACGCAATCCACCGGGTCCTCCCCAGGTTCAATGCCCCCCGCCGGTATCTCAAGTAGCTCCTTCTCCACCGACTCACGAAATTGATTGACCAGCAAAACGTTATCCTTATCGTCAATAGCTATAATAGCCACACAATCACTATGCTCGACAATCTCCCGCGTGGTCTCTCTGCCGCTGGGCAGCCTCACGGTATCAACCCGAAGCCTTACTGCCCGCCCGTCATAGATTAGTCGGCTGGATAGCGTCTTTTCCTTAGCCAATTTAAACTCCAATGATTTCAACCAGATGCTGGCACCCTTAGGTGATAGACAAGGGCTACCTCGTCACAATTGGGGAATTTAGGGCAGCGGTAGCACTCAGTCCAGACCTTTCTTGGCAGCTCCATTTTATCAACCTGGGAAAAGCCAAACTGCTCAAAAAAGGCTGGCTTGTACGTCAGGCAAAAGATAGTGGTAATACCAAGTTCCTCAGCCTCCTTGAGGCAAGCCTGCACCAGTTGAGCGCCAATGCCTTGCTCCTGGCTATCCGCGACTACCGCCAGCGACCTTATCTCAGCCAGGTCGGACCAAAAAACATGTAGCGATACACAGCCAACTACCTGCCCGCCCTGCCTAACGACAAAACAGTCCCTGATATTCTCATATAACTCACTCAATGAGCGAGGCAGCATCTCGTCCCTTTCAGCAAAGTGGTTAATTAACTGATGTATCTGGGGGACGTCGCTGATTCTGGCTTTTTCCACCTTCAAACTACTGCTTTCCTTTCAGCTTTTGCTCCAGAGAGCCATAGAAAGCGACTTCGGGATGAATTCTCAAAAACCGACCGGTGTAAGAGCTATGCCTTACAGTAATAACAGCGCCACTACTAAGTGGTAGATTTATATGACCATCAATACTCAGCGTTGCCTGATGGGCAGTAGTAAGGCGCAGGCTGACCACTGCTGTAGCTGGCAATACCATGGCATAAGCCGGGCTAAGGTGAGGCATTATAGGTAACAGCAAAAACTCCTTGGCTTGGGGATGAAGAATAGGACCGCCGGCTGCCAGTGAATAGCCAGTGCTGCCAGTGGCAGTAGCCATAATAACACCGTCAGCCTTATAAGTAGTCAGCGGCTGACCATCAATGCTGGCTTCTATATAAACTACCCGGGCTACTGCCCCCCTCGCCACCACGACATCGTTTAGGGCATAAAAGGTGCGGGATGGCTCAGATTCAGTGGCACCAAGCTCAGCCTCAAGCATAGCCCGCTCATCAAGCCAACCCTTCCCGGCAAGCAAAGCGGGTAGCCTGTCCTTAGCCTCCCCAGCACTGAGTTCGGTCATAAAGCCCAGCTTGCCCAGATTAATCCCGGTGACAGGGATTCGGCTGGGAGCCGCCACCTGAGCCGCCCGAAGGATAGTGCCATCACCACCAATAGTAAGAATTAAATCAGTATCATTCACCTGAGCTTTGGCTTGCTCCCCTTCCCAGGCAGAGCACAGCCAAACCGAGATGCGCCGGGCGCTCAAAAAGTCCTTCAATTCCTCAGCCAAGGTATGGGCAGCCTCAATCATCGGGTGGTAAAGAATGCCAATCTTCTTCACAGTTATGACTTACCGCTCCTTTTGCCCCTTCAACCGGTACTTATCCACAACCTTCTTGAGCCGTTTTATCGCCCTGCCTGACTTAAATCTATTTAGATTAACAAAGCCCCTGGTTCGATTCACCGTTACCCCTATACAAAAAGGCGGATTATTCCTTCTTTTTGCTGAAGGCGAAGATGTATATTATGGGCAATATGCCCAGTGTATTAACTATGAACAGCGCTATAAACCAGGCAAGATGGGCATTCCTGCCTGCTCGCCACAGGGCTACTCCCTTCCATGCCATCTCCCAAACCACAGCTAGCGGTATTAGGAACCAAAATATACCGGCAAGGAATGGGAAACCCCAATCTAACGGCATTTTCGCCTCCTTTTCTGGCTATCATACTATATTCGGAATTTGATAACAAGGTATTGTACTCGTTCATATGATTAGTGACACCTCAACTTTCTGCACCTCACCCCCTTAGTCCCCCTCTCCTGGAAGGCGAGGAGGAATAAAGAAGAGGGGGCTCCGCCCCCTCTTAAAACTACTTCCCCCTTCCCCTTGATAAGGGGAAGGGGATAAAGGGGATGAGGTTGATAAACAATCTCAAGAATAACCATTGCCCATTATGAGCAGTATCACCTATAATTGGCTGATTCAGGTGCGGAAATGACAGCATTAAAAGTCATACTCATAGTTGTGGGCAGTTTGCTCTTATATCTTGTGGCTCTCCGAACAGTGAGAAAGCTGTGGCACTTCCCAGCACCAGCATTCACTGGGCGGTTCTTGGATAGTGATATAAGGCGCTGGCGGCAACCACCGGGTCAGTTAATTGAGCGCAGCGGCATCAAACAGGGTATGACCGTGCTTGACCTGGGCTGTGGCAGTGGTGCCTTCACCACCTTTGTCGCCAAGGCGGTGGGGGAGCGGGGCAAAGTCTATGCCATTGATATCCAACCGGCGATGTTAAAGCAGCTAGAACGCAAACTGGCTAAACCAGAAAATCAGGGGATAAGAAATGTTGAGCTGAAACAAGCCAGCGCCTATGACCTGCCGTTTGAAGATGGGCCTGTTGACTTGGTATATATGGTAACCGTACTTCAGGAAATACCCGATAGAGGTAGAGCCCTGCGGGAAATAAGACGGGTGTTGAAACCGGGCGGAATTCTGGCGGTAACTGAACTCTTGCCCGACCCAGATTACCCCCTGCGCTCGACCACCGTCAAAATATGCCAGCGTGAAGGATTTGTTCTGGACGCTATTCTAGGTAATTTGTGGAATTATACGGCCAGATTCAAGAAACCATCCCCGGCTTAGAAAACGAACATCCTAGCGCCAAACTCGGCGAGCTTCATTACGTAGCCGGGGATAA
>CAZYZL010000070.1:0-5106 GCA_964652005.1 uncultured Dehalococcoidales bacterium | reverse complement strand
ACTAAGGGGGTGAGGTTAATAAACAATCTCTTTACAAAGTATTGATTATAAATATTGATTATGGTATACTTATTTTAGGTAAAGGCTGATTGATAAGTGGGTTTTACTCCCACTTTTTTAGTTGTTAGGGGAAAAATGGTCGGAGGTCTTAGGCTTAGATGAAGAGCGAATTTATGCTAGCCATAACTCAGCTCTCTGCGGAGAAGAACCTGCCTAAGGAGGTGGTTATTGCTGCGGTAGAGACAGCGCTGGTCTCAGCTTATAGGAAGGACAATTTTGCCCCCAACCAAAATATTTCGGTCAAGATTGATACCGCTACCGGCGCGGTTAAGGTGTGGGCGGAGAAAACTGTAGTCGAGCAATCTACAGACACACGCCATGAAATATCACTAAGCGAAGCGACCCGGATTAAGCCAGATGCCCAGATTGGTGACACTATTAAGGTAGAAGCCACTCCGCGTAACGCTGGACGAATTGCTGCTCAAACGGCAAAGCAGGTTATTCTCCAGCGCCTTCATGAGGCGGAGCATAGCGCCATATTTGAAGAATATTCTGATAAGGAAGGTGATATTGTCACCGGGCTGGTGCAGCGCATTGAGCCCAGGCAGGTCTACATTGATTTGGGTAGAGCTGAGGCAGTACTCCCCGCTGTTGAGCAGGTGCGCAATGAGAGGTATCGTGTCGGTCAACGGCTTAAGGTTTATCTTCTTGAGGTGGCTCGGACCAACAGGGGACCTCAGGTAATAGTGTCACGCTCGCACCCAGATTTACTCCGTCGGCTTTTTGAGCTAGAGGTTCCCGAGGTGCTTAATGGGATAGTGGAGGTGAAAGCCATCGCTCGTGAGGCTGGTTATCGGAGTAAGATAGCAGTGGCAGCACGCCAGGACGGCATTGACCCGGTTGGTTGCTGTGTCGGACTTCGTGGTATCAGGATACAAAATATTATGAAAGAATTGAGTGGTGAAAAGCTGGATGTCGTCGTCTGGAGTCCTGATGCCTCGGTCTTCATTGCTAGTGCCCTCAGCCCGGCACAGGTATTAAGTGTGGAGTTGAATGAGGACGATGGGATAGCTACTGTGGTTGTTCCCGATAAGCAGCTCTCGTTAGCCATTGGTAAGGAGGGGCAGAATGCCAGGCTGGCGGCTAAACTCACTGGGTGGCGGATTGACATTAAGAGTGCCTCAGCCGCCGAGGCAGAAAGACTGGCAAAAGCCGAATCTTTACCCGAGGTAGAGGCGGAGGCTATAGCTGGCGAGGCACTGGCTGCTGAATTGCCAGCTATTGAGGAGTCGGCCTTAGCCCCGGCAGAAGTAGCGGCTGAGCCTCTTCACCCTGGTGATACTACCCTCGTTCCTCCTGAGCCCTTTTTGGAACCGCAAGCCCCATTAGAAAAACCTCAGATTCGGTTTGCTGAGGATGTTTTGGTGTTTGGACCGACCAAGCCTGTGGCTAAAGTGAGGAAGAAGAAAAAGAAGGACACTGGTGACCGGGGAACTGATGAGGGCGTCAGGCTGAGGAAACGGCGCCAAAAGCCAGAATTACTTGGTGAGGAAGAGGAGTATTAATTCTATTTTGGTCAGGCATGTACCCCAGCGGAGTTGCGTCGCTTGTGGTGGGGTAAGACCTAAGCGGGAGTTAATCCGCTTGGTTCGAACTTCCGGTGGCGGTGTCGAGGTTGATCCTGATGGGAAGAGGTCGGGGCGTGGTGCTTATTTATGCCCAGCACCAGAGTGCTGGGAGATTGGGCTGAAGAAGGGTCGGGTGGAATATGCCTTGCGCACCACCCTTACCCAGGACAATCGGGAGCAGCTTATTAGATACGGGAAGGAACTGGGGTAGGGAGACATTTAGTGGCAGAGGTGAGTAAATCAGGTGAAACCAGGGCAAATCTGGTTGAGATTCCTCACTCTATAGCGGTGAGGCAATTGGCTGGCCTTTTGCAGGTCAGTGCCGTAGACATTATCAAACAACTGATGAGAAGCGGCATTTTTGCCAATATTAACCAGGTCATTGACTATGAGGCAGCCGCCGCTGCGGCTGCTGCCTGTGGTTATGAAGCCCAGCCAAAGCCTTTAGCCACTATTGCCGGGAGTAAGAGGTATCGACCTCAGGAGGAGGAGCTCAGTGGTCTGCGACCACGCCCCGCGGTGATTACTATCATGGGGCATGTCGATCACGGTAAGACTAGACTTTTGGATGCTATCCGGCAAACCAATGTCATGGCTACTGAAGCTGGGGGTATTACCCAGCATATTGGTGCCTATCAGGTAGAGATTAAGGGGCAAAAGATTACCTTCCTGGATACCCCGGGTCATGAAGCCTTTACTGCTATGCGGGCTCGTGGTGCCCAGATAACCGATATCACCGTTTTGGTTGTGGCTGCTGATGACGGGGTAATGCCACAAACTTTGGAAGCTATTGACCATGCCCGGGCTGCCGGCGTGCCAATCGTGGTGGCGATTAATAAGATTGACAAACCTGAGGCTAACCCTGAGCTGGTTAAGCACCAGCTAGCTGATGCTGGCTTGGTTATTGAGAAGTGGGGGGGCGATGTGGTTTGTGTTCCCATTTCAGCTAAGGAGAAGATAGGCATCTCTGAGCTACTGGAAAATCTTCTAGTGGTAGCTGAGATGGAGGACCTTAGGGCAGACCCATCCCGACCGGCAGTAGGGGTGGTTATTGAGGCTAAGCTGGACAAGAGCAAAGGACCATTGGCCACGGTGCTTATTCAAAACGGAACCTTAAAAGTGGGTGATACCGTGGTTGTTGGCACCACCTGGGGTAGGGTAAGGGCTATGTTTACTGATGTGGGTAAGCGAGTGAGGAAGGCTGAGCCAGCTATGCCGGTTGAAGTCCTTGGTCTAGACACTGTGCCTCAAGTGGGTGACACCCTAACGGTAGTGGCTGGCGAACACCAGGCCCGGGCTTTAATTCAGAAGCGCCAGCAGGAGAGGCAGCCCAAAGCAGTGAGTCTTGATAATCTCTTTGACCAGTTAAGTGCTGGTCAGGTAAAAGAGCTCAATGTTATTCTCAAGGCCGATGTTCAAGGCAGTATTGAGCCGATAAGAAGTTCTCTGGAACGGCTGGCAACGGAGCAAGTTCAGGTGAGAATTATCCACAGTGGCAGTGGCAATATTACCGAGAGCGATGTTATGTTGGCTATCGCTTCTAAGGGGCTAATTATTGGTTTTGGCACTGGCGTTGACGCCGGGGCACGGCGCCTGGCTGAAGTGGAAGGTGTTGACATCCGTTTATATGACGTGATTTACCACCTGGTGGATGACGTGGGGAAGGCACTCAAAGGTATGTTAGAGCCCCATTATGTTGAGGTTATTGAGGGCAGAGCTGAGGTAAAGGCTACCTTTGCCAGTGGCAAGAAGGGAAAGGTAGCTGGTGCCTATGTTACCGAGGGCAAGGTGAGTCGGGGTGCCTCAGTCAGGGTGCGGCGTGGAGAGCAGATAGTATGTGAATCCAAGGTTAACAGCCTGAGGCGTTTTAAGGATGATGTTAATGAGGCGACCTCTGGCTATGAATGCGGGGTGGGTATCGAAGATTTTAACGACTTTCAACCTGGCGATATACTGGAACTTTTCAAAAGAGAGAAGGCTGGCTAAGGGGCACCAATTATGGCACATCGCATTGAGCGGTTGAGTAATCTTATTCGCCACGAAATTAGCGAATTGCTTCAGCGCCAAGTCAAAGACCCACGGCTTGGCAATTTTGTTACCGTGACCGACGTTTCCCTCTCCCCTGACCTGCGGTATGCCAAAGTATTTGTCAGTTGCATGGGTGGTGAGGAGGAAAAACAGACGGTGCTAAGTGGACTGAGCGCTGCTTCCGGTTTCTTTCGTAGCCAGCTGGCTAAACATCTGAGACTGCGCCATGTCCCTGAGCTAAGCTTTCAGTGGGATGATTCTATTGAGCGGGGGGCTCACCTGTTGCAATTGATTGACAAGGTTAGCGCCGATAGCTCTCCACACCAGGATAGTGACTAGCTGTGGATGGTATCCTAAATATTAATAAGCCCTGGGGTAGGACTTCCTTCAGCATTACCTCCTTGGTGAGGCGGCTGAGTGGAGAGAGGCGCGTTGGTCACGCTGGTACCCTTGACCCGGTAGCTACCGGTGTTTTACCTGTTTGCCTTGGTCAAGGGACGCGTGTGGTTCAATTTTTACTAGACGCTACTAAGGCTTATCGGGCTCAGATTGAATTTGGTGTAGCTACCGACACCTATGATGCCACTGGTAACATCACCACTAGGACAGACCCTTCTGGGATTAGTCGGGAACAGTTGCTGTCGGCACTCACCTCCTTTCGTGGTCTGATATGGCAGACTCCTCCAATGTATAGCGCCGTGAAGCATGGTGGTAAGCCGCTTTATCAATTAGCCCGCTCTGGTATTCAGGTGGAGAGGAAAAGCAGGCTAACCCGGGTTTATCATCTGGAACTTATAGACTGGCAACCGCCGATAGCTACTATAGAGGTGGAATGTGGTAAGGGCACCTATATCCGCTCATTAGCTCATGATTTAGGACAACTTCTGAGTTGTGGGGCTAATTTAAAGAGTTTGACCCGTTTGAGATGCGGCTGCTTTGATATTGAGGACGCAGTTTCACTACCGCAGCTTGAGGAGGCTTTCGGCTACGGCTACTGGCAACGCCTTATCTATCCTATAGATGTTGTCCTTCTACAGTGGGCGGCTATGGTGGTCGGTGATGCCACTGAACAAAATATCAGGCACGGACGCCCTTTGGTCTTTGACCAGTCTTCTTATGGCAACCACTGCCGTGTCTATACCTGTGATGGTCGCTTCTTGGCTGTGCTGGAGTTTAATTCGGAAAAGGGGCAGTGGCAGCCGGAGAAGGTTTTTCACCACTGATAAATAGCTAAGTTCTTTTGGCAGGTAAGTATTTAATGGAGATTGTTTATTAACCTCACCCCCTTAGTTTCTTGTAACCCTATCCCCTTTATCCCCTTCCCCTTAGGAAGGGGAAGTTATTGTTTAAGAGAGGCGAAGCCTCTCTTAAACTCTCCTTTGGCTCTTATCATGCAGGAGAGGGGGAAGAGATTTTAGAGAGGGGCTTTGCCCCTCTCTTACCTACACTC
>CAZYZL010000069.1:0-5172 GCA_964652005.1 uncultured Dehalococcoidales bacterium | reverse complement strand
CTGATGAAAGCACTGAAGGAGATAGGAGAGAAGTAGTTTAGTAACCCATCCCCCTGACCCCCTTCCCTTAATAAGGGAAGGGGGAGTGTAGGTAAGAGAGGGGGCTTCGCCCCCTCTCTAAATCTCTCCCACCTTTCCCAGAACTGAATTGACTAAAAAGAGTCAAAGAGAGGCATAGCCTCTCTTAAAAACCTCTCCCCCTCTCCTTGAAAGGAGAGGGGGATTAAGGGGGGTGAGGTTAATAAACAATCTAAAATGTGTTAAACTACAGATGGAGAGGTTATGATGAAGCGAAGGATAGCCATTGTCAAAAGGGAGACCAAAGAAACTAACATCAGCCTGGAGCTAGATATAGATGGCAGTGGCAGGTGGGAGATTGCTACGGGGATGAGAATGTTTGACCACCTGCTGGCTCAGCTGGCGCAGCATGGAAGGTTTAACCTTAAGCTCTCAGCCACCGGAAACGACCAGCACCATGTGGTAGAGGATGTTGCCCTTTGTTTGGGTAGAGCCTTCGGTGAAGCCCTGGGGGAGAAGCGGAGTATTGTCAGGATGGACGATGCTACTGTGCCTATGGATGATGCCCTGGCTATGGTGGCAGTGGACATCAGTGGCCGGGGATATACCGTGCTGGAGCTACCCTTTTCTGATAATGACATGGCTGGCTTTGCCACCGACCTCATCCGCCACTTCCTCGAGTCTTTTGCCATTGAAGCCAGGCTCAACCTCCATGCCAAGGTTGTTTACGGCACCAATGACCACCACAAAGCAGAGGCACTATTCAAAGCCTTAGGCAGAGCCCTGGATATGGCGACCAGAATTGATGAACGGATTTTAGGCGAACTGCCCAGCACCAAGGGTCTATTGGAGGAATAGCGCTGGATACAAACGCAATACTTATTATAGTCCTCCTCTTTATTGTCCTGCTGGTGGCAATGTTCATAATTCCCCGGTGGCGTCTGAAGCGGGCTATTCGCCAGGTAATAGACATTTTCCGAGAGCATAATGCCGTTAGCGCTAAGAATGCCAAGACGATTGACGAGCTAGGACTCAGACCGCGGGGCTTAATGGAAAGGATGCTTCGGACGCGTGATTATAAACCGTACGCCTTGACTGCCCTGATGAATGCTGGGGTGGTAAAGACCACTGAAGACGGGAAGCTCTACCTTTCAGAGGAAAAGCTTAGCGCTTCCAGTCCTGGTAAGGGTACATTATATTCCCGCTAGTTGTGTTGCTCTAGCTTCCTCCCCGTCAACCTCTGGTAAGCCTGCTCATACCTTTTGGTGGTAGCCTCAATAACTTCCGGGGGTAGCATGGGGGCTGGTGGTTCCCTGTTCCACCCTGACCGGATAAGCCAATCTCTGACCGGCTGCTTATCATAGCTGGGCTGGGACTGACCAACTTGATATCGCTCAGCATCCCATATCCGGCTTGAATCCGGGGTCAGTAGCTCATCAATCAGGATTAGCCTGTTACCGTCCAGCCCGAACTCCATCTTGGTATCAGCAATGATTATTCCCCTGGCTATGGCATAACCTTGGGCATAGCTGTAGATGGCGAGGCTTTTCTGCCTCAACTCCTCGGCTAGAGCCTCGCCCACCAGCCTCCCCATCCCATCCATAGATAGCGGCTGGTCGTGCCCGGTTTCCGCCTTGGTGGTGGGGGTGAATAACGGCTGGGGTAATTCCTGGCTTTGTTTCAGTCCCTGGGGCAAGGGTAGCCCAGAGATAGTGCCATACTGCTGATACTCATCCCAAGCTGAACCGGAAAGATAGCCACGCACCACACACTCAACCAGGATACGCTTGACCTTTTTAACTACCATTGACCGTCCAGCCAGGTAAGAAGGGTAGGCAAAACGGCTCTCAGCAGGAAGATAAGCGTCAAGACAACGAACATCGTCCACTGCTTCCACTAGGTGGTTGGGCACCAATTCCCTGGTCTGGTTAAACCAGAAAACAGACAGCTGGTTAAGCACCAAGCCCTTGTTGAGAATACCACAGGGTAGGACAACATCAAAGGCTGAGATTCGGTCGGTGGCGACAATGAGCAGCAGTTTGCCCAGGTCATAGGTATCGCGCACCTTACCCCGAACGAACATTGGTAAGGGCAAGTCTGTATTCAGCAAAACTAACTGGCTAGTACTCATTATATTGCTCTGGGAGTCGGCTCGGTGGACTTAGCTATATCCCCCTCTCCACTGCGCCTCAGTTAAGCCCAATCGCTTAAAGATGTCATCTATATAACGCAGGTAGTATTTCTCGTCAAACAATGGCTCAAGCTCGCTTTGAGGCAGGGTGGCAGTAACCTCAGGGTCAGCCTTGAGCAAGGTGAGGAAGCTCCTCCTCCCCCCCCACGCCTTCATCGCATTTCGCTGCACCAGTTCATAGGCTTTTTGCCGACTCAGCCCCTTATCAATAAGGGCTAGCATTACCCGCTGGGAGAAGATTAAGCCTTTGGTAAGCGCTATGTTCCGCTTCATCCTCTGGGGATAGACCTGTAACCCCCGCATTATTGAGGTGAAAAGGTTCAGGGCGTAATCCACCACCAGGCAACAGTCGGGCAATATAATGCGCTCGGTAGACGAATGACTAATATCCCGCTCATGCCACAGGGCAATGTTTTCCAGTGAGGTCGTAGCATAGCTTCGGACCAGCCGGGCTAAGCCACAGATTCGCTCACAAAGCTCCGGGTTCCGCTTGTGAGGCATGGCTGAAGAACCAGTCTGACCGGCGGCAAAGGGCTCCTCTACCTCTCGCGTCTCAGTTCGCTGCAAGCCCCTAATCTCGGTGGCGAACTTCTCCAGTGAGCTAGCGATTATAGCTAATGTGGTAACGAATTGAGCATGGCGGTCACGCTGCAAAACCTGGCTTGAGACTGGAGCCGGGGCGAGCCCCAACCTAGCGCAGGCTTTCTCCTCAACCTCAGGAGATAGAGTGGCGTAGGTGCCCACGGCCCCGGAAATCTTACCCACGGCGATGGCTTTCTTAGCCTCAGCCAGTCTTTGTAGATTGCGTCTCATCTCCTCAGTCCATAGCGCCAGCTTAAAACCAAAGGAAATCGGTTCAGCATGAACGCCGTGGGTGCGACCAATCATAACTGTATATTTATGCTTCATTGCCATTTGTGCCAATACTGAGATGGTTTCCTTTATATTCTGAGTCAAAAGTTCAGCCGACTCAATTAGCTGCAAGCTAAGGGCAGTATCCATTACATCAGACGAGGTGAGACCAAGGTGGATAAAACGCGATTCACTCCCCAGGCTTTCTGCTACCGAGTCAAGGAAGGCAGTCATATCATGGTGGGTTTGTTTTAAAATCTCCTCCATCCGTTTAAGGTTAACCCTAGCTAGCTTTATCTTGGGTATAGCCTCTCTGGGGATAATGCCCAGCTCAGCCCAAGCCTCACAGACAGCAATCTCTACCTTGAGCCACTTATCAAATTTATTCTCGTCCGACCAGACTCTTTTCATCTGGGGTCTAGAGTAGCGCTCAATCATGGCTTTTCTCCTTGTAACTCGCTTCTATATTTCTGGTAGGTTTTTCGTATCCCGTCGTATTTTAAGCCCAAGATTTCGGCAGCTAGGTAGGCAGCATTCTTTGCCCCGGCACCGCCGATAGCCACCGCCGCCACCGGTATCCCGGCTGGCATCTGGACTATAGAATAGAGGGCATCAACACCCGCCAGCTCACTGGTGGCTAAGGGCACACCAATGACGGGCAGGGTTGTCCAGCTCGCCAGAACGCCGGGCAGGTGGGCTGCTCCACCGGCAGCGGCAATTATAACCTCAATCCCCCGCCCTTGCGCTTCCAGCCCATATTGCCGAGCCTTCTCCGGGTTGCGGTGGGCGGATATGACATTAACCTCATAATCAATACCAAGCTCTTTTAATATATCCAGCGTTGGCTTGAGGGCTTCAGCATCTGATTTGGAGCCCATGACTATAGCTACTAGTGGCATCTTAATCTACCTCACCCCCTGTATCCCTCTCTCCTTATCAAGGAGAGGAGGAAACTGGTTATATAAGAGAGGCTTCGCCTCTCTTTAACTCTCCTCAGTATCCCCTCTTAATTAAAAGGAAAAAGTATATATTGGGAAGGGGCTTCACCCCTTAAAGTTACCCTCTTTAATTAGAGCAATGTCTTTGCGATAATGGCAACCGTCAAAATGAATCCGGAGGATATTAGCATAGACCTTGTCTCTAGCTTCGGCGATGGTCTTGCCGGTAGCGACCACGGTAAGCACCCTTCCCCCGCTGGTTAACACCTCCCCCTCCGACCCGAGCTTGGTTCCAGCGTGAAACACCACAATGTCTTTATCTAAATCATCCAGCCCGGTGATAGGAAAACCCGTCTTATAGCTTTCGGGATAGCCGGCTGATGCCATTACTACCCCAACACAGGCATCCTTACTCCATTCCACGTCTATCTGCCCAAGTTTATTATCAACCACCGCCAGCATAATATCAACCAGGTCAGTCTTAAGCAGAGGGAGGGTAACCTGTGCCTCCGGGTCGCCAAACCGGGCATTAAATTCTAGCACCTTTGGTCCGTTATTGGTAATCATTAACCCGCCATAAAGGACACCCTTATACGCTCTTCCTTCGTCATGCATTGCCTTCACTGACGGCTTCATAATATTTTCCACTACCATTTTAGCCAGTGTTGGATTGAGAAAATGTGGCGGGCTATAGCTACCCATACCGCCAGTATTAGGTCCCCGGTCTCCATCATATAACCGTTTATAATCGCAAGCCGCCACCATAGGGATTACGGTGTGGGCATCGGTGAAGGCGAAGGCGCTCATCTCTTTCCCCTGCAAACGCTCTTCAACAACTACCCGGTCACCAGCGCTACCGAAGGCTCTAGCCTCCATTATACTGGACAGAGCATCTAAGGCTTGCGGGATGGAATCGGCTACAATCACCCCTTTGCCAGCGGCTAGACCATCGGCTTTAATTACAATGGGTGGTTTCTGCTGCTGGAGATATTCTTTTGCCTTATTATAGTCAGAAAAGCTGGTGCTTTTGGCGCAGGGGATGTTATATTTCTGCATCAGCTCCTTGGCGAAGACCTTGCTCGACTCAATCTCAGTGGCTTTCTTAGTCGGACCAAAGATGGGAAGCCCCCTGACGATGAAGTGGTCAACAATGCCCTCAGCTAAAGGCGCCTC
>CAZYZL010000068.1:0-5200 GCA_964652005.1 uncultured Dehalococcoidales bacterium | reverse complement strand
TGCTTACCCTGGGAAACCGGGGTCGTGGGTTCGAATCCCACTCCCTCCGCCACATCAGGTTAGTATGCCCCTTAATTAAGGGGCATACTTTAATAATATCGTTATAGGCAGAAGACTGTGCCCCAATATTATATCTGGACAATTGGTTGCCAGATGAATAAGGCTGAATCGGAGCGGCTGGGTAGTTACCTTGAGCAGCTGGGCTATCAGGCTACAGCCACTGCCGAGGAGGCTGATTTAATCGTGGTTAACAGCTGTGTCGTCCGCCAGAGTGCCGAGAACCGCGTGGTCAACAAGCTCAATGCCCTTAGTCCATTGAAAAAGCTGCACCCCAACCTAACCCTGGCGGTTACCGGCTGCCTGGTTAACTCCGAGGTAGCTCAACTAAAAGCGCGCTTCCCCCAGGTTGACTACTTCTTTAAGCCCGGAGACTATCCCCAGTGGCTGGAAAAAGCTGAGTGGGGGCAAACACTTCCCCGCCATCCTGCGCCCAGCACCTATGTTTCTATCATCCAGGGCTGCGATAACTTCTGCTCTTACTGCATTGTCCCCTACCGCCGGGGCAGGAACCGGAGCCGACCGCTTCAGGAAATCGTCACCGAGGTCAGGGAGCTGGTAAATCGTAGCACCAGAGAGGTTACCCTGCTGGGGCAAAATGTGGATTCATACGGGCAAGACCTGCCCGACCAGCCAGACCTGGCTGACCTGCTCTATGAGCTAAATGGTATAGATGGACTGCTTCGCATTCGCTTCCTGACCAACCATCCCAAGGACATGAGCCCCAAACTGATTGAGGCAGTAGCCTGTTTAGACAAGGTCTGCGAGCAGCTCAGCCTCCCTGTCCAGTCCGGCAGCAATGAAATTCTGGAGGCGATGAGGCGGGGCTACACAGTAGAGCAATACCGCCAGCTTGTTACCGAAATACGCAGTAAGATACCGGAGGTAGCCCTGAGCACTGACGTCATCGTCGGTTTCCCCTCAGAAACCAAGCCGCAGTTCCAGCAAACGGTGGACTTGCTCTCTGAGCTGAGGTTTGATACCGTCCATGTAGCCGCCTACTCACCAAGACCGGGGACTATGGCGGCAAGGAAACTGGAGGATAATATTCCACCGGTTGAGAAAAGGAGGCGATTAGACCTGATTGAGCGACTCCAGGAGGTCATCGCTGCCGAGATTAATGCCCAGCTCCGGGGCAAGGTGGTTGAAGTCCTAGTAGAGGGGGAGAGAAAGGGTAAGTGGCAAAGTCGAACCAGAAGTGGTAAACTGGTATTCTTCAGTAACTCCAATAATTGCCGGGGGAAACTGATGAAAATCAGGATTGAGAAGACAAGTCCCTGGTCACTACAGGGCAGGGTTAAGTCTTAAAATGAGGAGGGGTAAATGAACCGGAACAAAATGTTAGCTTTGGCGTTAATAGTGGGATTGCTTATCGCTTTAATATCTATAGGTGGCTGTTATCCCACAACAGCACCAGCGGAAGGGGAGGAAGCTACCTGGTTTGAACAGTACGGGATGATCATCTTCCTGGTGCTGATTTTTGCTGTATTCTATTTCCTCATGATTCGCCCCCAGCGCAAGAGGCAGAAGGAACACCAGCAACTAGTGGAAGAACTGAAGAGGGGGGATAGGGTAATCACTGCCGGTGGCATTTTTGGAGTGATTGAAACCGTCGCCGAGGATAGTGTAGTCATAAAAGTAGAATCAGGAACGACACTGAGGGTGGCTAAAAATATGGTAGCCCTCAAGCGAGAGAAATAAAGGTTGTTTAGCAACCTATCCCCCTCATGCTAAGAATACATCTCCCTATCACGGAGAGGGGGATTAAGGGGTCCCCGCGAAATCCTGATTTCGTGGGGTAAGATTAAGGGGGTGAGGTTAGTAAACAATCTCAGAAATAGGGATTGTCTACTCACTCAACGAGCCGAGTTTGCTCGCCGCCCCTAGAGCTTTTCAGGATGCCTTCGCATGGGCAAGTCCATGAGCCATAAGTAAAGGCATATCAGCTAAAATATGGCTGGTGGCACCATCAGCAATTATCACTCCACGGTCAAGAACAATTGCCCGGTGGCACAGCGCTTGAACCAGTTCCAGGTCATGGGAAGCAATTATTTTGGTTATTGCTAGCCCCCTCAGCAGTTCAATCAATGACCACTTACTACCCGGGTCAAGGTTGCTCGTTGGTTCATCAATCACCAGAATTTCCGGATTCATAGATAATACCGTAGCGATGGCAATGCGTTTCTTCTCGCCAAGGCTAAGATGATGCGGTGAGCGCCGCTCATAACCAGCCATCCCCACCCAATCCAGGGCTCTGGTTACCAACTCACGAACCTTAGCCTCAGAATAACCCAGGTTAATCGGACCAAAGGCAACATCATCAAAGACGGTGGGGGAGAAAAGCTGGTCATCAGGATTTTGAAATACCAGCCCCACCTTGCTCCTCACCCACCTCAGGTTTTTATCATCCACCGGCCTGCCGAAGACTTTAACCGCTCCGTTACTATGTAATATACCATTGAGGTGAAGCAGTAGCGTAGATTTACCAGCGCCATTGGGTCCAATCAGTGCCACTGTTTCCCCCTGATATATAGTGAGGTTAACATCAGTTAACGCCTGCTGACCATCAGGGTAACCGAAGGAAAGGTTGTCTACCCTTATAATCTCTTCCACGCCTCCTCCTTCAGTCAGTTAATATAATAGGTTTACTACTGTGGCCAAGATAAGAACTAAGCCTAAACTTATGCCGAAAAGGATATCCCGCTGCCTGAAGTTCAAGCTTTCCAGCGTCCGAGTCTGCCCATTAAAACCACGAGCCACCATTGCTGCGTAAACCCTCTCCCCCCGCTCATAGCTACGAATAAACAGGGTGCCTATCATGTTGCCTATGGTACGGAGCTGCCACAAGCGACCGCCACCAAAGTTGCGACTATCCCGTGCCTGCCTCATCCGCATCACCTCATCAACCAGAACAAAGAGATAACGGTACATGAAGGACAGGAGCATTACCATCACCCGGGGTAGACGTATCTTCTCCAAGCCCTTAAGAAGGTTGGAGAATTTGGTGGTTGAGATTAATAAGATTAGGCTGAGAATAGATAGCCAAGCTTTAGCCAGAATATTCCAAAATACTTGAAGGCCGCTGTAGGTAACCGATATTTGCCATAGCCAGATATTGTAGCTGCCAGCTACCTCTCCCTCTTTAAAAAAGGGGATAAAGATAGCGAGCATCACCACGAAAGGCATGATTACCAGCGACCGCTTTAAAACGTAAAGGGCGGGAACCTTGGAGAAGAGAATCAAGGTAGCCACCAGGAAAAAATATAAGGCGAATGCCGGCCACCTATTAGGTGGCGTCAGCACTACCGCCAATATGAAAAATAGAGTAGTAATCAGCTTGGTGCGCGGGTCAAGCCGATGAATAACGCTGTCCCGGTCGCTATACTGGTCAAGAAAACTATGTTTCACGCAACCGCTCGCCCTTTTCTTGATTTCAGTAGCCAAGCCAGACCATAAGCCACGCCAAACAGAACGAGGGTGCCAATTAGTCCCGCCAGCATTGTGGCTAGCACCTCATTTTCTATACCGGGAAAAACATAGTCGGCAATAACCTGAAAGGGTGCTTCCCCGGCTAAGCCAATAAACCCCTTGTCCTCAGCCACCCTTTCCAGACCATCGGGCGATGATGATGCCAGCGGTGATAGACAGGCTACCGCTAAACAAACCAGCAAACTAATCAGCCACCACTTTGATTTCACCTTTTTAACCTCCCGTTTACTAGATACGCTGTAGCTGTAACAGATCAGCTCTGGTTGCCAGTACCAGGCTGAGCACAGCCCCGGTAATCAGCCCCTCGCCAATACCAATCAGGGCATGAATGCCAGCCATAGCCGGTAGAACTACCCCCATTGGTGATACTCCTGAGACCGCCAATTCAACGGCGCAGACAATGGACGCCAGAAACACCGAGCCCCAGGCGCCAGCAAAGCCGCCAACCAGCGTGCTCCTCCTGCCGTTACCCATCAGCGAGGTAACCAGCCGGTAGATATAGTAACCACTAAAGCTAGCGACAATACCCATGTTAAGGATGTTTGCTCCTAGAGCCAGCAGTCCACCATCCTGAAAGATTAAACACTGGGCGATGAGCACACAGCTCATTATCAGCACTCCCGCCCACGGACCAAGTAGTATTGCTGCCAGAGCCGCACCGATAAGGTGCCCTGAAGTGCCGCCAGCGATGGGGAAATTGAGCATCTGGGCAGCAAAAATGAAGGCTGCCAGCACCCCCATTAACGGCACCTGCTTTTCCCCCAGCTTCCTGTTGGCTATTCTCACTGCATTACCGACACCACCGGCTGACACCGCATAGGTGGTTGCCACGGTAGCTATATTGAGAAAACCGTCTGGGATGTGCATTAAACCCTTCCTCTCATTACTTGCTATTTAGTGCAATTGCAACTATATGCAACAATAAGTTAAAAAAATTTACTTGCTACATTTAACACAACGACCAAAAATAGCCAGGTGTCTCAAATCAGCGCTGAACTGGTACTCCCGGAGCAAAGCACCCTTAAGGGAGGTCAGCACTGACTCATCAAGGTCAATTATCGCCCCGCAATCCTGACAGACCAGGTGATGGTGGTGCCCTTTCCCCACAGGGTGGTACCTGACCCGACCTTCACCAAAGTCGGTCTCAGTTACCAGACCAAGTCGTTTTAATAATTCCAGGGTGCGATAGACGGTTGAGATATTAACCTGGGGGTATTTAGCTATCACCTGGGCATAGATTTCCTCAGCGCTGATATGGCCATCACTATCCTCAATAGCCGATATAACCATTATCCGCTGCGGTGTCAGCCGATACCCCTGCTCGGCTAACCTTCTAGCTATATCTCCGGCTTGCTTCATTTAACCCTGGTGATTATTATACCAGTTTTTTTATTTATTGCAAGCCTTTGTAGTTGCGATTATTCTCAATAAAAACTGCCCTAAACTTTCCCTTTACTATCCAGCAGTATGGTTACCGGACCATCGTTATGGATTTCAACCTGCATATACTGCTGAAAGCGCCCGGTCTCTACCTTCAGCGCGGTGGCTCTAACCTGCTCGACAAACTTCTGAAATAGTTCTTCAGCCTGAGCCGGTGGAGCGGCGTCGGTAAAACTGGGACGGCGTCCCTTTCTGGTATCAGCCAGAAGGGTGA
>CAZYZL010000067.1:0-5269 GCA_964652005.1 uncultured Dehalococcoidales bacterium | reverse complement strand
AGCGGCGGATTTGGGACTGGGAGACATAGACATCAGCCGAGCTGGGCAGGAGGCTATTTTGCCTCAGAAAGCCGTAGCCCTCAGAGGTAATCTCCAGGATGCCGCCACAGAAGATGAAGCCCTGTTGCTCGGCGTACGCCTGAAGCAGGCGCATGATGAGCTCTTGCTTCTTCAGACCGGTACAGGCGGTGAGGCCCATCCCCTTGGCTAGCTCAATCAGTTCTTCTCTACTTTTGGTTTCTAGTTCTACGATGTTCATTGTAACCTCCCCCTTCGTTCTCCTTCTCAAGGTCGTTTAGCAACCTCACCCCCTTTGTCCCCCTCTCTTACTCTACTCCCCCTTCCCTTTGCAAGGGAAGGGGGTCAGGGGGATGGGTTAATAAACAATCTCTTCGTAACCACTTAACATAACTACAAAAACAATTATCAAAGCTAATCAGATACGAATTGTTTCCCTATTTTTAATTATTACCATTTTTTATTTTCGTGAGACGCCTTGCCAATCGCTGAGGAAGCGAGCCACGCCGACATCAGTAAGCGGATGGTGTATCATCTGCATGAGAACGTCGTAGGGAACGGTGGCAATGTGAGCCCCGGCTTTGGCGGCAGCCACACAGTGCTGGGGATGGCGAATGCTGGCGGCAATCACCTGGGTGGGGAGGTGGTAATGCTGGAAGACATCAACAATATCCTTGACCACCTCCATACCGTTGTGCCCGACGTCATCCAGTCTGCCGACAAACGGGCTGACATAGGTAGCGCCAGCCAGAGCACCGAGCAGGGCTTGATTTAGCGAGAAGCACAGGGTAAAGTTTACCTTTACCTTTTCTTTTGCCAGGGCTGAGGTTACCTCCAGACCTTCGGTGGTGGCTGGGATTTTAATCACGATATTGGGTGCCCAGGAAGAGATAAGTCTTGCCTGCTTAATCATCGGCTTAACCCCCTCAACCAGCACCTCCACCGAGATAGGTCCGGGGATAATAGAGCAGATTTCCTTGACCACCGCCTGATAGCCAGCCTTTCCCTCCTTGGACATCAGAGTGGGGTTGGTGGTAACCCCGCTGATGACACCCAGCCTGGCGGCTTGCCTGATTTGGTCAATATTGGCTGTATCCAGAAAGATTTGCATTTGAACCTCTAAAACTGGGTTGAAAGGGGCAGTGGTGGTTGGGCCCCCTCCCGTAATACATCCTTGGCTACACCGATGAAATCGCGGAACAGCGGGTGAGGGCGACTGGGACGGGAACCAAATTCGGCATGGAACTGGCAACTCACCATCCATGGGTGGTCAGCCAGCTCGCAGAGCTCAACCAGCCTGCCATCAGGGGATAGCCCGCTACAGACCATCCCTGCCTTCTCTAGCTGAGCACGAAATTGATTATTAAACTCGTAGCGGTGTCTATGGCGCTCGTAGACCAGGCTCTCTCCATAGGCAATAGCGGCATGGCTGCCGTCAACCAATTTACATGGGTAGTCACCCAGGCGCATAGTGCCCCCCATGTTCGTTTTGCCCCTCTGGTCAGGGAGGAGGTCAATGACCGGGTAAGGGGTGGAGGCATCAAACTCGGTGGAGTTTGGCTCGGTTGAGCCTAGGACGTATCGGGCAAACTCAACCACCATAACCTGCATCCCCAGGCACAGCCCGAGATAGGGAATCCCGTTCTCTCGGGCATAAGCTGCTGCCTTTATCATCCCCTCTATCCCTCTAATGCCGAAGCCGCCGGGAATGAGGATACCCTGGACTGAGCGCAGTAGAGAATCGCCCCCACCACCTTCCAGAGACTCCGATGGAACCCAGGTAAGCTTAAGGTCTCTTTTATGATACAGGGTGGCGTGGTATAGTGCCTCCCGAACTGAGAAGTAGGCATCCTTTAGTTCTACGTATTTCCCCACCAGGGCGATATTAACCGGCTCACGGGGTGTTTTGATAAGGTTGACCAGCTCCTGCCACTGGCTTAAGTCCGGCTGACGAGGTTTAAGTCCGAGCTTGCCCACAATCAGTTGCCCCAGCCCTTCCTCCTCCAGAACCAGCGGCACCTCATAGATAGTAGATACCGTGGGCAGAGGGATGACTGCCTTTCGTTCCACATCGCAGAACAGGGATATTTTACTCCTTATCTCTTCCGAAATGGGGTAATCACTCCGGCACACGATAATATCGGGCTGAATACCTATACGGCGCAGCTCATTAACGCTGTGCTGGGTAGGCTTGGTCTTTACCTCCTGGGTAGAATTGAGATAAGGGAGAAGGGTAACATGGATATAAAGCACATTATCCCGCCCCACATCGTTTCGCATCTGTCTGATGGCTTCCAGGAAGGGCTGTCCTTCAATATCACCTACTGTGCCGCCTACCTCAATAATGACCACCTCAGCCCTTGATTTCTCTGCCAGTCGCCTGAAACGCTCCTTTATCTCGTTGGTAACATGGGGCACTATCTGGATGGTTCCTCCCAGAAAATCCCCCCGTCTCTCCTTGGCAATAACTGAGCTATAGATTTGACCCGTTGTGACGCTCGACTCAGCAGTAAGGTTAACATCAATGAAACGCTCGTAGTTGCCCAAATCAAGGTCAGTTTCGGCGCCATCCTGGGTGACAAATACCTCACCATGCTGGTAGGGAGACATTGTCCCCGGGTCAACATTAAGGTAGGGGTCTAGCTTTTGTACCGACACGGTAATTTGCCGACTCTTCAGAAGAGTGCCAATGGAAGCGACGGTGATACCTTTTCCGACTGAACTAACTACGCCACCAGTAACAAAGATATACTTTGACATTTGGGGAAAACCAGACTCTCGGGATTTAAGCCAGAAGTAACCTGGTGCAAAGCGGTGGGTTTTTATGTATTATAATTGGCTAAGTAATACTTGTCAAGTTTAGTAGGTAGATGGTTTGTCTTGGGTAGAGGGTGGTATTATGGGGGCTATGGAGCAAAGGCTGAGGGAAGCCCTTTCCCAAAGAGGGAAGCAGCATGTCATTGATGCTAAGCTGGTGCCCTCGGCGGTGCTGGTGCCTATCTACTATAAGCAAGGGGAGTATTATATCCTGTTTACTAAACGGACGGGGAGGGTGAAGGAGCATAAGGGGCAGATATCCTTTCCCGGGGGAGCCTGCCAGGAGGGAGACAGGACACTGATTGATACCGCCTTGCGCGAGTGCGCTGAGGAAATAGGCTTATTGCCTAACGAGGTTGAGGTGTTGGGGGAGCTGGATGACACCATCACCGAGACTTCCCACTATATTATCTCTCCCTTTGTCGGTCTTGTCCCTTGGCCTTATCAGTTCCGGGTGGATGGGTGGGAGGCGGAGGAGATAATTGAAGCCCCTATTTCAGCGCTTATGGATAAGGACTCCCTGCGTCAGCAGACCGAGATTGTAAATGGTAAGGAAGTTACCTCATATTCTTACCACTACCAGGGGAGGGTAATCTGGGGGGCAACTGCCAGGATACTACACCAGCTTCTTGGTATCTTTGCCCGGGTGATGGAGAGCTAAAAGCTTGCCATTTCTTTACCCGTTTACAAATCTGGGGCTTGCTTGTGATAATATATAAAGGGTAAAATACTTAAAAATTTGGCGGAAGCCAAGGCGAGGAGCTAAGCCTTATTGCTAAGAGGATGCGAGGTGGGTTATGAGGCAGGAGAGATTTACTGAACAGGCGCAGGAGGCACTGGCTTTATCCCAGGAGTTGCTTCGTCAATATCACCATACCCAGTGGGATGTGGAGCATATCTTGCTGGCACTACTGCAGCAGGAGCATGGGTTGGTCGGTGACATCTTAGGGGAGCTTGGTGTTGACGTTGAGGCGGTGAGGCAGCAGGTAATGGCTGCCCTGGAGAAATTCCCTAAAGCTGCCTATGAAGCAGCGCAGGTTTATGCTACACCGCGCATTGCCAACCTGATAAGGAAGGCAGGGGAAGAGGCAGATAGGCTCAAAGACGAGTTTATCGGCACTGAACACCTGCTTATCGCTGTGGCTGGGGAAGAAAAGGGAGAGGCAGCTAGTATCCTTAAACGCTTTGGCGTTGACCAGGAGAAGGTATATCGTGCCCTTCAAGATATCCGCGGCGGACACCGGGTTACCGATGCCAGGGCGGAGAGCCGGTATCGCTCCTTGGCGAAGTATGGTCGTGACCTAACCGAGCTTGCCCGTCGGGGCAAGCTTGACCCGGTTATTGGTCGAGAGGAGGAGATTAAGCGGGTAATGCAGATACTTACCCGGCGCACCAAGAATAACCCGGTGATTGTTGGCGATGCCGGGGTGGGCAAAACGGCTATTGCTGAGGGACTGGCACAGAAGATTGTAGCTGATGATGTCCCTGATTCCCTTAAAGGGCGCAAGGTAGTGGCGCTGGATATGGGGGCGCTGGTGGCAGGGAGCAAGTTCCGCGGCGAGTTTGAGGAGCGACTTAAAGCGGTAATAGATGAGGTTCGGCAGGCGCAGGGCGAAATCATTCTGTTCATTGACGAGATTCACACTGTGGTTGGGGCTGGAGCGGCTGAGGGAGCGATTGATGCCAGTAACATGCTTAAGCCAGCCCTGGCTCACGGTGAACTACAGTGTGTTGGAGCTACCACTCTGGATGAATACCGTAAGTTCATTGAGAAGGATAAGGCGCTGGAGCGACGCCTCCAGCCGGTGTTCATCGGTGAGCCTAGCGTTGAGGCGACCATTGAGATGCTTAAGGGGCTCCGCCCCAGGTATGAGGCACACCATAAGATTAAAATAAGTGATGCCGCTCTGGAGGCAGCGGCAAGGCTCAGTCAGCGCTATATCTCTGACCGGTATCTGCCGGATAAGGCTATTGACCTTATTGATGAGGCAGCCTCAAAGCTGCGCATTGATACCGAGAGCGCACCGCCTGAGGTTAAGTCCCTGGAGCAGAGGGTTAAGCAATTGGTCAACGAGGAGGAGGCAGCCTCACAGCGGCAGGACTATGAGCGTATTGCCCAGCTTAAGAGTGAGCGGTTGCGTCTGGAAGAGGAGTATAACCGGGCTAAGAGCAAATGGCTTAAGGAGGAGAAGATTAATGGGGTGGTGGATGCGGAGGATATCGCCCAGCTAATCTCCAAATGGACGGGTATCCCGGTATCCCAGATGATGGAGGGGGAGGCTGAGAAACTACTTCATATGGAGGAGCGGATTCATGAACGGCTGGTTAACCAGGATGAAGCGGTTCGTGCCATCTCTGAGGCTATTAGACGCAGTAGAGCCGGGCTTAAGGACCCAAGCCGACCTATTGGTAGCTTTATCTTCCTCGGTCCCAC
>CAZYZL010000066.1:3954-5299 GCA_964652005.1 uncultured Dehalococcoidales bacterium | reverse complement strand
GCTACCCGCCACCGGCTGATATCATAATCGCCAAGCACCGCAATGGTCCCACCGGCGAAACCAAGTTGCTGTTCAAACCCAGGCTGGCTAAGTTCGTCAATATTACCAACGAAGAGCCGAGTCTATTATGAAGCAGTTTACCGGTTTCCCAGCCAAGATGCAGTTCACCCCGGTGCCCAATTTTTTCCTCAGCGCCCTAATGCCACAAATCAGTGACATCACCGAGCTGAAAACTACCCTCCACATCTTCCGGACGCTTTACCAAAAACGGGGCTATCCTCGGTTCATCACCTGTAGAGAGCTGCTGGGCGATAAGAGCCTGATGAGCAGCTTCAAGGAGGCAGCCAGACCGCCAGACGAGGTATTGCGCCATGCCCTGGAAATGGCTACCAAGCGGGGTACCATCCTCCATATGGTATTAGACAGGGATGGCATGCCCGAGGATATTTACTTCCTCAATACCGAGTCTGATAGACAGATTATGGCAAAAATCCAAAATGGCGAGCTCAGCTTAAGTGGACTGAAAGCAAAAGGACAAACCCCTATTGACACCGAGGAGCCGCCTGACATCTTCACCCTTTATGAACAGAACATTGGGATGCTAACCCCGATGATTGCCGATGAGCTGCGCGATGCCGAGAGGCTTTACCCCGAAACCTGGATAAGGGATGCCATCAAGGAGGCGGTCTCCCTTAACAAACGGAGCTGGAGGTATATTGCCAAGATCCTGGAGCGCTGGTCAGCAGAAGGTAAGAGTGATGGAACATATAGGGGAGATTTTAAGAAGACAGACCCAGATAAATACATCAAGGGCAAATATGGACATATGGTCAGGCGCTGAAGAACAAGAAGCCCAGCCGAGTTCACTCTGTCCTATTTGTAAGGGAGCAGGATTTGTTCACCCCCGGCTACCCTCAGGCAAGCCGGATTATAGCCGGGTTATTACCTGCCGTTGCGTTCAGAAAGAATTAGATAAAGAGCGCCAAACTCGTTTACAACGATATAGTGGTCTTGAACTAGAGCTGCTTAAAAACATGACCTTTGACAATTTTGACTGGAAACGAGTTAATCTGCTGCCGGAGCAACGCGAGAATCTGAAGAAGGCGTTCGATACAGCGCTTGACTTCGCTAAATCACCTGAAGGCTGGCTGATATTCCAGGGTGTTACCGGCTGCGGTAAAACCCACCTTGCCGCCGCCATCGCCAATTACCGCCTCAAAGCCGGTCAGCCAGTCAAATTTGAGGTAGTGCCTGACTTTCTTGACCATTTGCGCTTCACCTTTAGCCCGGAGAGCACGGTGACCTATGACCAGCTGTTTGAAGAGGTAAAGAACGCCCCGCTGCT
>CAZYZL010000066.1:0-3854 GCA_964652005.1 uncultured Dehalococcoidales bacterium | reverse complement strand
CTAACCATTAACTTGCATTGGCTGAAGTTTTTAGCTAAAATGAGGAAGTTTTTCATATAGACGAGGTCTAGCGATGGTAAACCAGCCTGTTTTAGTGCTAAACCAGAACTACGAGCCACTCAATATATGTCGGGTGCGACGGGCAGTAGTATTACTGTACTATAGCAAGGCCGAGATGCTGGAGAATGGCACCGGATTTATCCACTCGGTGAGCTGCAATTTCCCTGTGCCTTCGGTAATCCGATTAGCTTATATGATTAAGCGTCCCCGACCTCAGCGGAAGCTAACCCGCCTTGAGGTTTTCAACCGCGACCAATATACCTGCCAGTATTGTGGTAAGCAGACCCATCAAATTACCCTAGACCATGTTATTCCCCGATACCGAGGTGGTGAACACGTATGGGAAAATGTAGTTAGCGCCTGCATACCTTGCAATCGGCGCAAGGCAGGTAAATCCCCTAACGAAGCTGGAATGAAATTAATTCGCCAGCCCACACCGCCACGGGGTGGTGTCTCCTTCTACATCCCCCGCAGCTATCTGCAAACCTGGGAGCAGTGGCAAAAATACCTCCCCCAGTGAGAACTACTCCTTGGGCGGTTGCTCCTCAATAGTAATTTTACTGAGCGGCAATTCTACTGTTGCCTGGCTCTTTAGCTCAACCAGTACCGTTTCCTTGAGTGGATTACCCCCTACTACCTTAGCCACCCCCATAGGTGTGGACACTCGCTGACCCTGCTTAGGCATTTTCTCCTTCATGGCGCGGTATTGCTCACTCTCATAGGCTAGACAGCACAACAACCGACCACAAATACCAGATATTTTCATCGGGTTAAGGGGTAAATCCTGCTCCTTAGCCATACGGATAGAAACTGGAGAGAACTCGGCCAAGAAGTCCACGCAGCAAAGAGGTCGCCCACACCGCCCAAAACCGCCAATCAATTTGGCTTCATCCCTGGGTCCGAGCTGATGTAGCTCAACCCTTACCTTAAAACGGCTATTTAACTCCCGAACTAGCTCACGGAAATCAACCCTCTCCGTAGCGCTAAAGAAAAAGGTAAGCCGACTACCGTCAAGATTATATTCTGCGGCTAGCAGTTTCATTGGCAGTCCTAATTTAGTTATCAGCTTACCACACTCAGTCAGAGCCTCAGCTTCCTTCTCCTCAAACTCCTGAGCCCGCTTAATATCCTCTGGCTCTGCCTTACGCACTACCGGCTTCAGCCCCTTAGTCACCTCACTGGCTAAGACCTGTTTGGGGGCAATGAGCACCCTCCCCAGCTCCAGACCACGAGTTGTCTTGACCACTACATAGTCATTTGCCTCCAGGTCGATACCTGCCGCGTCAAAGTAATATACTTTACCCGCCCTTTTGAAACGTACGCCAACAATCTCTGCCATAATCTATGCCCCGCTCCTCCCCGGCATACTCAGCATCAGCACCTCAAGCACCAACCGGGGATTGGCATTCTGCCTAAGCTGCTCCCCAGCCGCCTGAATACTATGGATAAAAGCCCTTAATTGAGCCAAGTTATAACCTCTGGCTATGTCAACCAGCATAGCTTTAAAGTCAATATTGGTGATGGTGTCATCGCAGCCGAGTTTAACCAACAACAGGTCACGCCACCAATCAAGCCACAGTTCCAGTATTTCCTGAACCATAAGCCTATTTTGACTGAACCGGGCTACCAGTTGGGTAACGTAATCAAAACGCTGCTCATAATCAGCACCGACCATATCAAGCAGCTTGCCTATCTGCTCACTACGCCGCTGAAGCAAACTATCATCAACCGCCGCCGATAGTGCCCAACCCAGGCAGCCACGACTGAGCCTGGCTAGAAGCTCGGCCTTTTCTGGCTCAATGCCCCAACGTTGATTAAGGACAGCCTCCACCTCAGAGGGAGCTAAAGGGTGCAACTCCAACTGCTGACAGCGAGAAACCACAGTGGCTGGCAGCATTCCGCTATTGGTGGTCAGCAGGATAAAGGTTACCTCACCTACCGGCTCTTCCAGGGTCTTAAGCAGGCAGTTAGCTGCTTCAATTGACAGGAGTTCAGCCCCATCAATAATAAATACCTTATACCTGCCCTCAAAGGGTGGCAGGTTGGATGAATGCTGCATCTCTCTAATCTGGTCGATGCCAATTTCAGCCCGAGCCTTATCAGTCGAGTCCCTGTCGGAGTCCAAACCGATAATCTGGACATCAGCATGTTTGCCCGAGGCTATTTTCTGGCAGGGATGGCACAAACCGCAAGGCGGCTCAGCCCCCTGGCAGTTAAGTGCCTGAGCCAGGTTTAGAGCCAGGGTCATCTTGCCCACATGGGGGGGACCAACCAGAAGATAGGCATGAGCAACACCCTTTTGCTCCAGGCTTCGCTGAAGCAAGGAAACCGCCCTAGATTGCCCGACTACCTGCCACAAAATAGAGCCTCCTCACCTAAGCTAAATCACACCTCATCAGGTCTTCCAGCGTCTCCCGGCGCCGAATAAGGCGCGCCTTGCCTTCCTTAACCAGAATAACTGCTGGCTTAAAAGAGGCGTTATAGTTCATTGCCTCAGGTATGGAGTAAGCACCACAGCCCGGTACCGCTATAATATCGCCGGCGACAGGTTGCGGCAATTCAATGTCTCTGATTAGTATATCACCTGACTCGCAGAACTTACCGGCAATGGTGAATTTGCTTGTTATTTTATCCTTCATCCGATTGGCGATTACTGCCTCAAGCTTAGCTCCATAAAGGGCGGGGCGGATATTATCCGCCATCCCGCCATCCACTGAGACATAACACCTGACACCGGGTATGTCCTTTACCACCCCAACGGTGTATAATGCCACTCCAGCCTGCCCGACTATTGACCTCCCTGGCTCGATAATAAGCCGCGGCAGTGCCAGCTTTAACTTTTGGCATCGGCTAATGATACTGGATGTTATTGCCTCGGCGTAGACCGAGATGGGTGGAGCCGGAGAATCCAGGGTATACTGGATAGCATACCCGCCACCAACACTCATTTCCTTGAGCTCAAAACCATGTTTCTGCCTCATCTCAGCGGCAAAATTAAGAATAATCTCGATAGCCTGCTGATACGGCTCAGTCTCAGCAATCTGTGAACCGATATGAAAATGTAGCCCGCGCAGGCTAAGTTCGGGCATAGACATGGCAGTAGCCACCGCCTCCTCGCCATGAACCATTGGGAAGCCAAACTTACTGTCGATATTACCGGTGATGTTATACCGGTGTGTATGAGGGTCTACCCCAGGAGAGATGCGCAGTAATATATTGGGTATAATTCTCTTCTCCCTAGCTATTTCACCCAGCATTTTAAGCTCATAAAAATTGTCCACCACTATGCGGCCAACTCCCGACTCCAGAGCTAAAATAAGTTCCTCGGCTGACTTATTGTTGCCCGGGAAACAAACCCTATCCATCGGGAAACCAACCGACCTAACGATGCCAATCTCTCCGCCGGAGACAACATCCAGCCCCAGCCCCTCCTCCATAAAGAGGAGTGTCAGTGCCTTATTGATGAAAGCCTTACAGGAATAAAGAACAGTAGTATCGGCATAGCGCTGACCAAACTCCTGCTTAAATTCGGCACACCGACTGCGCAGGCTGAATTCATCAAAGACATATAGCGGCGTGCCAAACTCAGCGGCTAGCTCCACAGTATCACAGCCACCGATAACAAGGTGACCTCTATCATTTATACCTGATTCTACTGGAAATAAAATAAACCGAGAAACCATTTCCTCAATGTTAGCAGTGCCGACAGATGAAGTCAATTTATTTATCAACCTCACCCCCTTAGTCCCCCTCTCCTTTGAAGGAGAGGGGGAAGAAATAGAAAGAGGGGCCTG
>CAZYZL010000065.1:0-5350 GCA_964652005.1 uncultured Dehalococcoidales bacterium | reverse complement strand
ATCACCTCAATCAGGCTGAAACCTTTTTCTCTTTCCATCGACTTTGGCTCCTAGAAACTCACCTGCCCATAGATAGAATACATAGCTGAAACCAAAGCTACGGCAATAAAACCAACTACCAGGGCGATAATCACCACCATGGCTGGTTGAATAAGCCCCACAGCGGAGCTGGTCCTATCTTCAGCCTCAACCTCGTAGCTCTGAGCTACCGTAGTTAGCGTGTTATCAAGGTTACCGGTTTCTTCACCAACTCCAACCATCTGCACCATCAGGGGCAGGAAGGTCTTCCTCCTTGACATAGGCTTGGATAAGCCTTCGCCTCTAATCAACTCCTGCTGAACCTCAGATAGTTCCTTGGCTACAACCTTATTATTGGCGCCGTGGACAGCCAGGTTCATGATTTCGGGCAAAGGCAAGCCGACCCGGAACAGGAGCGCCGTAGTCCGGCAACAGCGGGCAAGCTCACTAAGCTGATTAATTCGCCCCACTGCGGGTAAGCTGAGTAACAGCCTATGAAACTGATATTTCCCGGCTGGCGTCTTGATATAGGCATAGGCTATGCCGACGAGTGCTAATACCGCCACCAGAAGATAAAGCCCGTAGTTGCTCAGCCAATCAGCCACACTCATAAGCATCCTTGTTGGCGCAGGTAGTTTAGCCCCGAATGCGGCGTATAGGGTAACAAAGTTGGGCAAAACAAAGGTGACGAGTACCGCTACCACTGCAACAGCGACAATGGCAAGAATAAAGGGATACATCAGGGCACTTTTGACCTTCTTTTCGATGAGGGCTCCTCTCTCCAGATAATCAGCCATCTGTCTAAGCACTATTTCCAGATTACCAGCCTGCTCACCAGCGGCTATTGTCCGATGGTAGAGTTCAGGAAAAGCCCGGGCATGCTTACTCAACGCCGATGATAGGGAACTACCACCACGGATATCAGAGGCTACCTCACCAATCACCCTCTTCAGGGTGCGATTTGTTACCTGGCTTTGTAATAGCTCTAAAGAGGTAACAATATCAGTGCCAGATTCAAGGAGTAAAGCTAGCTGACGGGAAAACATTATTATTTCTCTCGGCTTTACCCGGGAAAAGCGGGCTAACAGCTTTTCCGCATTGAAAAAGGGGGTTACCAGCTTCAAGCTAACTACCTGATAGCCGCCGTAACTGAGCAAATTAGTAGCGGCTTCCTCGTTGGTAGCGGAAAGCCTGCCCCTGACCAATCTTTTATCTGCGGTATAAGCTATATACTGGTAGTCCATTAAACCTCCGGTGACTAGTCGGCCGTGTAGGCATTACGCAGGACTTCGGATGGGGTGGTGATACCTGCCTTCACCTTACGCATCCCATCCATCATTACCGTTACCATACCCTCCTTAAACGCCTGAGCCCGAATCTGGCTAGCACTAGCCTGACTAGACAGCAACGTCCTTATGGTGTCACTCATGGTTAGAATCTCAAAGATTCCCGTTCGACCCAGGTAACCGGTATAAGCACACGACTTACAGCCGGTACCGTATAGGAACTCAGTCCGCTTCTCCCCGATTCCCTTTTCATAAGCCATCTGCTCCACCACCGGAGCCTCAATGGAATGGCTACAATCAAGACAGATGCGACGCACCATCCGCTGAGCGACAACGCCAATAACCGATGAAGCGATCAAGAATGGTTCTATACCTAGGTCAAGGAGACGGGACAGCACACCAGCAGCATCGCTGGCATGAACCGAAGACAGCATCAGATGCCCGGTCAAAGCGGCTTGAACCGCTATGTTAGCTGTTTCAGCATCGCGTATCTCACCGACCATTATCACATCGGGGTCAAGACGGAGTATAGACCTCAATCCAGTGGCAAAGGTAATGCCAGCTTGAGGATTAACCTGAATCTGATTAATATCCTTAAAGCGATATTCCGCCGGGTCTTCAATGGTAATGATGTTTCTCCCCAGACAGTCAAGAGAATTGATTGAGGCATACAGGGTAGTAGTCTTACCAGCTCCGGTAGGACCGCTAATCAAAATCATGCCATAGGGAACCCTGAGCATAGCTTCATACTTTGCCAGGCAATCAGGTAACATGCCAAGCTCAGACAATCCCAGGACAGCCAGTGACTTGTCCAGAAGGCGTAGTTCTGCCATCTCACCATTAACCGTGGGGGCAGTAGCTACTCGGACGTCTATGTCTCTCCCTTTAGCCTGGGTTGAGAACTGACCATCCTGAGCACGATGACGGTCGGCAATATTCAAATCAGACAGGATTTTGATTCGGGAAATGAGAGCTAAATGTATATTCAGCGGCAGGGACATCAAATCCTGAAGGGTGCCATCAATACGGTAACGCACCCTTAACCTGTCCTCTTCAGGCTCAATATGGATATCAGAGGCGCGGGCTTTAACTGCTTCTTCAACTATAAGGTTGAGGGCTTGAGCCAGAGGGGCATCAGTATCGGCACTGACGGTGAGCCTCTCCCCGGCTCCCTCGTCAGGGGTAGAGATACGAGCCAGCTGCTTTTCAATCTCGCCACGGCCTTTATAGTTAAAGTCAATCGCCTCCCGCACTTCCTTGGCGCTGGCAGCTATAGGTTTAATCCTCATCCGACTCAGAGCAGAGAAAGCCTCCAGGGCAAAGACATCAGTCGGGTCTGACATAGCCACCTGTAGCGTGTTACCCGATATAGCTAAGGGGATAGCACTATACCTTCTCGCCATCACCTCAGGGATTAATTGCAATGCTTCAGGCTGAGGCGCATGCTTCAGGTGTTTGCGCCGAGGCTCAGCTGGGGGAGCCTCTACTTCTTCTGCCTTTTCTGCCTTAGGTGGTGTTTCCTTCGGAGGGGCAGGCTTTTCTTCGGTCAGCGTGGGTTGGGGAGCAGGTTTATGACCTACCTCAAGGATTTTTATCCGCTGGTGCTCGGCAAATTGCTTCGCTTCAGGGCTAAGCCGTGGTGAGACAACAATGACTTTATCATCAAGACCTACCTCGTAGGCTTTGGTATCAAATATGGATACCTGCTCCAAGCTTACTTCTTCCTCCCCCTTCAGGAAATCTATGGTCAGGCTCTGCCCCACCCGGTCAGCGCCAGGGTAAGCCAGTATATCAAAGGTATATTCAACCCCTGACCTACCTCGAATTTTGGCGTTTTCCTCCACCTTATAGCCTAGATTGATTAACGATTCCACCAATTGGTCCTTGGTCTCAAACCTGAAGGGCACCTTGGGCTTGACTGTTTTCATAGGTTTGGAGTTCAATAATGCTTCTACTTGCTCGCTATCAATAACCTTTATTCGCTGCTTCTGAGCCAAGTGCTTTGACTCTTGACTAAGTCCAGGGATGGCAATAAGAACCCGGTTCGGGATCCCGCTATCGTAGGCTTTGTTGGCAAAACTGAAGATAGTGCCCACCTCCATCTCCCTATCACCACCAGGGGCAATGCAGATAGCCATAGTGGAAGTAGCAAAGCCATCGTTCCGCTGTGCCAGCATGTCAAAGGTGTGCTCAATTCCCGACTTCCCGAGGAGTCTAGCCCCCTCGGTTACTTCATAGCCCTGTTTCTCCAGATAGGCCCTGACCCAGGCTCTTAGTTCCGGCCCGATTTCCATTTGGTGCACTTTACTCTCCTCCCTCAACCACTCAGCCAAAGTATAATTTTCCAATTGGCAAAAGTCAATAACACCACTGACGTTCCAATTGTCCTCTTTATTCAAGTTACCCACTCCTCATTTTAGGTTAGCAGAATTAATTGTCCATAAAACTGGCGTTTAAATTTGGTTAAAATCATGCTCTTACTTCCGCGGCAATCCACCGGTTGCGCATAGCTAGGGCAACAGCATGGGCTCTATCATTAGCATTTAGCTTGCGAAGGATAGAGCTAACATGATTCTTAATCGTTTGCTCGCTGATTTCCAAGATACGAGCAATCTGCTTATTTGAGTTGCCTTCAGCAATGTAGCTTAGAATCTGTGTCTCTCTAGAAGTGAGGGGCACGGTTACCGTTTCCATATTCTCCCCCGCCGATACCATGTGTTGAAATTGCTTTAATACATGCTCAGCGACCCCGGGTTTAGCTAGAAGGCTGTCATTTATTGGGTACTCCCCCCGACTTGCCCGTCCAATGACACTAACCAGCTCTTCAACAGTGGCGTTCTTGTCCAGGTAAGCTACTGCCCCGGTTTTAATGACCTCGAAAAGCTCGTCGTCATTAGGACTGGGACTCAGCATTACTACCCGGGTGTTTGGATAACACCGGACAATTCTTCTGCCCAGCTCAAGTCCGTTGTGAGGCGGAAGTTCAATGCCCAGTAAAACAACATCGGGGGAACTGAACTCGATTGATTCCAACGACCCGTTATCTGGATTGCAGTCTAACACCTTGATGTCAGGTTGTTGAGACAGCGCCTGGCATAGCCCGGCCAGGAAGAACACCTGCCTATCAATTACCATTACTGTGATCTGGTTCACCCAACTACCCCCTGCCAGATTTTATTTTCGCCCGACTCCGTTATTATTAGTGCCGTCTAGAGCTAATCGGTCAAAGCGGCGACTCTCTTTTCACTACTGGTTATCTTTGGCTGCTCCGAAAGGAAGCTATTAATATCCTCCTCTCGAAACCTCCGGTCACCCCGGGAGCCGATGCGGTATGCCTTCAGTATTCCCTGATTACTCCACCGCCTCACTGTGTTAATATGTACATTAAGAAGGCGAGCCACATCGCTTGTGGTCAGCATAGGGTCAATCTTTTTATTATTTGCCATGTCTTGCTCCCTCTTCTGAACTACCTTAAACTTACGTCTTACTACTCTAAATTACCTTACTTTACCTGCCAATACAATCACCCAAATGGGCTACTCGGCGATAGTAATTAGTAATAGGACTATTGGGCTATTTCAACGGTTGGACCCGTTGCCAGGAGGCAGGCTGTCACCGGTAATCTTTGATGAGGATTAGTAAATTCTCGGCAGTAATTGACAGCACTTCCAACTATGTTTATACTAATAAGCAACTTGGAGTAGCTTTGTCATTCTAGAAGTCTATGGTTTGGCAAGTCTGTGACAAGTGCAATCAAAGTTAACATTAGGCCGGGTATAAAATGCCAAGATGCCCTAACTGCGGTCAAAGAACCACGGGCGATTCCTGCCAGTGGTGTGGCTACCCTCTGACGAGAGGTAGCGCCACCAGAGTAAAGGCTAAGAGGGAGAAAATGGAAGCCCAGGAGAAGGCAAAGAAAGAGGCTAAGAGAATCAAGGAAGCCATGAAAGAGGGGCGCCTTACTCAAGAAGAGGCCGACAAAATCAAGAAACGGTGGGAGGAGGAGGCTAAGGAAAAGGCAAAGAGAGAGGCCGAAGAAGCCATGA
>CAZYZL010000064.1:0-5381 GCA_964652005.1 uncultured Dehalococcoidales bacterium | reverse complement strand
ATAGAGTTGCCATTCTCGTCCTTGAGCTGACCGTCCTCAATATACTTCTTGGCGTTATCCCAGGCGCCACCGCCATTATTCATAAAGGAAGCCATCATAATACCGGCAATGGTGCCGACCATTAATAATGCCGCCACCACCATAGCTGAGTCATAACTGGCGAAGGGTTTAAAAGCAACACCAATAATTACCGGGGCGACAACCGGCAGCAGACCGGGGAGAATCATCCCCCGGAGCGAAGCCCTGGCAGTAATATCAACCGCCCGGGCATAATCAGGCCTAGTCTGGCCGGTAAGGATTCCAGGGAATTCACGAAACTGGCGCCGCACTTCTTCAATGATTTTGCTGGCGGTACTGCTCACCGCCCGTATTGCCAAGGAGCTAAACAGGAAGACCAGCATCACCGCCAGCAGAGCGCCAACAAAAACCTCCACCCGGGCGATATTTACCTCATCGAAAACCGCCACGCCACGGAAGAAGGCTACCCTATCCAGGTATGCCTGAAACAGGAGAAAGGCAGCCAGACCAGCCGAGACCATGGCGTAGCCCTTGGTCAGCGCCTTAGTCGTATTGCCCACAGCATCAAGGCGGTCGGTGATGCGGCGTATCTTGTCACCAGCCCCAGCCATCTCGTTAATACCGTTGGCATTGTCGGTTATTGGTCCGAAGGTATCTTCAGACAGAATAAAGGGGCAGGTCATCAGCATGCCCATGGTCGCCACCGCAGTGCCAAAGGCACCGGCACCAGGCAGTCCGGTCATTGTACCCAGCCAGTAAGAAAGCAGCAGAGCGATGCCAATGACCACGGCTGTAGCCAGGGTAGTCTCAAAGCCTACCGAAATGCCGGTAACAATGTTAGTTGCTGGACCCGTCTTTGATGCTTCGGCAATCGACCTAACCGGTCTGAATCTGGCTTCAGTATAATACTGAGTGATAAAGACTATAACCACGCTGGTAAGGATGCCCACTACCCCAGCGGCGAACAGCCAATTGCTATGGAGCATCTGGAATACGGTGAAAAACATGCCGATAATAGATAGGGCAATAGCAATATAATAGCCGCGGTTGAGGGCGTTCATCGGGTTCTCATCACCCCGAATACGCACGCAGAGGATACCGAGCATGCTGGCAATAAGCCCAAAGGCGCGGACAACCAGAGGGAATAAAATCCAGGCAACGTTGCCGGTAATGGCATAAAGGGTAATACCCAATATCATCGCCCCGATGTTCTCAGCGGCAGTTGATTCAAACAGGTCAGCGCCACGACCGGCACAATCACCAACGTTATCGCCAACTAAGTCGGCGATAACCGCAGCATTGCGGGGGTCATCCTCAGGTATACCGGCTTCAACCTTGCCCACCAGGTCAGCCCCCATATCAGCGGCTTTGGTATAGATGCCGCCGCCAAGCTGAGCAAAAAGAGCGACAAAGCTGGCACCAAAGCCAAAACCGACAATAAGGTGAGGGGCAATATCAGGCGTATTTCCCCCACCATAAGCAAAATAGATGGCGGTTACGCCGAGCAGGGATAGAGCCACAATAAGAAAACCGGGGACGGCACCACCACGCAGGGCAACATTAACCGCCTCTTTCAGACTATGCTGAGAAGCACTGGCGCAGCGGGCATTAGACTTGACAGCGATAAGCATCCCGACAAAGCCGGAGACGGCAGAGCAAAAAGCCCCGGCAATAAAGGCAACGCCAGTTCTCCAGGCTATACCAAAGGCGGTAATCCCCTCTATTCCCCTATGCCCACCAAGCAGGCCGACCAGAGCACCAACAGCAACAGCCACTATGATTGATAGCCAGCCGATGGTGCCATATTGACGCTTGAGAAATGCCCACGCCCCCTCAAAAATCATGCCGCCAATCTCTTCCATCTTCGGTGTCCCCTGGGAGCGCTTAAGAACATTCCTGGCCAACAATATGGCAAAGAGTATAGCCACTATCCCAGCCCCGGGTACAACCCAAAAAATCCCTGGCATATTTCCTCCTTTTGGTAAATAGTCGCCAAGATTATACCACAGCTGTAGGGTGAGGCAAAGCATTGTACTCGTTCAACACCTTAGTGACGCCTCAACTTTCTGCACCTCACCCCCTTCCCCTAGAGGGGAAGGGAAAAGTAGTTTTAAGAGGGGGCTTAACCCCCTCTCTATAATCTCTCCTGTTCGCATTACAAGTAGGGGAGGTAATTTCTGAAAAGGATATGCTTATCTCAAAACTTCCATTATTCCTCAAGAATATGGAGAGTCAAAGAGAGGTGAAGCCTCTAAATATATTATATAGGGAGTTTTAGAGGGACGAAGTCCCCCTAACATAACTAATTTCCCCTCCCTTATCTAAGGGAGGGGAAAAAGGGGGAGGGTTACCTAAATCAAAAACTTGAGGGGAAGGGGGTCAATGCTGCGGAGAAACGAAACATGATAATCTGTGTCACTAATCTATCTGAACTAGCTCAAGCATTGCCTCTTCAGCTTAGCTCTGTTATGCTTGACTGGAGTGGGAAGATAGTGAGCAATAACAGCACCAACCACTTTCGCCATATAGATTATATCAAGATTACCGTCTTTGGTTTTGCCCTGGCTGCCCTATGGGGTAGCTTACACACCTTTATTATCCAATTACGGCTCCTAGGCCTGGTTGCTGAGTCAGAAAAGACTTTGTGGCTAGGGGTTCTCACCCTTGCTGGTTTACTTCTAGCCATGGTAGTTCAGCCCATAGTCGGGGCAATCAGTGACCGGTCTGGCTTTAGTTGGGGGCGCCGCCGACCCTATATCCTGGTGGGCACTATATTAGCTATCCTGTTTCTGCCCGGGATTGGCCTCAGTGGTAGCTATGTTACCCTTTTAATCGTTTATTGCCTGCTCCAGGTTAGTTGTAATACGGCACAGGGTCCGTATCAGGCGTTTATTCCCGACCTAGTGCCTAAGGGGAGGAGGGGGGTAGCTTCAGGGGTGAAGGGCTTTCTTGAGATACTGGGCGGGCTTGCCCTGGTGCGACTGATAGCCTCTCTGATGGGCCGCTACTTCGGCGGTGAGGGGAGCCTATGGCTATGGCTATCCCTGGCAGCCTTGGGCATTGTCCTGCTCAGTACCATGCTTGCCACCGTCCTCACGGTTAAGGAGCGACCATGGGCTGGCGGCTCACCATTGCCCTTACTGCCGACCTTGTATCGAAGCTTCAAGATTGATATTAAGGCAAGCCCTGATTTTATCCTTTTCCTGGTATCCCGCTTTCTTATCCTGACGGCGTTGGCTACCTTACAACGATATGCTTTATATTTTCTTATTGACGTGGTTGGAGTAGCCAACCCAGTAGAGGTAACCGGCGACCTGCTAATAGTGGTTGGCATTTGTCTGTTGGTTGTGGTTTATCTCGCCGGCTGGCTATCGGATAGAATCGGACGCCGCCCGGTGGTCGTCTTCTCTGGACTGCTTGGCGCTTTGGGCATTTTGCTGCTACTTTTCTCCCATGACTATGGATATATTATGTTCTGCGGCGTTCTTCTCGGAATCTCCGGCACGGCTTTTATGAGCAGTAACTGGGCTCTAGCCACAGATTTTGTAGCTAAGGGTGAGGAGGCAAGATACCTCGGACTGACTAATCTGGCTACCGCTGGTAGTGGTGCCCTGGTCGGACTCATGGGGCTGGCAATTTATTTCCTTAATGTCAGTATTCCCGGCGTGGGCTATAAAGTCATGCTGGGGGCTTGTTTTATCTATTTTATCGTCGGTTCAGTGCTGCTAATGAAAATCAAGGAACGGAGTTAACCAAGGAAGCGTAGCACTACCCCCCAGCCCATAGCACCACCCCAGGCGACGACCAGATATAGAATGGTTCTTCCCAGCCAGCAGGCAAGAAAGAATTTCCACAATGGGAAGCGTAGCACACCGGCAGCTATCCCGGCTAAATCGAAGAAAAGCGGCGCCATGGAGAGGAGAAAGATGGTCAAGACTCCCCATTTTTCCACCCACTCCTTCAGTCGGCCATACACCTTCTGCCTGGACACAATTGCCTGCCCGCTATAGCCCGCCATATAGCCAGTCAACTCACCAATAGCCGCCCCTATTCCCCCAGCCAGCCCAACCATAGTGGCTGAGGGCAAGATGGCACCCAGCGCCGCCAGCATCAGGAAATTGCCCGTCGGTAGAACGATAGTGGCGTTTAAAGTCAGGCTTATCAGGAAGGCACCCAGATAGCCATAGCCTTTAAGTGCCTCAACCCCTTCCGGGTAATTTTGGTAAAAATAAAAGATGCCAACAACAATACCTATGATTAGGAGTAGGCCTACGATGGGAAGAAGTTTGTTTCTTACCCAGCCCCCTCCCACCCCACCCTCCTTAAATTGGTCAGTTACCTTGCCCATTTTGAGTATTGTAGCACATTACATTGTCAGTTGGCTCTGTCTCTGCTATACTTTGGTAGTGTGCCCCCATCGTCTAGTGGCCTAGGACACTGGCCTTTCAAGCCGGCAACAGCGATTCGAATTCGCTTGGGGGCACCAGTTATTATATCAAGGGTGTTGCCATGATGATAACCATAAAATGTCCCAAATGCGGTACCGGGAGCAGTCTCTCTCTGATTGAGTCCACCTATGAGGGTCCATACCGTTGCTGGAAATGCCGGGAGCTTTTCTCCATTAAGATTGAAGGCAACGAGCTTAAGCCCTGTGAACCCCTCAGCGAGGAGGAATTTGAAAGGAGACAACAATTAGAAGCACTGAAAGCCAAATTAAGAAAGCCCCCAAGGCTGAGACTTAAGCCTTAAATTTGCCTTTTAATTTATCATAGGTCTCAGCCAGGGCTTCAGGTATTACCCTGACGTCAGATACTACCGGCATAAAGTTGGTATCCCCCTGCCACCGCGGCACGATATGAGTATGAACATGCTCGTCTATCCCGGCTCCACCCACCTTGCCTATATTTATGCCAATATTAAACCCGCCGGGGTTAAATGCCTGCCTCAGAACCTTGATGCTTCGGCTAACTATTTCAAAGTGCTCATGACGCTCTTCACTGGTTAGCTCCTCCAGGCTAGCGACATGGCGGTAGGGAGCTATCATCAGGTGACCCGCGTTATAGGGATAGCTATTCAGCATGACAAAGTTTTTTTTGCCCCGGTGCAGGATATAGTTTTGAGCATCACTATTCTGTCTCGGCTTTTCACATAGAATGCATCCTTCCACTTTCTCCATCTGGATATACTTTATCCGCCACGGCGCCCAAATTTGCTCCATTTTATTCTCCTCATTGGTTAATTAGTGCTATTTTAGTCGGCTATGCCTCAGCCGTCAAAGAGGAGGTCGTTTAGCAACCTATCCCCCTGACCCCCTTCCCTTAATAAGGGAAGGGGGAGTGTAGTAAGAGAGGGGCGAAGCCCCT
>CAZYZL010000063.1:0-5460 GCA_964652005.1 uncultured Dehalococcoidales bacterium | reverse complement strand
AGGTCGTTTAGCAACCTATCCCCCTGACCCCCTTCCCTTAATAAGGGAAGGGGGATGAAGAGGGTGAGGTTAATAAACAATCTCTAACGACTATTTGACATAGCAGGTTTAACCATTTATCCTGAACTACAAAGAAAGGAAGACAAGCCTTGGCTGACTTAGCCGCGCTGCAACAAACCCTGGTGGTCTGGTTTAACCAACCGTCCCTCCTTGAGCAAGCCCTAATTCACAGCTCCTATATCAACGAGAACCCAGATTTTGCCCCGACCTCCAACGAAAGGCTTGAGTTCTTGGGCGATGCTATTTTAGGCTTTATTGTCGCTGAAGAGCTATATCAGCGCTTTCCCCAGTTGAGCGAAGGGGAGATGACCAAACTGCGCTCATCTTTGGTGCGCCGAGATACCCTCTCCCGTATAGCGAAAAATATTAACCTGGGCGATTACCTCTATTTGGGAAGGGGCGAGGAGGCAAGCGGCGGGCGGCGTAAGCCAGCTAACTTAGCCGGAGCTTTAGAAGCAGTAATAGCTGCTATCTTCCTAGACCAGGGCTTAGCCGCTGTCAGGGATTTCGTCCTGAGGTCGGTTAATCAAGAGCTAAATAAATTGCTAACTCGAGGGGTAGAGGTTGACTATAAATCACAGCTACAGGAGCTTATCCAGGCCAGGCAGCAGCCGACACCCAGCTACAGGGTAATAGAAACAGGGGGACCGGACCACGATAAAACGTTCACCGTTGAGGTAAGGGTTGGTGATACCGTTCTGGGCAGGGGGTCAGGCAAGAGTAAAAAAGAGGCTGAGGCAGAAGCTGCCCGCTCGGCTTTAGCCCAGCTTCCAACCAACTTTACACAATAACTCCTCTTTGCTAAACTTCAATTAGCCATGACATTGGTTATCATGCTCAGACAGAGGTGTTACTATGGGGCGTCGAGATTACAGACATAGAGAACCAAAGAAAACTAAAAAGGGGGCTAAGAAAATAACCACTACTATCTTACCACCGCCGGTAACGGTGGAAGTAATTAAAAAGGGGAAAAAGCGGGAAGAGGAGGAGCAAGAGAGATAGCTGCTTACCAACAGCTTCATGATAGCGGGGAGTTAAAGGCTCGGGCTGAGAAAGCCAGAGCAATACTGGAAGCATGCCAGGTGTGCCCCCGGCGGTGCGGGGTCAATCGCCTGGCTGGTGAAAGCGGTGAGTGCCAGGTTGCCACCCAGGTCATAGTTTCCAGCTATGGTCCTCACTTCGGCGAGGAAGCGCCGCTGGTCGGCAGGCATGGCTCAGGGACTATCTTCTTCGCCTACTGTAATCTCCACTGCGTCTTTTGCCAGAACTACACCATAAGCCAGCTAGGCGAGGGGAGCCCGGTAGATAGTGAAAAACTAGCCGGGATGATGCTTTCACTCCAGGCCAGAGGCTGCCACAATATAAATCTGGTCAGCCCAACTCACGTTGTGCCTTATATCCTAGATGGCTTAGACCTAGCGGCGGACAAAGGACTGCACCTGCCCCTGGTCTATAACACCGGCGGCTACGATACTATAGAGACACTGAAGCTACTGGACGGTGTTGTTGATATCTATATGCCTGATATGAAGTATTCCGATGAAAAAATCGCTGAACAGCTATCCGGGATAAAAGACTACCCTAAAATAAATAAAGCCGCAGTCAAGGAGATGCACCGCCAGGTGGGCGACCTCCAGCTAGATGAGCAGGGCGTAGCTCAGCGCGGTCTGCTGGTGCGTCACCTGGTGCTACCTAATGGGCTAGCTGGAACCAAGGAAGTAGTAAGGTTCCTTGCCCAAGAGGTCTCCACCAATACCTACCTAAACATTATGGCTCAGTATCACCCTTGCTATAAAGCTTTTAATATACCGCAGCTGGCTCGTCCTTTGCATAGCCAAGAGTTCTATAAAGCTATTGACCTGGCTCACCAGCAAGGTCTATACCGACTGGATAAAGAGCAATTCCCACTGTCACTAAGGTTCGTAGTAAGATAAAGCGATGAGCAATGCTGATTTAGCCTCGGTTCACGCCATAGTATACGGCTATGTTCAAGGCGTCTTCTTCCGCACCTTTGTCTCCCGACGAGCCAACGAGCTTGGTCTAACCGGCTACGTGCGCAATTTGCCCAACGGCGAAGCAGTAGAGGTTCGGGCTGAAGGGGAAAGGAAGCGGTTAGAAGAGCTAATTGGCTACCTGAAGGTCGGACCACCGGCCGCCAGGGTGGAAAGGGTAGTTACCACCTGGTCAGAATATACCGGGAGTTATTCGGAGTTCAATATAAGATATTAGTCAACCTGCCTCAGTCCATAGTAATGGTCATTCCCCAGCAGGCGAGGCAAAATCTGTGGTGAGGCGCGGTAGGTACCACCCCGCCACTCAGCCAACTGCTTACTCAGCTCTTCTAAATCAAGAGGCTGGTTACCATTAGCCAGGAAAAGGCGAAATATACTATCTAAAATAGGCGACTTAGCGGTAACAAATCCAGGGATCTTAGCACAGCAATCCTTAATACTAGATAGAAGGTCAGCCGCCAAAATCTCCCCCCTGCCCCCCTCCAGCCGCTCGCGGCATTTGGGGCACAAGTAGCCCTCAGCCAGAGCCCAAAAAGAGTGATTATGCTGGTCAAACCAAGCTAAATCAATAAACCAGCGCTGAGTTGGTTGGTCATTACTCATACCCTTGTCCACAAAACGCTTAGCTTTCAAGCCCTACTCTAGCTTCCTTAATTAAATCAAGGTAATCTGTCTTAAGCCCCAGTACCCTTGACGCCTCACTATCTACCTCGTAGGGCTCGCCGACAAAAACCTTACCGCACTCCTCAACCTCGCCCTGGGTGGGGTCATCTTGTCCAATGAACTTTTGCCGAGCTTCAATAATCCCCAGGTCAAAGGGGAGGGTAAAATAGAGGTCAGCTACCACCTTGTCTATGCCCAGACTATATAAAGCCTCCCAGCCCCAAGGTGCCCCAGTTCCATACTTGCTGCTGGGCAGCACCGAAAGCAGGTTCATTATGCTAAGGCTGCCTCTACCCTTAATAACCTTTAATGGAGCCACAGTTATCAAGTAGTCGCAGGATAGGATAACATTAGGCACCCAGAAGGTAGGCACAGCCAACGGCTTAGGTAAGGGGTTATCTATCTCTACCCAGATACAATCCTTCACATCCAGCATCAACACCCGAGGGAAATTATAACCCAAGGCCTGATATATTGGGTTGACCGGACCCCCACCGGGGGTACCCTCAAGGATTAGAATATCAGCATCACTAATCTGCCTGATACCCTCTATTATCGCCGATAGCATCTCCCGGCTGGTGGACACTGGATATGATACCGGGTAAGCGGCGCTAGGCTTAATCAAAACGCGCCGCGCCCTGGATATCACCGAGGGTGGTTCAAAGACAAACCCTGAAGCATCAAATATCAAGCCTTCCTCCTCAACCAAGGTTAATGATTACTCTACCTCTTCACTCCAGTCCAGCATCATTACCTTAACCAAATCGCCTGCTTTCACCCCTGGTTTATCCTCAGGAACAACCACCAGCCCGTTAGCTAAAGCCATAGAGGTTAGAATCCCTGAGCCCTGGGGACCGGTAAGCCGGGCAAAGTATTGACCGCCACGCTTTTCCACTATCGCCCGAGCGAAGACACGGCGACCGTCAGTATTTTTAATACTATCCTCAATTACCGCTTCCACAGTGGGCTTAGCCAATTTTTCCTTACCCATCATCTTAAGGATAGCCGGGCGAGCGAGTAGCTCAAAGTTGACCATGGCACCAACCGGATTACCAGCCAAACCGAACAGGGGTATATTTCTGACTCCGCCAGCCTTGCCGGGTGCCTTAATCACACCGAAGGCCAGAGGTCTCCCCGGCTTCTCCCGAACTTGCCAGAAGACAATTTCACCCTGTTTAGCCAGAACGTCCCTCACCACATCATAATCGCCAAGCGAGACGCCGCCAGAGGTTATCACCATATCGGCATCCAGCCCAAGGTGAAGCCTAGCTACTAGCGAATCCTCACTGTCTGAGGCTATTCCCAATATCCTAGGAATACCACCATAGCGCAGAACCAGGGCAGCCACGCTATAACTATTACTGTTATATATCTTACCTTCAGGCAGTGGCTGGACGATATCTACCACCTCATCTCCGGTGGCTAAGATAGCCACCACCGGACGGCGAATAACCATCACCTTACTGCAACCCAGTGACGCTAGGACACCAACCTCTGCCGGTCTGATTACTGTCCCCTTACTCAGCACCAGTGAGCCGGCGGTAATATCCTCACCCGCCAGCCGAATGTTAGCACCAAGCTTTGCCTCCCTCAAAATGCCTATTTCCCCCGAAGCTCCGTGACGCTCTGCTTCATCGGTATCCTCAAACCTCACCACACAATCGGCGCCCTTGGGTATTGGCGCCCCGGTCATAATCCGAATAGCCGTGTCCGGTTCCACCTCGGACGGACAGATAAAACCGGCAGTGGCAGTGCCAATAACACGCAGAAAACGGGGAGACTGCCGGCTAGCACCCCGAGTATCTGCTGACCTGACCGCATAGCCATCCATGGCTGAATTATCTAGCGGCGGGATGTTAATACTGGAAAATACATCCTCAGCCAGAACCTGCCCCAGACAGCCCAAAATAGGGCTCTCTTCCGCTTCAAGAACATCTATATGGGCTAGAACCTTTTCCAGAGCTTGGTCAACACTTATCATAGCTCATATCCCCCGTTGCCAATTGCTGCGCCTTCTCCAAATCAGCCTCAGTATTGATATTGAAAAGACTCAAGTGCTTAGGGTCAAACCAGTCAATCTCTTCAGCCTCTACATACCTGACTTTAACCAGACCAAACAGGGTGCTAACTCTCAACTCACCCTGGTTTAGCAGCCGCTCAATAGGAGCCAGGCACCTCTTTGAGTAAACGGCGTGAAGCGGTTCGGTCAGTTCTCCCACCCGGGGAATCACCAGGTCAAAACCAGCCGAAAGTTGTATCATGTAACGCAACAGGGCTTGGTTCAGGAAGGGCATATCACAGGCGACAACCAGGTTATATAGTGAGTCTGATACGGCTAATCCAGTATAGATACCACCTAGGGCACCCTTACCTCGGTAGGTATCGGTTACTATTCTAAACCTTGGGTAGCCAACAAGCTGGGAAAGAGGCTTCTCACCAGCGGTAACTACAATAATATCATTGTTAAAAGAACTAAGTTTGGATAATACCAGCTGGAGCAAATTCCTGTCGCCAACAGTCTCTTGAACCTTATCCCGCCCTAGACGCAAGCCCTTGCCGCCAGCAAGAACAATGCAACTTATATCCAAAGTATACTTCTCAGTCTCCCTAACCTCACCCCTGTATACTATTATACCACCGTAGTCAACAACCCTAAAGCTGAGGTTATTTATTAACCTCACCCCCTTTAAGCACCCAGAAAAATCTTTGATTTTCCTGGGAACCC
>CAZYZL010000062.1:0-5491 GCA_964652005.1 uncultured Dehalococcoidales bacterium | reverse complement strand
GGAGATAGGGGGATTCGAACCCCCGACCTCTGCGATGCGAACGCAGCGCTCTCCCTATTGAGCTATATCCCCAATCGGAGAAATTATAGCACAAACCTTCCTTGTCAGTCATCATTATTATTGCTATACTAAAATGTGCTATGAACTATGAGACCATTATCGGGCTGGAGGTTCATGCCCAGCTTCTGACCAAGAGTAAGATGTTCTGTCGTTGTAGCGCTGACTATGCCAGTGCCCCACCCAATACCCATGTCTGCCCGGTGTGCCTCGGGATGCCCGGGGTTTTGCCGGCAATCAATCAGCAAGCAGTAGAATATACCGTAATGACAGCTTTAGCCCTCAACTGCACAATCTCCGATTACACCAAGTTTGACCGCAAGAACTATCCCTATCCCGACCTGGTGAAGGGCTACCAGATTTCCCAGTATGATACCCCTATCAGCCGTCGTGGCTGGCTTACCATTGAGGTCGATGGCAGAAAAAGAAAGGTGGGCATAACCCGTGTTCATCTTGAAGAGGATGTGGCTAAATTAGTCCACCGCACCTCCCCAGATGGCGAAGGCTATAGCCTGGTAGACGTTAATCGTTCCGGGGTGCCGCTGATGGAGATTGTTAGCGAACCTGACATACGCTCCCCGGAGGAAGCCAGGCAATATCTAATAAAGCTACGAAGCCTCCTCCAGTACCTCGGTGTATCCACCGGCAATATGGAAGAAGGGAGCTTCAGGTGCGATGCCAATATCAGCATTTGTCCTGAAAATAGCCCGGAGCCCTTGGCTAAGGTCGAGGTCAAGAATATGAATAGTTTCAAGGCAGTCTATCTGGCTCTGGAGTATGAAGCTAAAAGGCAGAGAAAAATGGCTGAGGAGGGCAAAAAGCTCATCCAGGAGACCAGGGGGTGGGTGGAAGAGAGGGGGATAACGGTCGCCCAGCGTAGCAAGGAGTATGCTCACGACTATCGCTACTTTCCTGAGCCTGACCTCCCGCCACTGGTGTTGAACCGTGACTGGGTGGAGGAAATAAGGTCAAAACTGCCCGAGCTGCCTGAAGCTAGACGCGACCGCTTTGTCGCTGAATACAATCTGCCCCTCTATGATGCCAACCTCCTTACCGCTTCCAAGGCAATGGCTGATTATTTTGAAGATTGCCTAGGTACGAGAGGACATAAAGACAGACTCGGAATAATTTCAGAAAGAGCTAAGGAAGTAAGTAACTGGCTTTTGGGTGAGGTCAGCCGTATAATGAATGCCAACAATTGCGATATGAATGAGCTCAGAGAAAGGGTTAGTCCTGAACAACTTCGTGAACTGATAGTGTATTCTCACAGTCGCATTAACGTGGCTATTGCGAAATTTGTGCTTGAGGAGATGTTCAAGACTGGTAAGACAGCTCTTGCTATTATTCAGCAGCAAGTACTCAGTCAGATCAGTGATACTGAGGTGATTGAGAGGGAAGTCATGGTGGCAGTAAGAAACAATGCCCAGGCGGTAGCCGATTATAAGGCGGGGAAGAAACAATCTCTGAAGTTCCTCGTTGGGCAGGTAATGAGAGCCACCGGAGGCCGTGCTAACCCGACGCTGGTAAACGAGTTACTAGAGAAGAAGCTAAAGGAAGTATGAGATGCAGACCTATTTCAATATAGCTCAGATTATATTATCTTCAGCCTTGATATTAGCCGTCCTGCTTCAGGTTAAAGGTGGGGGACTGGGGGGTATCTTTGGTCAGCCTGATACCGTCTACCGAACGAAACGGGGCGTGGAAAAAACACTGTTTCAACTTACCATCGTCTTGGTAGTTCTATTCATCATTGTCTCTATATTAGCTCTCAGAATTAGCTAGTAACTGGCGGCAATGGCTCCGATAATAACCTTGACCACCGGTTCAGGTTTGCCCGATGCCTGTGTGGCGGCGATGAAGGAGGGAAGTTTGAAGGGGCGAAGTCCCTTCAAACACCACTCTTCCCCCTCTCCTTGAAAGAAAGGAGAGGGGGATTAAGGGGGTGAGGTTGGTAAACAACCTCGGGAGATAATCAGTGAAGTGTCCGGTTTGTAGAATGGATGCCAGAGCTCATATCTACTATTGCGCCAGGTGCGCCGTATATGTGCATGAGAAGTGCTGGCAGAAACATGTAGAGATGGCTCATAAGAAAGAGAAGTAAAACTATGAAGTTGAAGGTATGGTTTCTTGAGACCAGACCGCAGTTTTTACTTCTTTCTGTGGTGCTGGCGTTTCTGGGCACCTGTATCGCCTGGTATGATGATTACTTCCATCTTGGCTATGCCCTGCTGGCTTTCCTGGGGCTGCTTCTCTGTCACACCAGTGTCAATGTGCTCAATGACTACTTTGACTACAGGAGCGGGATAGACCTGGAGGCTAAGAGAACCCCCTTCAGTGGCGGCAGTGGCATCCTTCCTGCTGCCCTACTCAAGCCAAAGCAGGTGTTGTGGTTGGGGCTGGTCTCCCTATTGGTGGCTGTGCCTATAGGTGTCTATTTTGTTGTTGCCAGGGGGTGGCAGTTATTACCTCTGCTTGTAGTCGGTGCGCTGTGCGCTCTGCTTTATACCCCGGTGCTGACCAGGCTGAGGTGGCCGGAGTTGGCTCCCGGGGTGGGGTTGGGGGCGTTGCCAGTGGTGGGAACTTACTTCGTTCAGACCGCTGCCTATACCCTTCCGGCTGTGGTTGCTTCCATACCCTCTGGCATTCTGGTGCATAACCTGCTGCTTTTGAATGAATTCCCTGACGCCGAAGCCGATAGGAAGGCGGGCAGAAAAACTTTGCCCATTGTTATGGGGAAGTCAAAGGCATGGGTCGTCTATTCAGTCCTGACTATCTTGGTTTATTTGTGGATAATCGGTGGTGTGGTGGTGGGGAAAATGCCGGCTTTCTCCCTAATAGCCTTGCTCACCCTCCCATTCGCCATAAAGGCGATACAGGGTACCAGAAAGCACGACGAGATGAGCCAGCTGGTGCCAGCTATGGCAAATAACGTTATGGTTGTCCTGCTAACTCAATTCCTTCTGGGTATCGGCTATATTCTGGCAAGGGTTTTATGACTTGGCGGTAGGATAATGTCAGTCGCCCTGGTTTTACTTCATCCACCCAGCGTGTATGACTTCCGTCAGAAGACCATCCTTTATGGACCGGTTAGCGACCTGATTCCATCGTCCTCTATGTTTGAGATGTATCCCATTGGCTTTACCAGCATTGCTGAGTATCTGGAGGGCGCTGGGTATCATGTGCGCATTGCCAACCTGGCAGTGCGTATGCTAAACGATGAGAAATTTGATGCTGAGGCACTGATAAAGCGTTTGCCGGCACCGGTATTTGGCATTGATTTGCACTGGTTGGTGAGTGCTCACGGTGCTATTGAGGTAGCCAAAATAGTGAAACGGTGCCATCCTGAGGCAAAGGTGGTAGTTGGCGGGCTTTCCGCTTCCTATTACTCTCAGAAGCTAATCGGGTACCCGGAGATTGATTATGTGATGAGGGGTGACTCCACCGAGGAACCGCTGCGACAGCTCATGGATTGCATAAGGAATAAGAGTGAGCCTGAAGCGGTGCCCAATCTGGTTTGGCGAGATGGACAGGGCAGGATGCAGGAGAATCCCGTCTCTTATGTTCCCACTGACCTTGGCAATGTCATGGTCAGTTACTATGCCAATACCGTGCGCTCGGTTATTAAATACCGTGACCTGGCTAGCTATGCTCCCTTCAAGGGCTGGGTGCGCTATCCTATTGCTGCGGTGCTAACCTGTCGGGGCTGCACCGAGAATTGCGTCGTCTGTGGCGGCTCTGCTGCCGCCTTCAGAAACTTTTACCATCGGGAGAGAGCCGTCTTTCGTTCTCCAAAATCGGTAGCTCAAGACGTAAAGCAAATTGAGCGCTTTAGCCGCGGTCCTATTTTCATCCTGGGAGACCTGCGCCAGGCGGGGGAGGACTACGCCTATGAGGTGCTGCACCTGCTGGAGAAGAACAGGGCGAAGAATCAGGTCATCCTTGAGCTATTCTCCCCCGCCCCTGCTGACCTTCTTCGCCAGATGAGCCGAGCCTGTCCCAACTTTTGCCTGGAGATTTCTCCCGACTCCCATGACCCAGAGGTGAGAAGAGCCGCCGGCAGATATTATTCCAACCAAGACTTGGAGCAAACGCTGAGTGATGCCCTTGATGTCGACTGCGGACGACTGGATGTGTTCTTTATGATTGGGTTGCCCAAGCAGACGCCAAAGTCGGTGATGGATACCATTGACTACTGCGATTTCCTGTTGCAGAAGTTTAGCGGGGATAAGCGGCTTTCTCTGTTTATTGCCCCACTTGCGCCGTTCCTTGACCCGGGCAGTCTTGGCTTTGAGCAACCGCAGCGCCACGGCTATCGCATCCTGTTTCGGACACTGGAGGAACACCGCCAGGCGCTACTAGCACCAAGCTGGAAGTATTCCCTGAATTACGAGACACAGTGGATGACACGCCAGCAGATTGTGGATACAGCTTACGAGGCGATACTGCGCCTCAACCGCTTGAAGGCAAAATATGGGATTATCCCTAAGCCAATGGCTGAGGCTGGCGAGCAACGCATCAAGGCGGCTTGGGAAATGGTGCACCATATTGATGAGCTACTGGCTCGCGGTGACCTTGAGGCGAAGCTGCCTCACTTGAAACCCAAAATAGATGAGATAAACGCCTTTCCTGTAGTTGAGAGAAGTCAGTTAGAACTACCAGTGGGGCTGGTCAAGCTGAAGTTTCTACGCTCCCTGTGGTCGTGGGCAACCAGACGATAGGATTGTTTATTAACCTCACCCCCTGTATCCCCCTCTCCTTCAGAAGGAGAGGGGGAGGAGTAAAAAAGAGGGGGGCGAAGCCCCCCTCTTAGACGCCCTAAACCATACCTTTGGGAGTATCTTAAGAGTCTATACCTAATTCCTTCATAAGATTGTTAAGTGATTCTTCAGATGGAACACTTTTATATGTGACGCTTGTTCCTACCTTGGTATCTTCCACGGTGACCCCAAGCTCATCTAGCTTTTTTCGTATCTCGTCGGCTCGTTGCCAATTCTTCTCTTCCCGGCATTTAACGCGCTCCTCAATAAAACGATTAACACGAGCACTTACCGTATCAGGTATTATTCGTCTTATGCCAAGCCTTCCTGAAATCTTGACTGCACCCCCTCCTACCGAGACTGTTTGCACTGTTCGCGTTTTCGGAAGCTTTAACCCTAGCACCTCTCGTGCCAATGATAAGAGAACCCCTTGTGCGTCCTGAAAGCTAAGTCCAGAATCTGCTACTTGATTTATTTCCCGTGCCGAATCAAAAAGAACAGCCAGTGCTTGGGCGGTGTTAAAATCGTCGTCCATCGCCTCAATAAACTGATTATAATAAGGCTGAGCTTCAAGAGCCATACCTTTGCCCCCGGTTGAGTCATTCCTTGAAATAGCTTGCGCTAACCTGTCCAACCCCCTCTTCGCTGCCTCCAGCCCCTCCTCAGAGTACTTTAGC
>CAZYZL010000061.1:0-5501 GCA_964652005.1 uncultured Dehalococcoidales bacterium | reverse complement strand
TAAGGGAAGGGGGCCAGGCGGGTTCCCAGAAAAATCTATGATTTTTCTGGGTGCTGAGGAGGATAGGTTGCTAGACAATCTCACATTAGCTCCCCTAGAAGGATGAGGTCAGATAGGGTATAATTAGCACTGCCTAGAAAGGATAGCTATTAAATGATAACGTTTCTCCGTGACACTCTGATAACACTTATACTGGCTCTGGTGCTCTTCTTACTACTACAAGCCACAGTCCAGAGTTTCGTTATAGTAGAGCATTGTATGGAGCCCGGGTTTCAGGAAGGAGAACGACTCCTGGTCAATAAAGTCGTTTATCATTTCCGTGAACCGGAAAGGGGCGATGTGATTATACTACACCCGCCGACTGACCCCCAAGCAATCTACATCAAACGCATCATTGCCTTACCCGGCGACAGTGTAGAGGTAAAAATGGGAGCAGTATACGTTAATGGCTCAAAACTAGATGAGCCCTATATCAAAGAGCCCCCCACTTATACCCTCTATGAGGAAATAATCCCTGAGAATGAGTATTTTGTTCTCGGTGACAACCGCAATAATGCCAACGATTCCCATAAAGGCTGGACAGTACCCCGCCAAAACATAATTGGCAAAGTCTGGCTGTCCTTCTGGCCACTCAGTGAATGGGGGCTTACTGCCCACTACCCATTGCAGGAGCAAGTTGCCAGCTCTACTGAGTAGATAACTGCCGTTACTAAGGGGGTGAGGTTGATAAATAGTGTAGAGGAAATCTTTGAAAAATCGGGGGCGATACTTAAGGGGCACTTCCTGCTTGTCTCCGGGCTGCACTCCCCGGTCTATTGGGAGAAGTTCCGAGTTTTGCAATCCCCCACCTATACTGAGCAGCTTTGTCGCCTGATTGCCAACCACTTCCGAAAGCAAAAAATCCAGGTAGTAGCCGGACCGACAACCGGTGGTATTATTCTGGCTTTTGAAGTGGCTAGACAGTTAGGGGTGAGGGGAATATTTGCTGAAAAGGAAGGCGAAAAAGAGCGGGCTTTCCGGCGGGGCTTCAGCATCAACCCCGGCGAGCGAGCCCTCATCGTGGACGACATTCTCACCACCGGCAGCTCCATACGCCAGGTTATGGCGGCAGTGGAAAGACATGGAGGCACAATAGTAGGCATCGGGGTATTGGTTGACCGCTCTGAACAAAAGGTAGAATTTGACGTCCCGTTTTTTAGCTGTCACCGGGCAGAAACCCCAACCTACCAACCACAGGATTGCCCGCTATGCGCTGCCAAAATCCCCCTGGTCAGACCCGGCGGCTAAAACGGACTAAGAACACCATTGACAAAACTGCTAGCCATCCCCTATACTAGAATTGGTATTAGCTATCGACCCGTAGGGCGGTAAGCTTTTTAAGTAGTTTTTTAACAACCTTAGTCGCTTGGATCGGATACGACCGAGACGGCAAAAATAGAGTTCGTATTTGGGATGCCTTCTCTGGCTGTGTCGGAGAAGGCATTTTTAATGTCAATTTGGTCGGGTAAAATGCTCAAACTAGGCTTCATCGGAGCAGGGACGGTGGGTACTGCCCTGTCTGTGAGGCTGAGCGGCAGGGGCTACCCCATAGTAGCCGTATCCAGCCGAAGCCAAACCTCAGCCGAAAATCTGGCACGAGCAGTTAATGGCTGCCGGGTATTGGCTGATAACCAAGGTGTGGCTGACAATGCTCAGCTTGTCTTCGTTACTACCCCGGATGATGTTATCGCCTCAGTAGTTTCTCAAATACGCTGGCACCCTGGACAGAGCGTGGTTCATTGCAGCGGGGCTGCCTCCACCGATATTCTGCAACCAGCCAAGGAATTGGGGGCACAGGTTGGTGCCTTTCACCCCCTTCAGACCTTCGCCAGCGCCAAACAAGCAATAGAAAATATACCCGGCTCGACCTTTGCCCTTGAGGCTGAGGAGCCTCTACTAAACACACTCAAGGATATGGCTACTGCCCTTGATGGTCACTGGGTAGAGCTGAAGACAAGTGATAAGGTAATCTATCATGCGTCGGCGGTCATTGCCTGTAACTATATGGTGACCCTGGTCAAGCTAGCCACCGACCTGTGGCAAACTTTCAACATCCCACCGCGTCAAGCGACTCAAGCACTACTGCCCCTGCTACGAGGGACGCTTAATAATATTGACACCTTGGGCATACCCCAGTGCCTCACCGGACCAATTGCTCGGGGCGACATCGGGACGATTAAGAAGCACCTTGATGCCCTGAATCAAATCGCCCCCAACCTGCTCTCCACCTATCGGGAGCTTGGTCTACAGACTATTCCCATTGCCCTAGCCAAGGGGAGAATAAATCAATCTCAAGCACAGGAGTTACGAGCAACACTTGAACACCCCGACTAAATAAAAATAAGTTATTGGAGGCTGCAATGCGAACAATGCTTAAAAGTAAAATCCACCGAGCCCGTGTCACCAGGGTCAACATCGCCTATGAGGGGAGTATTGCCATTGACAAAAGGCTTATGGAAGCGGCTGACATCCTGCCTTATGAGCAGGTTCAGGTGCTAAATATCAACAACGGTGCCCGTTTTGAAACCTATGCCATTGAAGCTGAGCCCGATAGTGGCGAGGTCAGCATTCAGGGGGCTGCCGCCAGACTAGCCAGCATCGGAGACACCATTATCATCATTTCCTACCGTCAGGTTGAGGATGAAGACGTCCATAATCTCGCCCCCAAACTGGTATATGTTGACGAGAAAAACGCCATCACTGAAACCAAACAAGTGGTCGGGGCTATACCTTTCTAGGAGAGGAATAAATGCGCATTACTATAAATCAGATAAAAGAAATGAAGCCAAAGGGCGAGAAAATCGCCATGCTCACCGCCTATGACTATTCCACCGCTAAGATAGTTGACGAGGCGGGAATACCACTAATCCTGGTCGGAGATAGCCTGGGCATGGTCGTCCTCGGCTACGAATCAACGATACCGGTAACTATGGAGGAGATGCTCCACCATACCAAGGCGGTGGTTAGGGGCACCAAGCAGGCAATGGTAATTGGCGATATGCCCTTTATGACCTACCACATAAGTGTTGATGATGCCCTGTATAATGCCGCCCGCTTTATCCAGGAGGGAGGTGCCCAGGCGGTCAAGCTTGAAGGTGGGATAACGGTGGCGGAAAAGGTGAGAAGGATTGTGGAGTGCGGCATCCCGGTTATGGGTCACATCGGACTTACCCCTCAGTCAATCTACCAGCTAGGTGGCTTCACCGTGCAGGGTAAAACCCCGGAGGCTGTTGCCAGGTTACTTGAAGACGCCCGGGCTCTGGAGCAGGCTGGAGCCTTTGCCATCGTCCTGGAGACTGTCCCCGCCCAGCTCGCCAGAATAATCACCGACAAGGTGAGCATCCCCACCATCGGCATTGGTGCCGGCATAGCTTGCGATGGTCAGGTTCAGGTTATCAACGATCTTCTGGGGTCGTTCACCGACTTCGTCCCCAAGCACGCCAAGCAATATGCCAAGCTCGCTGATATTATCCAAAAGGCAGTTACTGAATACCTCAATGAGGTGAAGGCAGGCAGCTTCCCCACTGAGAAACAAAGCTACTCTATAGACGAAAGCATATTGTCTGAGCTAAAAACAAAGTAAAAGCGGACAAAATTTTAGGGAAGCGAAGCCTCCCCTTAAAAATTAGCCTGAATTGTAAGTAACCACTATTACTTGTTGCCTCTATCCCTCTTCATTCTCTAAGTTTTCAATAGTAGCCATTGCCACAGCACCAGCTTTAGGCGTGAAGATATGCTTTAAGACCATAGGCACTGAAATAAGGATAGGCAAAATGCTGAGCAACATCAGACTGCCGGTAAACCAATTGGTGAGGGATAAAAAGCCAAACAAAATGCCTGTGGACAATCCAGTTTTGTGAGTGATGAAGTAGAATACCCCGGCTAGGGCTAGAGCAATAAGAAACTGCCAGAACATCAGTGAAACGAGCACACCATAGGTAGTGAGTGCCCCCTTCCCTCCCCTAAAACGGAGGAAGATTGACCAGTTATGTCCCACTACCACAGTGAGCCCGGTAATAAGCACAACTGGGAGAGGGAACCCGAGTTTTTGGGCAAGTAGCACTGCCGCCGCTCCCTTAGTTAGGTCTATAAGACCAACCATGGCGCCCCCAGCGAAGCCCACGCGGCGATAGGTAGCCGCCGCCCCCATGCGACCATCGCCAACCTCTCTCATATCTAGCCCCTTCAGCAGTCGTCCCACTATGTAAGCTGAAGGAATAGAACCAAGCAAGTAGGCTATAGCAATCACCAGTAAAACCGATGTAATATCGCCGGCCATGCTTTCAACTCCCCGCTAGTACATTTCAATATTATCGGTATTGTACCTCAAACCGCTAGGTATATTATAGGCAATAGATAACTGGATGTCAACACTCAGTCACTCAATTAAGGATGGTTTATTAACCTCACCCCCTTAGCCCCCTTCTCCTTACCAAGGAGAGGGGGAGAAATAAAAAAGAGGGGGCTTCGCCCTCTCTTAAAACTACTTCCCCCTTCCCCTTTAGGGGAAGGGGGTCAGAAGGATAGTTATGGTCACTTTAAGCTATGGTATAATAGCCCGTGTCAGGTGTAGAATACAGACCCAAATATTGGGTTAGAGGTTGTAACCGCCCTGAGTAAAGTGGATAAGACCCTGTGAAAGTCTTCAAGACCATAAATGAGATAAAACAGCTAAGGCTCAAACTCGCCGAGCCGGTTGGCTTTGTCCCCACCATGGGCTATCTCCACGAAGGTCACCTGGCTCTGGTTAGACATGCCAGAGCCGAAAACTCCTCAGTGTTGGTCAGCATATTTGCTAATCCCACCCAGTTTGGTCCCCAAGAAGACTTTGATAAATACCCCCGCAACCCCAAGCGCGACCTGGCTATGCTGGAAAAGGAAGGGGTTGACATTGTCTTTATGCCCTCAGTAGCCGAGATGTACCCGCCTCAGTTTGATAGCTGGGTGGAGGTGGGTAAGGTTACCGAACGGCTGGAGGGTGCCACCCGCCCCGGTCATTTCCGGGGGGTTACCACCGTTGTTGCCAAGCTACTTAACATCGTCCAGCCAGATAAAGCCTACTTCGGGCAGAAGGACGCCCAGCAACTGGTCGTTATCAAAAAGATGGTGGCTGACCTTGATATGAACGTAGAGATAATCGCCGTGCCTACGGTGCGGGAGCCCGACGGTCTGGCGATGAGCAGTCGCAATATTTATCTCAATGCTGAGGAAAGAAAGGCAGCGTTAGTTTTATATCAGGCGCTAACTCTGGCGCAAAAGCTCTGGTCGCAGGGTGAGAGGGACGCTCAAGCCATCCACCAGCAGATGACCGCCATCATTCAAAAACAGCCGCTGGCAGAAATTGACTATATCAGCATCGCTGACGCTGAGACCCTGGACGAACTGGACACGGTCAAAACCCCGGCTCTGGTCTCACTGGCGGTAAAAATCGGCAGGACGAGGCTAATTGATAATGTGGTAGT
>CAZYZL010000060.1:0-5632 GCA_964652005.1 uncultured Dehalococcoidales bacterium | reverse complement strand
CTAGCGGACCGGGAGGACAGCATATGCAGAAGACAAGCAGTGCCGTCAGGCTGACCCATCTACCCACCGGGCTGGTGGTTACCTGCCAGAGCGAGCGTTCTCAGCATCAGAACAAGGAAATTGCCTTAAAGATACTTCGCTCTCGCCTTTTGGACCTGGAGCTAGCTAAGAGAGCCGAGGAGAGAGCCAGACTTAAGGGGAAGCGCATTACCGCCGGTTGGGGCAACCAGATTAGAAGTTATGTCCTTCATCCCTATAGGATGGTGAAAGACCACCGGACTGGTTACCAGACCAGCGATACCGATGCTGTCTTAGATGGGGAGCTGAATGGTCTGATGACAGCCTACCTCAGGTCTAAGTTAGGTGAAGAGGGATGAAAAAGAAAGCCAGACTAATTGCCTTAGTTTTTTGCTTATTCCTGGTTATATTAACCCCCAGTCTGGTTCAAGCCCAGGGTGAGTTAACCATACTGAATAGCTCGGCTGAGGCAGAGTTTCCTTTTCAGCTCAACTTCAATTTGTCCGCCCGGAGCAATGTCAATATCACTGATATTCGCCTGTGCTATACCGTTGACCGAACCAGCTTTGCTCAGGTGACCAGCGAGGCCTATATTGAATTTACCCCTAGCACAACCGTTGATGCTAGTTGGGCTTTGGAGATGGTGAAGATTGGCGGGCTACCGCCTGGTTCCAGCCTGGAATACTGGTGGACGGTAGAGGATGCCAGTGGCAACAAAGCGGAAACTGCCCCAGTCCGAGTCCAGTTTGACGACATTCGCTATTCCTGGCGCAGTTTGACCCAGGGGAAGGTAACCATCTATTGGTATAATGGGGATGATTCCTTTGCCCGGGAGCTAATGGTAGCCACCCAGCAAGCACTGGGGAGGCTGGCAGAGGATACTGGTGCCTATCTGGAGAAACCAGCTAAGCTCTATATCTACGCTAGCGCCAATGATTTAAAGGGGGGCATGATTTATCCTCAGGAGTGGACTGGTGGGGTAGCCTTTACCAGATATGGCACTATGGCTATTGGCATAGCCCCTAGTGATATCAACTGGGGTAAGACGGCAATTGCCCATGAGCTGACGCACCTGGTTATCAATCAGATGACCCTTAACCCCTATAATAGCCCGCCTACCTGGCTGGATGAAGGTCTAGCCATGCATACTGAAGGGGCGCTGGGTCCGGAGTTTGCCACCTATCTCAGTAGGGCAATAGCTGAGGATGGACTTATCTCGGTGCAGAGCCTATCAAGCCCCTTCTCAGCTTATGCTGAGGAAGCTTATCTTGCCTATGCTCAAAGCTATAGTCTGGTGGAATTCCTCATTACCAACTATGGGCAGAGTAAGATGCTCGAGCTGCTGAATACCTTCAGGCAGGGCAGTGGCTATGATGCCGCCCTGCAAACGGTTTACGGCTTTGATATGGATGGCTTGGATAGACTGTGGCGGGATTATGTTGGTAAGAAATACCAGTCGGCTGCGGCGAAATGGATGCACCCGGCACTAGCGACCGCTGGCTTTTGAAAGGGAGAGATAGTGAAGAAATCGTTCACTATTCGTGATTTACCCCTCTCTGAGCGACCCAGGGAGAGGCTGCAAAAATTGGGGGTGGAAGCCCTATCAGCTCAGGAGATTCTGGCGGTGATTCTGGGTCGTGGTATTGCTGGGGAGTCGGTGATGGTGACTGCCCAGAGGCTGCTATCTCAATTTGGCGACCTCAAGGGAATTGCTGGCGCCTCGGTGGAGGAGCTGTCCCAGGTGAAGGGGATTGGCTTAGCCAAGGCGGCTCAGATTAAGGCTGCCTTTGAGTTATCCCGACGGCTGGAGGGTTATCCTCAAGCTGAAGATAAGCCAGTAGTTAAGACCCCCGAGGATGTGACGAGCCTGGTCAGAGGCAGGCTGAAGGGTAAGAAGAAGGAGCATTTTCTGGCACTGTTGCTGGATACCAGGAATCGACTGATAAAGGTGTCAGAGATTGCAATCGGCAGTCTGGATGCCAGCATTGTTCACCCCAGGGAGGTATTCAAGGAGGCGATATCAGCCAGTGCTGCCTCGGTTATATTTGCCCATAATCACCCCTCAGGTGATCCCACAGCCTCGGAGGATGACATAAGGCTAACCAAGAGGCTGGTTAAGGCGGGGGAGATTGTGGGCATAGATGTATTAGACCATATCATCATCGGCGATGAGAACTACCTGAGCCTGAAGAGGGAGGGCTTATTTTAATATTGTTTATCTACCCTATCCCCTTAATCCCCTTCCCCTTCAAAGGGGAAGGGGATTAAGGGGCTGTCGCCCCTCTTGGGCACCCCAAATACGGGTTTGGAGAATGTAAAAGGCTAAGGAAAGAGAGTTCTTTAGGAGAGCTAAAGAGAGGCCTCGCCTCTCTTACACAATTAGTTCCCCCTCTCCTTAACAAGGAGAGGGGGAATAAGGGGGTGAGGTTAATAAATAAGCTTGATAGTAGAGCTAAGAGATGAAAAGAATTATATATATACTTCTTTCAGCACTTGTTTTATGTAGCCTGCTAGTTGGTGGCTGCCAGTGTGGGCAGGAACCACCACCCCCCACCGGAGAAGCAGTCCTTAACCTCTATGGCATTGACCCGCTGACCCTTGACCCGGCGGTCTCCGGCGAGATGACCTCTCATGAGTATATCATGCAGATATTTAGCGGGCTGGTCTGCTCTGGTGATAATCTAGAGCCGGCGCCTGATATTGCCCAGTCATGGCAGGTCAGCGAGGATGGCAGGATTTATACCTTTTACCTGCGCCAGGACGTCAGGTTTCACGATGGCAGGCAGGTTAAGGCTGAGGATTTCAAGTATTCCTGGGAACGAGCCTCCGACCCTGAGACCGGGTCTCTGACGGCAGCCACCTATCTCGGCGATATTGTTGGGGTGAGGGAAGTACTATCTGGGAAAACTAAGGAGATTAGCGGCGTCAGGGTTATTGATGATTATACCCTTGAGGTAACTATAGATGCCCCTAAATCTTATTTCTTGTCCAAGATGACCTATCCCACCGCCTTTGTTGTGGATATGGCTAATGTGGAGTCGGGGGGGGAGTGGTGGCGCACTCCCAATGGCACCGGTCCGTTTAAGCTCAAGCAGTGGGAGGAAAACAAACTACTTGTTTTGGAGAAGAATGAGCTTTATTACCGAGATTTAGCCAGGGTCAATCTTGTTGCCTTTCAGTTGTGGGGTGGGGTGCCCATGGATATGTATGAGACAGGTGAAATAGATGTTACCAGTGTTGGTATTGATTATATTGAAAAGGTTACCGATGAAGCCGGTCCCTTTTACCTAGATTTGATGGTAGCGCCTGAGTTGAGCTTCTTTTATATCGGTTTTGATACTACCAAGCCACCCTTTGACGATGTCAATATCCGCTGTGCCTTCTCTCAGGCGATTGATAAGGATAAGTTAGTTTCTTTGGTATTCAAGGGCATGATGCAGCGGGCAGATGGCATCCTGCCGCCGGGCATGCCTGGCTATAATGAGGAACTGCTTGGGCTGGACTATAATATAGATAAGGCAAAGGAGTTGATTGCCAATTCCAGGTATGGCGATGTATCCCAATTGCCGCCTATCACTATTACCACTATAGGCTGGGGGGGATTAATCTCGCCAGAGCTGGAAGCTATTGTTCATCAGTGGCGAGAAAACCTGGGGGTGGAGGTAGAGGTAAGGCAGCTAGAACCGGAGCGATTCCTGTATCACCTCAGGGAGGAGAAGGACGATATGTTCTATATGGGCTGGATTGCTGACTACCCCCATCCACAGGATTTTCTGGATGTTTTGTTTCATAGTGGTACTGATAATAACTATGGCGAGTATAGCAATCCTGAGGTAGACACTCTGCTGGACAGGGCGGGGGTGGAGCAGGATAGCCAGATGAGCCTGGCACTATACCAGCAAGTTGAGCAGCTTCTGGTTGAGGATGCCGCCTGTCTGCCCTTATGGTTTGGGCAAAATTACATCCTTGTTAAGCCCTATGTTGAGGGATATAAGCTAAATCCCTTAGGTTTTGCTAGGCTAAGTGAAGTCTCGGTCGGGCCTCACTAGATATAGGTGGTTAATTAGTTATGGATTTGGTGAAGCAGCTAGACCATATCTTCTCTCCCCGAAGTGTTGCCGTAATCGGTGCCTCAGCCAATCCGGAGAAGGTGGGCTTCATGTGTGTGGGCAACCTTCTGGAAGCCGGGTTTGGCGGCAGGGTTTATCCGGTTAACCCCGGGCTGGCGCAGCTTTTTGGGTTAAAAGCGTATCCCTCAGTTACCGCCATTCCCGGGGAGGTTGATTTAGCTATGGTGGTTATCCCCGCCGAGCTCACCCTATCTACCATAGAGGAGTGTATTGCCAAGGGGGTAAAGGGGACAATTCTGGTTAGCGGTGGCTTCAGGGAGGTGGGCACGGAGATTGGTTCAGATTTGCAGGCTCGGCTCAGGGAGATAGCCAATAGAGGCGGGATGAAGATTATTGGGCCGAATACCCTGGGGTTAATCAATCCCAGGGCTAAGCTTAACGCCTCATTTCAATACACACTGAGTTTGAATCGGGCGGGCAATGTGGCGGTAGCGGCGCAAAGTGGCGGAACAACTATCTACTTGGTGCATGCCTTGACCAATCATAACGTGGGCATCAGCAAAGCTATCGGGCTGGGCAACAGGTGTAATCTTGATTTTGACGAACTGGTGACCTATTTTGGTCAGGACAGGGACACCGGGGTAATAGTTTTATATGTGGAAGGTCTGGAACAGCCCCAGCGGCTTATTACTGCTGCCAGGGAGGTGACCAAGAGAAAGCCCATCGTGGTGTATAAGGCGGGTAGGGGGGAGGAAATAGGCCCGGCTACCTTATCCCACACCGGTGCCCTGGCTGGCAAGTACGAGTTTTATAAGGCTGGTTTCAAGCAGGCGGGCATGATTGTGGTTGATAGTCTCACGGAGTTGGTTGATGTAGCCAAGGCACTAGCCTTTCAGCCGGCGGCTGGAGGCAATAGGGTGGCTATCCTCTCGGTTCAGGCTGGGCCGGGAATAATTATGGCTGACAAATGTGCTGAGCTCGGCTTGAAGCTGGCTCAATTTTCACCCACTACCAGGCGGAGGCTGAGGCAACTGGCGTCGCCACTTAATCCGGTGGATAACCCGGTTGACCTGGCGTGGAAATCAGACGAATTTGATACCTGCCGGGAGATGCTGAGGATTGTCTTGGACGATGATGGTGTTGATGCCGTAACGGTGGCTGCCGTTTTCTACGGCTCAAATATGGAGTTGATGAGGGCGATGGTTGACGTAGCCGGGTACAGTAAAAAGCCGATAACGGTATGTCTTGATTCCCCTCGTGGGGCAGCCTACGCCGAGATAAATGCTCTTGAGGAGAGTGGTATTCCTACCTATCCCCTTCCCGAGAGGGCGGTTAGTGGTCTAGCCGGTCTGGTTAGATACGGGCAAATCCTTAAGGGTGGCGGAGGGGGTGGGATTCGAACCCACGGCTCCGATATTTCGGAGCAACGGTTTTCAGGACCGTCTCCTTAAACCACTCGGACACCCCTCCGTGGCTAGTTTAGTATAAATGGTCAGCTTTTAGCCGTCAAACCTGAGCTAGTTCAGATAGATTAGTGACACAGA
>CAZYZL010000059.1:0-5669 GCA_964652005.1 uncultured Dehalococcoidales bacterium | reverse complement strand
CAGGGTGGGTAAGACCAATGAGCGTTTTTTCAATCAAGGAGCGCTGGTTCTGGTCTAGGTATTCAGCGACAAAGGTATTGGGGACCCCGATAACGAATTCGTTACCCTGATGACTTAAGCCTACAGTTTTTTCCAGCCAAGTAGAATAGTTTGCTTTAGTTACCTGGATTTGCAATTCACCTAAGGCAGCTTCCCAGATTTCTTGAGCTGACCTGGCTTCCATCAAATTCCTCTCATGTCTAACCTTGACCTTTGCCGGTTTAAGTTTAAAAAACAAACCAACAGCGGAAACTATGTAGCCTACATGGGGCTTGGGGGAGGAAGATTAGAAGACTGTTTATTAGGATAACGCCTTGCTTCTTTAATGGCAAACTTTTTGCTGCTGGTTTTCGGGGATTCTTAACCCCAGTTTTGCCTTGCAAGGTCTGTCGGGCTAATTTTTTTACCCAATATCAAACTGATAGATACAAAATTATTAACTTGCTGGCAAAAAGTTTTGGTGTTAAAATTTAGCCCCAGGAGGACTAAATTGCGCATTGTCTTCATGGGCACTCCTGAGTTTGCCGTTCCTCCTCTTGAGCACCTGATTGTTAATCAATACCAGGTGGTTGCTGTCTATGCTCAGCCGGATAGACCGGCAGGCAGGGGACGTGCCCGAGTTTCTCCACCAGTAAAGAGGGCAGCGCTAGCCTGGGAGTTGCCAGTGGTGCAACCAACTGGTTTAAAGGAGGCGGAGGTGGTGGCGCAACTGACCCGGTCTCACCCCGATGTTATCGTGGTTGCTGCCTTTGGTCAAATTCTGCCCAAGTCGGTTTTGGCCATCCCACGCTTCGGGTGCATTAATGTTCACCCTTCACTGCTACCTAGATTTCGTGGTGCCTCACCGGTGGCCTCAGCTATCCTGGCTGGTGATGAGTTTACCGGGGTTAGCATTATATTGATGGATGAAGGTTTGGATACCGGTCCGATATTAGCTAGGGCGCAGATTCCTATTTCACCCCAGGATACCACCGGCTCGCTTACCACCAAGCTATCCTTGCTCGGGGCTCGGTTGCTCCTTGAAGCTCTATCTTATTGGTTACGGGGTCAGTTGACTCCCCAACCCCAGAATGAAGCCGAGGCTACCTACTGCACTGAAACCACCAAGGAGGAAGGCGAGATTGACTGGCATCTGCCAGCTATAGCTCTATGGCGGCGAGTGCGGGCTTTCCACCCCTGGCCGGGGTGTTATACCACATGGCGGGGAAAGCGGCTTAAGATTATTGAGGCGGTGCCTTTGACTGAGGAGAGAACCTTTGAGGCGGGACAGGTGGTAGCGCTGACTACAGTTCCTGAGGGGTCAGAGGCTGCTTTTGGGGTCTGTGCCGGGGACAGGGTCTTAGGCGTCTCTAGGGTTCAACTGGAGGGGAAGCAAGCTATGTCTGCTGCCGAGTTCTTAAGAGGGCAGAGGGAGTTCATCGGGGCAGTATTACCGTTGCCGTGAAATAACTTCCTAGCCTTCTATTATGTTGCCTTGCGCAATACCAGCTTGTATAATCTGTGGTAGCAGTGAAGGAGGTTTTTTTGTTTTCAGCCGAGGAGCGGAGCCAGTTTGCCACCCTGGTAGATATCATAGCCAAGCTGAGAGCGCCTGACGGCTGCCCCTGGGACAGGAAGCAGACGCATGCCTCGCTGCGGGAAAACCTGCTTGAAGAGTGCTACGAGGTATTGGAGGCTCTGGACGAGGGGGATTCAGGGAAGCTTCGTGACGAGTTAGGCGACCTTCTGATGCAGATTGTACTCCACACTCAGATTGCCACCGAAGCCGGAGAATTTAAGCTCGGGGATGTAATAAGTAGCATCACTGCCAAGCTAATCCATCGCCATCCCCATATCTTTGGCTCACGAAAGGTGAAGGATGCCGAGGAGGTAGTGCATAATTGGGAAACGCTGAAGGGGGAGGAAAGGGGGGCTGATACCTCAATACTGGAAAGTGTGCCCAAGCAAATGCCGGCTCTGGGCTATAGTCAGGAGATTCAGCGTCGGGTGGCTCAGGTTGGCTTTGACTGGGAGGATGTTGACGGCGTTATTGATAAGCTGGTTGAGGAGATTGGTGAGCTTAAGCAGGCGGAGACCGAGAAGCAGATGGCTGGGGAGTTTGGCGACCTATTATTTACCCTGGTTAATGTTGCCCGTCGGCTGGGAGTAGATTTGGAGGCGGTGCTGAGAGAGGCAAACCGCCGGTTTTACAAACGCTTCACCTATATGGAGGAGGTCTGCCGCCAGCGCGGGGTAAACCTTAGCGACTTATCCTTTGATGAGCAAAACGCCCTGTGGGAGGAGGCGAAGAGGAGGGTGGAATAAAAAAGTCGGGGCGAGTGGATTTGAACCACCGACCTCAGCGTCCCGAACGCTGCGCGCTAAACCAGACTGCGCTACGCCCCGCAAGCATTATTATAGGCTGATTTAATCCCTTCGGCAACAATTGTTAACGGCTTTTGACTAAAGGAGAGTCAAAGAGAGGCTTCGCCTCTCTTATGTAACCCATCCCCCTCAGCACCCAGAAAAATCTTGATTTTTCTGGGAACCCGCCTGACCCCCTTCCCTTACTAAGGGAAGGGGGAGTGAAGGTAAGAGAGGGGGACTAAGGGGGTGAGGTTAACAAAAACTAAAGGGGGAGGGTTACTAGAAAAATGAAATATGGCATCGTAATAATTGATGGTGCCTCAGGCTTACCACTGCCTGAGCGTAGTGGTAAGACCTGTCTGGAGCTAGCTCATACCCCCAACCTTGACGCTCTGGCGCGGGAAGGCTTTCTGGGGCTGGCTCGCACTGTGCCAATGGGGATGGAGCCCTCCAGCGCCTGCGCCTGCATATCGGTGCTGGGCTACGACCCAAAGGTCTATTACCGGGGTCGGAGTGCCATTGAAGCTAGAAGTATGGGCATTCCCATTGGCGATGGGGAGGTCGTTTTCCGCTGCAATCTGGTGGCAATTCGGAATGGCAAGATGTGGAGCTATAGCTCAGGCTATATCAGCACCGAGGAGGCAAAACAGCTTATCGCTGCTTTAAATGAAAGCCTGGGCAATGATAGGGTGCATTTTTATCCCGGCGTCAGCTACCGACATATATGCAAGCTCAAAGGGCAGGAGGATACCCTCCTGGCTACCTGCACCCCCCCGCATGATATTCCGAATAAGCCTATTGCTGAGTTCCTGCCTCGGGGTAAGGGAAGCAAATTTCTTAAGGACCTGATGAAGCGCTCGGAGGCGGTGCTAAAAGACCACCCGGTGAATATAGAGCGGAGGTCTCGCGGCGATATCCCGGCGACGATGCTCTGGCTTTTCTGGGGTAGTGGTAAGGTGCCTGATATGCCGGCATTTAAGCAGGTCTACGGTCTTAGTGCCGCCATGACCTCCGGGGTTGACCTGCTCAGGGGCTTAGCCCGGATGCTCGGGATGGAGGTCTTGGATATAGCGGGGGTGACCGATGGTCTGGACAATGACTATGCTGCCCAGGCAGTCGGCGCTCTTAAGGCGCTTGAAAACCATGATTTGGTCGTTATTCATATTGAAGCGCCGGACGAGGCAGCCCACGCCGGCTCTGTTGATGACAAGATAGAGGCTATCCGCAGGGTGGATAGTGAGGTTATCAGTCGGCTGCGCTCTTGGCAGCCAGATGACTTGCGACTACTAATTATGCCCGACCACCCCACCCCAATTAAGACCCAGACCCATAGTCCGGAACCGGTGCCATTTCTGCTGTGGGGGGCAGGGTTTATCCCCAACGGGGCAAAAAAATTCACCGAGGTTGAGGCAGAAAGCACTGGTTTTTTTATTGAGGAAGGGTATAATATTATGGGGAGGCTGACAGGGATATAGTAAGCTGACAATTTCTGGAAGCAATGCAAAGGAGCGGAATCTATGAGCAAACTCAAAAAATCCATCACGGTAGATGGAGTGAGGTATCTATTAAAGCTTACTTTTGACATTGATGATTTCATCGGGGATGGGATTTTCAATTTGGAAGTTTACAATAATAAAGGTGGAAGGGAATTGGAGATGCCCTTTGCTTCATCAAGAGGATTGCCTCAGAAATGGTGGATAGAGGCGAAAGAGGTCTTCAAAAGTGTGAGGTATTGAAATGGGAAATTATAGAATTACAATTATGGCTGAAGTGGTTTCATCTTTGCCGAAAGAGGATTTAGAAGCAAAATTAGTCGCAGCACTTTTTGATATAGAAACTGAAGTGAAAATTAGCGACGGAGATAATGAGCAATTTGAAATCGTGGATTATGAATTAACAGAAGCGATTCCAATTGGTTAATCAAAACTTTAACTGAAATAAAAATGTCAAATCATGAAATGACTTTTAGTCAAGCTGTTGAACAAATTATGTTAGATAATGGATATTTAGCTTCGTTGCAGCACATCTACAAAGAATTTCTTAAATATCGAGCGTTGACGGGGCAGACTCCCTTCAAGACGATCCAAGAAAGAGGTCTTCAAAAGTGTGAGGTATTGAAATGAGAGCTCACGTTTTCATTACAAACGAAGAGACTTTCGCGGTTGTGCGGGATAATAGCTTCTGGGGAGTTGGCATACAAGGAATACCTGACTCCTTGAAAGGCTTAATTGAAGAAAATTTGAAAAATCCAAGAAAGCCTTACTTTGCAATGCTTGCAGATATTTTAGGGACACGGGTAGGGGACATAGCATTTCTGTATGAAAGACAGAAAGGATTTCACGGTATATTTAGGGTTTCTAGTGAGCCATTCTTTGATATAACACCGATAGGATGTGTAGATGAGACTTGGCCAATAAGACTGGAGATTGAATGTCTAAACTACTTTGCCGAGCCAGTTCCTGAAGATTACCTGTTTTCTACGAAAGAATACGAATCAAAATTCTGGGGGTGGTTTTATAGGAAAATCCAAGGGGCGAGAGGCGTTAATACCATTAATCCTGAGGCGGCTGAGGCATTGATAGAGCTACTAGTCAAGATTAATGGGAACGCTATTAATAAACCTGCTCAAATTAAACCATACCCTTCAAAAAGCAAGTCTAAAATCATATTACCATTGAATCAAGATGGTAAAGCGTATTTAGAGGATATAGTTAGAGCTTGGCTGATAAAAAACATTGACAGTCCTAGCAAAGGCGACCTTAGAGAGATTTTTGGTCCTGTTGAAGATTTAGAATGGTTTGCGAACAACGTTCCCTATCATGTAACAAGAAAGAATATGGATATTCTTTGTTATCACAAGAATATAAGGTACACTGGTTTACCCTTAAGATATAAATTCAGTGTCGTTGAATTGAAGAGAGACTTGGCAAATGTTGAAGATGTTTCTCAGGTCATTGATTATTCCAAGTGGGTGGCGGGAAGGCTTGCCGGTAGTGAAATTGAAACAGTTCAGCCAATTTTGATTGCATTTGACTTTAATAGGGAAGCAATAACTAAAGCCAAGAGTAGTGATTTCAGTGACCGCGGTGTTGCTTTCTTCAAATACAAGGTGGAAAATAATGATCTGAAATTTGAAAAAGTAAGCATATTCTAAAAAGGATTTCCCATTTAGTGGATAATTAAGAAAAGGAAGTAAATGGCACTGATTGTTCAAAAGTATGGTGGCACGTCGGTGGCTGATGCCGACAGGATTAAGAACGTTGCCCGGCGCATCACCCAGGCTA
>CAZYZL010000058.1:0-5727 GCA_964652005.1 uncultured Dehalococcoidales bacterium | reverse complement strand
GACCAAGGCTCAAATCGCCTATTATGCTGGCTTCCTGGCCCGGTATTGGCAATGTATCCATTATAGTAGCTACCTACCTGAAGAGAAAACTGGAGTTTAAGGAACTGGGAGAAATTGAGCCCTCATACTTCTTTGACCCCATCGGGATTGTGGCTAGGGACAACGTAGTAGAGGCACCACAGTTCCCCCTGAGCAACTTCTACTACTGGAAAAACAAAAGGGGGGGGAGTGATATAATACTATTCATCGGCGAGGACCAACCCCTCACCAAGGGATACGAACTGGCTAACTGCGTCCTCGATGTGGGGCAGAGGTTTGGGGTTAAGAGGGTATATACCTGCGCCGCAGCCCTAAGTCGCATTCACCACACCGAGCAGCCCAGAGTATGGGGGGTGGTCACCAGCCAGCATATGACTGGAGATTTGGAGAAATATGGTTTGGTGCAACGGGGTAATCTACAAATCTCAGGGCTCAACGGGTTACTGCTGGGCATAACCAAAGAGAGAGAGATTGAGGGTGTCTGCCTATTGGGCGAGGTGCCGATGTATGCCACCCGAATCCAGAACCCGATGGCTGCCCTAGCTGTGCTTAAGGTGCTGAACAAGATGCTAGATATTGAAATTGATTTCTCCGAGCTAGAACAGATAGCCGAGGAGACAGCAGACAGGATGAAACAGATTGCGGCTGAGGCTATGGGAGAATATATTGACCAGTTTACCAGACCTATCTGGGAACAGGGGGAGGAAGAGGAGGAATAGAAATATGGAGCCCGCCATGCCACCGCCCATTGAGCAGACCCTCGCCGACCTGGGTAACTGTGATAAGCCTCTGCTGAATTCATGGCTAGTCGAGTTATCAAGCCTAAACTCGGCAGAGCTAAAGCTCTTTGAACGGGCATGGGAAGCCACCGAGACAAAGCGGCGGAGGCGGATTATCTATCGCCTGGTCGAGCTAGCCGAGGATAACTTTGAACTCAACTTTGATAGCATCTTCAAGGGTCGGTTAAGTGACCAAGATGCTGAGGTGCGGAGCAAGGCTATTGAAGGTCTGTGGGAAAACGAGGAGGCGTCTTTGATTGACCCTCTAATCAATCTACTGGAGCAAGATAGCTCGGAGAAAGTCCAGGCGGCAGCAGCTACTGCCCTGGGCAAGTTTGCCATGCTCGCCGAGCTTGAAAAGCTGCGCCCCAGCCACAAATCCAAGCTATGCCAGGCTTTACTCGCCGTAATCAATAATAAAAGCAGGCCTTTAGAGGTCAAGCGCCGCGCCCTAGAAGCGGCTGCCCCTTTAAGCCTGCCCCAGATGAAGGAAGCCATTATGGAAGCCTACCGCAATCGTAACCCCAAATTGAAAACCAGCGCTCTTTTCGCTATGGGCAAGAGCTGCGACCAATCGTGGCTACCAATCCTGCTCAAGGAGCTTGCCAGTCCTGATGTCGAAGTACGCTATGAAGCCGCCGGGGCATGCGGTGAGCTGGGGGAGAAAGAGGCAACCCCCTATCTCACAGAGCTCGTCTATGACCCTGATGTTGATGTTCGGCTGGCGGCTATCCAGGCGTTGGGTAAGATAGGCGACCCCGAGGCTAAAGGCTGCCTTGAGCAGTGCCTTGATAACCCCAGTCAGATAATTCAGCAGGCGGCAGAGCAAGCCCTATGCGAGCTAGAGGCTGGGGAAAACCCGCTGTCTTTCCGATTATAGAGGGTAGCATGATTGTTAGCAGCAAGATTAAGCTTCGGGAAAAAAGATTAGCCGATGCCCCACATGATTATGCCTGGCAAACAGACCCCGAGCTAGCTCAACTTGACGCTGCTCCACTGCGCGCCATTACCTTCCCGCAGTACTTAGCCGACTACGCCAGCGAATTGCGCTACCCTTCACCAGCTAGATGTCGGTTCGCCATAGAAACCCTGAACGGTAAGCACATTGGCAACTGCACATATTATGGTATTGACAAGACTAAAGGCGAAGCCGAGCTCGGTATTATGATTGGCAACCGTGATTACTGGGACAAGGGCTATGGTACCGATGCGGTAACCACCTTAGTCAACTATATTTTCCACAGGACAAAGCTCAACCGAATTTACCTGAAGACCCTGGTGTCAAACACCAGGGCGCAGAAGTGCTTTAAAAAATGTGGCTTCACCCCATATGGACATCTGAATAGAGACGGCTATAACTTTGTACTTATGGAATTACACCGTGAGCAGCGTCTAGAACAGCAGAATGCGGTGGAGGCTAGGGAAGGATGAAGGGGCTTCACCCCTTCGGAGCCTCTCCTTCTGCTCAAAAGGAGTAAAATATTAAAGGAGAGCCAAAGAGGGGCTTTGCCCCTCTTAAAGAAATAATCTTCCTTCCCCTTGACAAGGGGAAGGGGATAAAGGGGATAGGGTTACCAAATATCTCCTACTTAGCTGGCTGGGGTGGTGCCGGGTTTTGGTATCCTTCCAGCAATACCTTGGGCACCAGCTCAATTAACTCCTCCACCGTCCACAACCCTTCCTGTTTAGTGATTACCTTCTTCTTTACCGGCTCGGAGTAAATAGCGATATTACCCCCGGTTACATCAAACACCTGCCCATTTATATCAGCCGCCTCATCGGTGCACAGATAGACTATAAACGGGGTCACTGTCTCCGGACTGGGTGGATTAGTTAACTCCTCATACCGCTCCTTGGTCAGAAGCCCGGCCTCATATCTCTTCTTGAAACCAGCTACAATCTCCTCGCTGAGGGTAAACCTGGTAGCGGCGGTTGGGGCGTAGGCATTGCAGGTTACCCCATACCTGCCCATCTCTCTGGCTACAGCCCTGGTTAGACCGACGAGCCCGGCTTTAGCGGCGCCATAATTACAGTGCCCCACTGTGCCCAGCCAGGCAGTGGAAGTAGTATTTATTATCCGCCCCCACCTCTGCTCCTTCATTATGCCACAGGCAAACCGGGTGCAATTGAAAGAGCCCTTAAGGAAGGAGTCAACACACCTGTCCCAGTCCTCCTCAGTCATATTCCAGACCATACGGGGGGCGTCAGCACCGGCATTGTTGACCAAGATATCCAGCCGGCCAAAGCTATCCACCGCCGTCCGTATTAACTTCTCAGCAACGGCAAACTCAGAGACACTACCAAAGAAGGGTACTGCCTGACCGCCCATATCCCTAATCTCCTTGGCAGTGGTCTCAGCATCTCCACCCCCGGTGCCGGAACGGCGGTTATTGGTCACCACCTTAGCGCCTTCCGCGGCTAAAGCTATAGCGATTGCCCTGCCAATCCCCTGCCCCGAGCCGGTGACTGCGGCTACCCTAGCCTTTAACCTGCCGCCCACCTGCTTAGCCTTCCTTTTCCTATTTATCATAATCAGCCCGCGATGGCAGCATAACGACAGCCACACCCAAGACTGTCTTCTCTGCCTTGGAATTCTCCGCCCACAGGTTACACTCTACATAGTGTTGCCCATCCTGGACATACTTCTTGGTTACCTTACCCTTGCAGGTAAGAGCCTCACCGGGATAGTTCATACCCTTATAGCTACAACTCAACTTTCTGAGAACGCCCCGCTCCCCTATCCAGTCAGTGATTAGCTGACCCAGGAAAGCGCCGACTAGCTGCCCATGGACGATAACGCCGGGCAGACCCCGGCTCTGGGCAAAGTCCTTATCATAGTGAATGGGATTATAGTCACCCACCGCCCCAGCCCACATTACCAGCTGCCGAGTGGTCGGCTGCTTGACTAGGGGGGTGATTTCGCCACCTACAACCACATCTTCATAATAAAGCTGCTCAGTCATCCTAATAGCCAATAACCATCTGGCGGCACTTGGCTACCAGCTCCTGCCTCTGGTTTTTATAGCTGCTGTCAAAGGTGATAAATGCCATCCTGCCCATCTTACCCTGACGCTCGCGAAGGTTGCTGATTTTGAAGCTCGCCGTTATGACATCACCCAGCCTGATGGGCTGATAGCACTCAAGCTCAGTTCCACCTATAAGCACCGTGCCAAAGGAAGTCAAGGACATTACGTCCTCAACGAATTGCTCCAAGCCTATAGCCAGAATAAAGGTTGGCGGGGCAATAATGCCCCCGTAGTGGCTCGCCGTGGCGTACTGTTCATCCTGCCACAGCGGGTTGGGGTCACCTACGGCTCGGGCAAACCGCCTTATCATCTCCCGCTCAATCTCATATTCCCTGGGCTCCCACTCCACCCCAATCCTGCTCCTCAACCTGTCTATGCCCGATGAACCCTCAGCCATATCAAGAAGTTTACTTTGCCTTGACTAGCTATGTCAAGGAAGTCAAAGCCCTTGACGGCTGACCCAAGGTGGGCTAAATTTAACTCGAGCAGTAAGGAGTTTATGAGCTTAGCCGATAGATATGCTGAATTTATATACCGACTAGCCACCACCAGAAATAAGCTGAAGATTATAGCAACGCCGGTAGGGATAATCTTCTGGTTTGGCTTAAGTGTACTCCTTGTTTTCGCCTCGTTGTGGCTGGACAGGCTTTGGTTAATACGGCTACCCCTTACCTCACCAGCCAATATATTTGTATCGGTGCCACTGATAGTAATTGGGGCTACACTAGCTCTGTGGACAGTTTGTCTCTTTTTCCAAGCCAGGGGCTCCCCCGTCCCCCTCAACCCACCCCAGAAACTGGTAACTAGCGGGCTCTACTCCCGAATCAGAAACCCAATGGTTCTGGGCTGGATTGTCATGCTCTTCGGCGTAGGCATACTGCTTAACTCCGTTTCCCTTGTTGCTATCTTTACCCCGCTTTTTATCCTGCTCAACGTCCTTTACCTCAAAACCATTGAGGAAAGGGAGATGGAGAAGAAGTTCGGCAAGGAATACCTCAAATACAAGCAAAGCGTGCCCATGTTCCTCCCCAGATTAAGGAGACGAAAATGATTCCGCACCGTGACATCAAAGCTATTGAATGGCTTGGCGATAGGGTAAGAATCCTGGACCAGACTAAACTTCCACAAGAAGAGGAGTATTTAGAGCTCAGCCGCTATCAGGATATAGCCTCCGCCATAAAGCAATTGAAAATTAGGGGGGCTCCAGCCATTGGGGTAGCTGGTGCATATGCGGTGGCTTTGGGCGCCCTGAAAATCAAGGCTAAGTCCAGAGATAATTTCCTGGAAAGGCTCCGGGGCATCAGCCAAACCATTGCCAACACCAGACCGACTGCCAGAAACCTTTTCCGGGCTATTGGCCGAATGCAGCAAATAGCCGAAGTCGGTAAGGATATAGAGCAGATTAAAACGGCCCTGGTCAACGAAGCAATTAAAATACACACTGAAGAGGCTGAGGCAACCAGAAGGCTCAGCCAGCTTGGTGCCGAGCTAATCAACGACGGCTTTACCATCCTGACCCACTGCAATACCGGCCTTCTGGCTACCGCCGGCTATGGCACCGCTCTGGGGGTAATTAAAAAAGCCTGGGAGCAGGGCAAAAAGCTCAAGGTTTTTGCCACTGAGACCCGCCCCCTCCTCCAGGGGGCAAGAATCACCGCCTGGGAGCTAAACAAGGCTGGCATCCCGTTTACCCTCATCACCGACTCCATGGCAGGCTACTTTATGAGCCGGGGGGAGGTTAACTGCGTAATTGTCGGCGCCGACAGGATTGCCGCCAACGGCGATACCGCCAACAAGATTGGCACTTACACCCTGGCGCTGCTGGCTAAGGAGCACGGCATCCCGTTTTATGTTGCCGCCCCCACCACCACCATTGACCTGAC
>CAZYZL010000057.1:0-5812 GCA_964652005.1 uncultured Dehalococcoidales bacterium | reverse complement strand
GGGTCAACCATCATATCGCGGAAGCTGGAGGCGATAGCCAGGGCAATGCCCAGGTCAGCCGCTGGCTCGCCAATTTTAAGCCCACCGGTAACATTGGCGATAATATCCTGATTGCCCAGCTTCAAGCCGACCCGCCTGCTTAACACTGCGGTAATCAATAATAACCGACCAAAGTCAACCCCGTTGGCGGTGCGCCGTGGCAAGCCAAAGGTGGTGAGGTTAGTCAGGGCTTGTATCTCCACCAGCAGGGGACGGCTACCTTCAAGGGTAGGCACTACCGCCGAGCCCACTGCCTCACCCCACCGCCGCGACAGGAATACCTGTGACGGGTTATCCACCTCAACCAGACCCTCACTTTTCATCTCAAAAACGCCGACCTCATTAGTCGAACCAAAGCGGTTTTTGACACAACGTAGCAGGCGGTAGGCACTAAACGGCTCGCCCTCAAGGTAGAGGACGACATCAACAATGTGCTCTAGAACCCTTGGACCGGCAATAGCCCCATCCTTAGTTACATGCCCGGCAATAAAAACGGGTGTGGCGCTGAGCTTTGCCCAGTGCATCAGCCGCAGGGTGCACTCCCGCACCTGGCTGATGCTTCCCGGGGCTGCCTCCAGCTCAGGGAGGTAAACCGTCTGAATAGAATCAATGACCACCAGTCTGGGTGACAGCTCCTCAATCTGGCTTAAGATGACCTCAAGGTCAGTCTCAGCCAGAAGGTAGAGATTTTCGCCCGTTACCCCAAGACGCTCTGACCTCAGCTTAATCTGACGCAGTGTTTCCTCACCGGAAACATAGACCACCTTCCCCCGAGCTTGGGCTACCAAGGCTGAAACCTGAAGCAGAAGGGTTGATTTACCGATACCTGGGTCGCCGCCAATGAGCACCAGCGAGCCGGATACCACCCCTCCGCCCAGCACCCGGCTAAACTCGGTCATCGGGAGTGAAAAGCGGTCTGCCGCCTCAATACGAACCTGAGATAACTCTTGCGGTGGGCTAATCACGGAAATGGATTGGGAAGTAGCCGGAGCGGTTACGGTTGTCTCGACAAATGTATTCCACTGCTGGCAGCTAGGGCAGCGTCCTAGCCACTTCAGGCTCTCTTTACCACACTGCTGACAGACAAAGATAGTCCTGGTGGACTTATCTGATTTCCTCACAGAATAACTTTACTTCATTCTAGGGGTCAAAGCAACAACCACTTTAAGATTGGAAGGGGGATTTTGGTTAGGCTGAAAACTCAACTAGTGCAGCATACCCAAGAATATCCCGGCAACCACTGATGTAGCCACAGCTCCAGCCATATTAGGCCCCATAGCATGCATTAGTAGGAAATTCCTTGGGTTTGCCTCCTGCCCCATTTTTTGCACTACCCTAGCTGACATAGGGATAGCTGATACCCCGGCAGCGCCTATCATTGGGTTTATTTTCTCCTTCAAGAACAGGTTAACAAACTTGGCTCCCAACAAACCCCCGACGGTGGAGAAAACAAAGGCTACTATTGCCAGGCCGATGATGGCTAGAGTTTGCGGCTTGAGAAATACTAAGGCTGGCATTAGTGCCCCTACAGTTATTCCGAGGAGAAAAGTGAGAACGTCAATAAATACACCCCCCGCCGATTGAGCCAGCCTATCGGTAACCCCACTAGCCCTAAGTAGATTGCCAAACATAAACATACCAATAAGGGGGACTGATTTGGGGACAAGCAAAGCAGCAACTATAAATATTATTATGGGGAAAAGTATTACTTCCAACCTGGAGACTGGGCGCACTTGGGGCTTCATATATATCGCTCGCTCCTTTTTAGTAGTTAACAGCTTTATTATCGGTGGTTGGATAATAGGCACTAATGCCATATAGGCGTAAGCTACCAAGGTGATGGGGCCGAGAAGCTGAGGAGCAAGGGCAGCAGTAAGGTAGACGGTAGGTGGTCCATCAGAGCCACCGATGATACCAACACAAGCCGCCTGATTCACCGTAAACATTCCAGAAAGGTAGGCAATGAGAAAGACAACGAAAATGCCCAACTGGGCTGTTGCACCGAAGATAAAAGATATGGGGCGGGCAATGGTAGGGGTAAAATCGGTCATAGCCCCCAAGCCAAGAAAGATAAGCAGAGGAATTATCTCCGACTTAATGCCGTAGGTATAAAGCACATTCAGAAAGCCTATCTTCCCCTCACCTATAGACTTTACCAGCTCGCCTAATGTGCCTACTTCAGCAGGGAAGCCGTCAGGGGTATATATCATTAAGCCACCAAAGGGAAGGTTAACCATAAAGATGCCGACACCTATAGGCACTAATAAAACGGGCTCCATCTTCTTAGCAATACCTAGGCAGATTAAACCTCCGCCAATGACAAACATTAAGATGTTGCCCCAGGTTATCGCTCCGAAGGCACTTTCATATAGACCAAGCACCTATTTACTCCCCTTGGTGGAGTTTCCTTTACCCTCTTTTGTAGTCTTTTGTACTATCAACCCTACTACCCAAGCTACTAATGTGGAGTGAACCCCTGAGGCTGGACACTTTAGGTTAGGAGGATTAGGAAGGTCTGGCAGGGTCAGAGTATAATCAGGAGGAGAAAGGACCTTGCCATGAGGAATCAAAGAAGTTTCAGCTTAGAGTTCAAGCGCCAGGTCGTGGAAGAGCTGATGAGTGGGGAAAGCCGCCCTGCCCAGCTCTGCCGCCGGTATAACATCACTTCAAGCGTGCTCTATCACTGGAAGAAACAATACAGCCGGGGCAAGTTCAATAACGAGCCTACCGAGGAAGGGGCTCTCCGAGACAGAATAGAGAAGCTGGAGCGGCTGGTGGGTAAGCTTACCCTGGAGAATGAGGTGTTAAAAAGGGGCTTACAGCACAGCCTCAGCCGGTCCCAGAGAAACGGCAAATCATCAGGGTATGGGGATGTCTCGGTGTCGCCGTCCGGTGGGGGTGCCAGGTGATGAAACTGGCCAGAAGCAGCTTCTATCACAAGCCCAAAGATAAAAGCCAGGGGGAGATGCAGAAGGAGGCGGATTTAATAGGCAAGATTGAGGACATCTGCCTTGAGTATCCACGCTATGGCTACCGGCGGGTTACTGAGCAGCTAAAACGGGAGGGGCAACGAGTGAATCACAAGAAGGTGCTCAGATTGATGAGGGAAAGTGACCTGCTCTGCCGGGTCAAGCGCCGGTGGGTGAAGACCACCGACTCCAAGCACCGCTTCCCCAGGTATCCTAATCTCATCAAGGGGATGGTCATCAGACGCCTGAACCAGGTCTGGCTATCGGATATCACCTACATTCGCATCCAGACAGGCTTTGTTTACCTGGCAGCGATACTGGACGCTTATTCCCGCAAGGTAATTGGCTATGCCGTTTCTATGAGTCTGGATACTGCCCTGACCCTTGAGGCGCTCAACATGGCGATAGCCAAAAGGCAGCCTGGTTCCGGTGTCATTCATCACTCCGACCAAGGTGTCCAGTATGCCTCAGGTGAATATGTGGACGAACTCAAGAGGCATGGATTTTTAGTTAGTATGGCACGCACCGGCAATCCCTATGATAACGCCACGATGGAAAGCTTCTTCAAGACACTGAAACACGAGGAGGTGAATCTATGCGAATATGAGAGCTATCACGACGTGCTAACCAGGCTTCCCTATTTTCTTGAGGAAGTCTATAATCAAAAGAGACTTCACTCAGCCCTTGGTTACCGTCCGCCAAATGAATTTGAGGAGGTACTGCTTAATCAGGAGAATAACGAGATACCCCGCCAGACTCTCCTAACCCTATCTGTCCAATCATAGGGGTGCAGTCCAATGAAAGGATAACCAAGACGAAAATGGTCAGCCCAAAACCGCCACCGACAACCTTTGCTAACAAACTCCAGTCTATCATCCTAAACCCCTCTCCCGGAACACTATCCACCGACCCTTTAGTACCTAATAATAGCTATCGTCTCCCCGGGCTTAACGACTTGGTCAGCGGTAACCTTGACTTCAGTAATGGTGCCATCTACCGGAGCCAATATTGGATTCTCCATCTTCATTGACTCCAGCATGCAGATTGTGTCCCCTTCCTTAACCTTATCCCCCGGTTTGACCTCCACACTGATAATCTTCCCGCTTATGGGGACTTCTATAATTTCCTGCGACAATGCTTAATCCCCTTTCTTTTCCCTATTAGCCTCGCCCTTGCTACGGCTGATTCTTCTAATTGTTTTGGGCAAAATTAGAGGGCGGTTACCTTAGACATTTTCAGTTCCACCGCCCTCTTTGCGACTCGCTTGTGCTCTCTTTCATAACTTATGGTTTAGCATCCCCCGGTATGGCGCCTATAGGTGCCGGGTGTACCACAATCTCTCCATCCTCCAGGTCAACTAAAGCCGTATCTCCTGGTTGAAATTTACCGCTGAGCAAAGCCCCCGAAAGTTTATCCTCAACCATATCACGAATCACTCGGCGTAGCGGTCGAGCCCCGAAGACTTCATCATAACCTTTCTCACCCAAGAAATCCTTAGCCGCCTCGGTCACCTCCAGCTTTACCTTCTTCTCCGCCAGTTGCTGGGCTACCGTCACCAACATCAAATCAACTATTTGCCGAATATGTTCCTTGGTCAAGGAATGAAATACCACCACACCATCAATACGATTGAGGAACTCAGGGCGGAAGGTCTTCTTCAATTCGCCAAGCAACTTCTCCTTCATCCTCTCGTAAGACTCCTGTCGAGCCTTAACCTCATCATGAACGGTAAAACCAATGGTAGTCCCCTTCTTGATAAGCTCAGCACCTATGTTGCTGGTCATAACAATAATGCTGTTGCGGAAGTCAACACGCCGACCCTTGGCATCAGTTAGGTGACCATCATCAAATATCTGAAGCAATATATTAAACACATCAGGGTGAGCCTTTTCAATTTCATCAAGGAGGATACAACAATACGACTTACGCCTCACGGCTTCGGTTAATTGTCCGCCTTCGTCATAACCAACGTATCCCGGCGGTGCCCCAACCAGTCGGGATACAGCGAACTTCTCCATAAACTCAGACATATCCAGCCTAATTAGACTATCCTCACTGCCAAACATAAACTCAGCCAGGGTTCTAGCCAACTCCGTCTTGCCAACACCGGTGGGACCAAGGAAGATAAAGTTGCCTATAGGATGCCTCGGGTCCTTGAGCCCGGCTCGAGCCCGCCTTACCGCCCTGGCTATAGTACTAATCGCCTCGTCCTGACCAACAATGCGCCGGTGCAGTACCTCCTCCATTTCAAGTAGACGAGTAGTCTCCTCCTGAGCTAGCTGGACCACCGGAATCCCCGTCCACATACTCACCACCTCAGCAATATCCTCAGCGGTTACCTCTGGCTTACGTTGCTCTTGCTCACCCCGCCACTCTTCACGCAGCCGCTTTATTTTCTCCTCAATTTGGAGCTCACGCTCACGCAACTCAGCAGCATAATCATACTGCTGTGCCGCCAGGGCAGCATCTTTATCCTTATGCACCCTATCCCCAAGCTCTATTGCTTCCTTCAAGCTGACGGGCATACTGGTATGCCTAATCCTTACCCGTGACGCTGCCTCATCCACCAAATCAATAGCCTTGTCAGGCAAAAAACGGTCAGGTATATATCGCGCCGCCAATGTCGCTGCCGAACTTAGTGCCTCATCACTAATTGTCAGCCGATGATGCTCCTCGTAGCGCTCCTTAATCCCGCGCAAAATATCCAGTGTTTGGTCAACAGACGGTTCTTCTACCAGAACCGGCTGGAAGCGGCGCTCCAGGGCAGCATCCCGCTCTACATACTTACGATAGTCATCAAGGGT
>CAZYZL010000056.1:0-5855 GCA_964652005.1 uncultured Dehalococcoidales bacterium | reverse complement strand
GGGGTCAGGCGGGTTCCCAGGAAAATCAAAGATTTTTCTGGGTGCTGAGGGGGATAGGGTCAATGCCGCGGAGAAACGAAACATGCTCATCTGTGTCACTAATCTATCTGAACTAGCTCATTGGCTTGATTGCTAGGTTGGGTGGCAAAACATTATAATGCCCGAGATGATAAAGAGGGTTTTCCCCCTCCTAGCCCTACCCATCTTCGCCTCCATGCTGGGGGTTGGCATAATATCTCCTCTCCTGCCCCTTTACGCCGAGAAGCTGGGAGCCACTGGAATCTGGATAGGTATAGTCTTTGCCAGCTTCGCTATCTCTCGAACTATAATTACGCCTGTTGTTGGCAGGCTCTCCGACCGCAGTGGACGAAAACTACTTCTCAGCGTTGGTCTTCTCGCCTCCAGTATTATCTCACTGGGCTATATATGGGCAAATAGCATTACACAGCTAACTTTAGTCCGCCTAATTCACGGTGCTGCTGGAGGCATGATTCAGCCCATCGCCCAGGCTTATATCGGTGATATCTCCCCGAAGGGTGAAGAGGGAAAATGGATGGGCTACTTTAATGCTGCCTTCTTCACCGGTTTTGGCTTTGGTCCCTTGATGGGCGGGGTATTAACTGACCACTTCGGGATGACTGTTGCTTTCTCGGCTATGGGTGGTCTCAATCTGCTGGCTTTCCTATTGGTGGCTCTGCTCCTTCCTGAGGTTAGACCGGGGAAAATGGCTGACAACCTTCGCCCCTCGTTTAAAGAGATGAGCAGCAGTGGCATGGTCAAGGGTCTTTTCAGCTTCCAGCTGGCATTCTCTCTGGGCAGGGGAACCTTCGCTACCTTTCTCCCTATCTTCGCCGGTATATACATTGGCTTGAGCCCAACCCTCATCGGGGTGCTGCTGGCAGTTAATATTTTGCTGATGTCATTACTTCAGGTATATGGTGGTAATATTGCCGACAGGTCTAATAGGAAAGCCCTGGTAATCGTTGGCAGCCTTATCTCCCTCAGCCACCTGGCTCTGATTCCCCTGGGAGGCAACTTCTGGCAGCTATTAGGGATATGCGCCCTTGGTGGTATTAGTGGAGCGATTGCTACACCTGCCGCCTCAGCCTTGAGTGTAGAGGAGGGCAGAAGGTTCGGTATGGGCTCAACTATGGCTATACTGGCTATGGCATTCGGCATAGGTATGGGAGTTGGACCACTGATGGGTGGGGTAATAGCCGATTTTGTGGACATTAACTCAGTGTTCTATTTTGCCGCCAGTATAGGGCTTATAGGAACTGGCTTATTTATCTGGCTTGCCCGGTAGCTAATAAACTCAATTGCTTGAAAGCACTATTATATTTTTGACAAAAATCACAGCCAGTAGTAGGATTTCTACGCTGGCAATTGGGCTAGGTAACTGTCCGATGTCTGCCTCACCAACCTTATATAAAGAAGTCGACCAAAATATAATTCAAGCGAGGTGCCACTATGGGTGATAGTGTGTTTGACCTCATGGAAAAAGAAGACCTGACTACCCTGGAGATTTTCTACAACCAGAGAGAGAATAAATTTCTAATCAGGGGAATGAAGGAATGGGATGATAACGTGCCCTGGGATAGATATATGGTTGATTTCACCTCGGAGGATATTCTAACCAAAGATTATAAGGCAGTAGGCACGGCAACACTGGAGACAAGATTTAACAAGCTAGGTCTAAAAGACTACCTTGAGCACGTCAAAAAGCTTATCAGAGAAGGAAAAAACCACGGCATTGAGTTCTACTACAATCGTAAGAAGAATATAAGGGTAATGTATTGCAAACATGTTAACACCCTGGGGATAAAAAATAGGCGACACGCTATGCGAGCTGGCGCTATGCGCCGACATGAGTTGAGTGAGCCGGAGATAGATGTTATCCTGGACGGCTTAAACATCGCCCGAGCTATGGCGTATAAAAATGCCATAGCCAACATACCCTACGGTGGCTCCAAGATACTGGTGCAATGTGACGCCGTAGACTTGGATGACTTTGAAACCATGGGCTTTCTCGCCTATGTAACTGATAAGAGCCGGTCAATTACCGGACCTGATATGAACTTTGAGCCAGAGATGGCTGATATCATACGGGAGAAATTTACCAAAAACTATACTAGTGGCAGGAAGAGCCATATGGGCACATCGGGTGCCCCCACTGGCTATGGTGAATACATAGCGATAAAAGAAGCCTGTGACTTCGTTTACGGTAGTCAAGATATGTCAGGTAAAAAGATAGCCATTCAGGGGCTGGGGGAGGTAGGCTACCCATTGGCTGAGTATTTATTGGATGCTGGGGCTACACTCATTGTTACCGATATAAACCTAGCCAAAGTATACAGGCTACAGCAAAAATGGGGTGAAGATTTGGTCGACTATGTGGAGCCGAATAAAATATATACCGCAGATGCCGATGTGTTTTCTCCTTGTGCCATGGGGGGCATAATAACCGAGGAAAGAATAGCCAAGTTCAAGTTCAAGATAATAATGGGCTCAGCCAATAACCAGCTTAAGGCAACTAGCAAGGAAGGCGAGATAGAGTTGGCTAAAAAGCTTGCCGATGCCGGTGTTCTTTTTGTTGTTGACTGGGCACATAACGCCGGCGGGATTATTAGAGCCTGGGCAGAATGGGTATTTCAGGAGGAGGCATCCCTGGACAAGATAAAGCCAAGGATTGAACTGGTGTGCGGAGAGAATCTGAGGAAGCTCCTTGAGGAAGCAAAAAGGACAGGGAAAACACCAACCGAACTAGCCTATAAAAAGGTTGAGCATTTAGTCTATTCAGGCGTTGAGTTTGGTGAGGAACTATAAGCTATAACCTGGGCACAGCTAATGGCTCGGGGTATTGTAATTCCAATCACTTGTGCTACAATTGGGCTAGCTTCATCAATAGACCAAAGTGAAGTAATAGTGAAGGGGGGTGATAGATGAGGTAGAACTAAATATTCAGCAGACCAACAACGTTATAGGAGGTTTTAAATGGGGAAGAAGAAAGGCTTATTAGTATTGTTAGGCAGTCTAGGCTTAGCCCTAGCATTAATAGCGCTACCTTTCATGGCAGGTTGCGCTGCCAAGCCAAAAATGGAGTATCGGATTGGCGAGAGCGTGATAATTGAACACCCTGACCTGTTCGCTGACCAGTACGGGTTTCGTTTAGCGATGGCCCAAGCCGGCTTTGTTGAGGGAGTGAACGTGGAGTATATTTTCCTGTGCGCTGAGGGTGACCCGTCTCTAGCCAAGACAATCGCCGACCGGTTTGTCGCGGAAAAAGTGGATTTAATTCATGCTATCACTACCCCAAACGCTCAAGCCTGTGTGGCTGCGGCTGAAGGAACTGGAATTCCTGTGGTTTTCAGCACTTGCACTGCCCCAGTTGAGGCTGGGATAGTGTCGACGTGGGACGCGCCTCGCTCTGACGCTAATGTAACTGGCGTCAGTGATATAGCTGACATGCCAGCTCAGATGGAGATGATTAAGGATATTTACCCTGACATGAAGGTGCTTGGAGTGATTTACAACCCCGGCGAGGTGAACTCTGTCGTGCAGGTAGGGCAGCTAAAGGATTGTATGTCGGATGTTGGCATTGACGAGGTGGTAGAGGCAACTTGTTCGACAACAGCTGAAGTGGCAACTGCAGCCGCTTCCCTCATTGGCAGGTGTGATGCAATCTACATTCCCACCGATAATACTGCTGTCTCCGGGCTTGAGGCTATAATTGCCGTCGCCGAGGAGAACAAGATACCCTTCTTTGGCTCTACAGCAGATATGGTTGCCAGGGGGTGCATTGCCGCTAAGGGTGCTGACTACACATGGATAGGACAGGAGGCAGGAAGCTATGCGGCTCGAATACTAAAGGGTGAATCCCCCGGTGATATTCCAGTTGTATGTTGCGCTGCGGAAGCCTGTTTGCTGGCAGTCAATCCTGGAGCAGCGGAGAGAATGGGCATAACCATTCCGCAATCGGTTATAGATAAGGCCGCCATAGTAATAGAATAGCAAGACCGAGACATCTGTAGTGATTCGGACAATGGGGGGCAGTAATGTTCTGCCCCCCCACTGGAGGTTGAGATTATTAGATTATTTTTGGAGATAAAGAAATACCTCCCATGATACAGGGTATCCTAAATACTTCAATTTCTGAAGGCTTGGTATACGCCTTTGTTACTATTGGCGTATTCCTAACTCTCCGTGTGCTTGCCTTTCCCGACCTCACTGTAGATGGCAGCTTTGTTGTCGGAGGCTCTATTGTAGCCGTTATGATTCATGTTGGGGGCTATAACCCTTTCTTAGCAACTATACTTGCTTTTGTGTGTGGATTAGCTGCTGGTTCAATAACCGGGCTGCTCAATACCAAGCTGAGGCTACCAGCTTTATTGGCTGGCATCCTTATGATGGTCGGACTCTATTCGGTAAACCTGCTAATTATGGGAAGACCGAATACCCCATTGCTGCGCGATATAACAATCTTTGATAGCGTTGCCAGTTGGTTTGGAACTGCGAGGAGCACCATATTGGTCATTATCGTCTTTGCGGTGATAGCCTCCGTCATTTTTATGCTACTGAACTGGTTTTTGCGCACTGAGATTGGTCTGGCGTTGAGGGCAAGCGGCGATAACGAGCAGATGGTGCGCAGCCTGGGGGTAGATACCGATAAGAATATTTTGCTTGGTTGTGCTGTCTCAAACGGTCTCGTTGCTTTGTCTGGTGCGCTAGTAGCCCAAAACCAGCAATTTTGTGATGTCAATATGGGGATAGGAATGATTGTAATGGGGCTAGCCTCGGTAATAATTGGTGAGGCGCTAATTCACCCCATGGGTGTCACCTCCATGTTGCTGGCGGCATTTACTGGCACTTTCCTCTATCGCTTGTTTATAACTATTGCCCTCAGGCTTGGCTTAGCCCCGGGAAATTTGAAATTGATTACAGCACTGTTGGTGATTTTAGCCCTGGCAATCCCGTTTATACAAAAGAAGTTGCGGCATGAATGGATGCCACCAGCGGTAAGGTGGTAAGAGGAGGTATTTGATGGGCGAAAATAAGAGCTTGCTCCAGCTTAGAGGAATAACCAAGATATTCTCCAGGGGCACTGTAGATGAGGTTAAGGCGCTAGATAATATCAATCTGGATGTCAATGCTGAGGACTATATTACCATTATTGGCAGCAATGGCGCAGGGAAAACTACCATGCTCAATGTTGTTGCCGGTGTCTTCCCTCCGGAAAGGGGTGGCAAGGTTATCGTTAGTGGCAAAGATATTACGGACTTGAGCGAATATAAACATGCGGCATATGTTGGCCGGGTATATCAGGACCCTAATATAGGCACTGCGGCTAAGATGACCATAGAGGAGAACCTAGCTATGGCGGTGCTACGTGGGCAGCCAAGGGGGCTAGGGGCAGCCAGTAATAAACAGCGCCGAGAGCTGTTCCGCTCAGCTTTGACTCCTCTCGGTTTGGGATTAGAAGATAGGCTAAATGCCTTCGTGGGCACCCTTTCCAGTGGACAAAGGCAGGCGGTCGCTTTGGTCATGGCTACTATAAGTAAGCCAGCACTGCTCCTGCTTGACGAGCATATAGCTAATTTAGACCCTAGGACAGCCCAGGTAGTGCTTGAGCTAACCGAGATGATTGTGAAGAAGGAAAAGATAACCACTTTAATGATTACCCACAATATGGAGCTGGCACTAAAATACGGCAATAGGCTGATTATGATGCATGAGGGTAGAATTGTAGTTGACTTGAATCAGAAGCAGCGGGCTGGGCTCACTATCAATGACCTAGTAGCTGCCTTTGAACAAGCCGCCGGTAGAAGATTTATTGAAGATAAAATATTGCTTAGACG
>CAZYZL010000055.1:0-5936 GCA_964652005.1 uncultured Dehalococcoidales bacterium | reverse complement strand
GGTGCTTAAAGGGGGTGAGGTTAATAAACAGTCTCAAGTACAGCTAGTTGACAGGGCGATTTAAGCTGACTAAAATGTGATGGCACAAAAAGGAGTTACCGGCAAGGTTATAGAAGGAGGATGATGCTATGTGGCTAACGTAATACCCTCTAACAATGAGAGCTTTGAGAGTTTGCTCCGACGGTTTAATAGAAAGGTGCAACAGGAAGGTATTTTAGCTGAGGTGCGCCGCCGAGAGCATTACGAGAAGCCTAGCCTTAAGCGCAAGCGAAAGGAAGCCGCCAAGAGACGCAAGAGTGCTAGACGACCGAGAAGATAGTAGATATTATGGAACAGAAAAAGCCCAGATTAAAACAAAAACTAACGGATGACCTTAAGCAGGCGCTGAGAGATGGAGATAAGGTGAGGCGCTCGGTCATCCGATTGGTAATAGCCGCCATCAGGAATGCTGAAATCGCTCGCCGGGCTACTTTGGAAGACGCTGATATCCTCGGCATTATTGCCAAGGAGATTAGGCAGCGCAAGGAGAGCATTGAAGCCTTTAAGCAAGGACAACGCCAGGACCTGGTGGCTCAGGAAGAGGCAGAGTTAGCTATTCTTGAGGAGTATCTCCCTCGGCAGATGACCCGGGAGGAGATTATAGCTGAAGCCCGCCGAGTTATTACCGAGGTTGGGGCGCAGGGACTCGGCGATAAAGGAAAGGTTATGCCCAGGCTCATCGCTCAGCTCAAGGGCAGAGCCGACGGGCGAGAGATAAACGCCGTAGTCAGCGAGTTACTCACCTAACGCTGAGCCAGAGCCCTATTCAGCTCAAGTCCAAGTTTTTCCGGTTTGGTGCCCAAGTCTAATACTTCCCAAGGTAACCTTTGGTCGGTATCCCACCTTTGATGAACATAGAAATCAATATCTAGATGGCATTTTTCTGTCGTTTTATGCCAGCCAGATAGCGATACCTCTTCCATACTAGCCAATACTTCGGCTAATTTCACGTCTCCTCGGGCTAACACCCCCTGAACCTGACTCCAGGCCGGGCTTTCCCATTTAAGCTTGATTCCCTTTGGCATCAGGCTGTTTTTGAGTAAGGACAAACGTCGGTTCAGGATAAAGGGTCGGGTCATAGGTAGCCACTGGAAGGGTGTGCCTGCCTTGGGCACAAAGGGGGAAATAGTAACGGCGATACGACAGCCGGTTTGCCGCCTATCAAGGATGTTCTTATATCTAAGGGTCAGCTTTATAATCTCCTCTATATCCTCATCGGTCTCCGTGGGCAAGCCAATCATAAAATAGAGCTTGAGCAGTCTTATTCCTTGCTCAGCCACCTTATCCATTGATTCCAGGATATCGTCCTCAGAGATGCTCTTTTTTATCATTTGGCGCAGGCGATGGGAGCCAGTCTCAGGGGCAAGGGCAATGGTTCGGGCTTCTCCCTTAGCTAGTTCCCTCAATACAATTCTAGAAAGGGGGCTCACTCGCAGTGAGCTGATGGAGAGCTCAGCCCCCATTTGGCGTAGCTTAAACAGTAGCTCCTCTATCTGGGGATGGTCTGAGACGGCAGGTCCAACCAGACCCAGGCGCTTCCTGTACTTCAGTCCTTGCTCAGCCTGGGCTAATAGATTATCTATAGAGCGATAGCGCATGGGACGAAAGGCTTTATTGACGAGACAAAAGCGACAACCCCAGTTGCACCCTCGCTCCACCTCAATAAGATACAGGTCGCCCAGTTCAGTGTCCGGAGTGAGCACAATAGAGACGACGGCAAAGTCATTCAGGTTTTTTGCCCACTGACGAACCACAGGCTTTCCCGAATAGCATTGTGGCACATAAATGCCAGGTAGCGAGGCTAGCGCCTTGAGCAGGTCATTCCGCCTGCCCCCGATACCCTCAGCCAAGACGGGCAGCATAGCCGGGATTATTGGCTCAGCCTCACCAATACACAGGCAATCAAAGAAGGGGGACAAGGGCAAGGGATTAGCTATGATGCAGGGACCACCGGCTATAACCAGGGGGTGCCTCTCATCACGGTCAGCGGCGTAAAGGGGTATACCACTGGCTTTAAGAATATGGACGACATTGAAGTAGTCAAGCTCATAGGAGACGGAAAAGGCAACGACAGCAAAATCAGAAAGCGGGCGCCGAGACTCCAGGGACAGAGGGGACAGACGTTGCTCTCTGTTTTCTATTTCCCAGAAGGCTCTCTCGGCAACAACTCCGCTATAGCTATTGAGCAGCTTGTAGATGGCATGGATTCCAAGGTTGGACATGCCTACATAGTAGGAGTTGGGATAGACCAGGGCAATAGGGATTCTGCCCCCCCAGTCCTTGATAATGGTGCCCCGCTCCCTGGAGAGCCGCCGCCTGGCTTCTTTGACCTCATCCCAACTCATAGCCTTACCTACCCCACTATCAAATCAATAAACCGAGTCTGTCTAACATCTACCAGCCCATGTTCGCATATTCGGAGGAAGGGTATAGCTGGGGTGGTGAGGACAGCCAGGGTAATACGTATATCAGGTAAATTGCAGCCCAGGTCGGTAGCTGCCTGCTGGATATGGTGAAATTCACCAGCTATAGTCTCCATAGGTTGGGTAGAAATTATTCCCGCCACGGGAAGTGATATTTCAGCCAATACTCTGTTGCCAGCACAGACCACAATACCCCCGTCTAATTCCTTAACCCTGTTTACTGTCTGCGCCATATCGGCTTCACTGGCACCGATTACTACAATATCGCCACAATCCCAGACAGAACTGGTGGCAATAGCCCCGTGCTTAAGTCCAATTCCCCTGATTAACCCGACAAAGCTCTTCCCTGTTCGGTAAGACCTTTCAATAGCAGCTACCTTTAATATACCTTTACTGGTATCGGGCTTGAGCTGACCATCTGACACTGGCATATCTATGAATTCTTCCCTGGTGACTAAATTGGTAATCTGGTCTATCAGCCTGACTTTTACCTGGCGGCGGCTACTTTCCACCGGGATGGCAAAGTCGCTAGCCTCAAAATTCTTGGCTAGATGTATGCTGTTTTGAATTGATTTGGGGTAATTATGTTTTCTTGGCAGGACAATTAGCTCACCATTTTGGGCAACCACCTGCCCATTACTGATGACATATTCCGCCTGGATAGTCGGTAGCTCTGGGATAATAACAATATCAGCATACTTGCCCGGGGCGATGCCACCGATAACGTCATCTATACCGAAGTGCTGAGCGGTATTTATTGTTGCCATCTGTATAGCTAGAATAGGATTGAAGCCGAGGTCAATTGCTTTTTGTACCACGAAATCCATATATCCCTCATTAACAAGCTGCCACGGTCCCAAGCCATCGGTTGATAGTGCCAGCCGGGTGAAATCAATATTTTCCTCCCTTATCTGAGAAATGGCTTCCAGTTCCCTTCTTATTTCGCCTTCCCGTATCAATATAAACAGTCCCAACCTCAGCCGTTCCACGACCTCCTCTGCAGTGATTGGCTCATGGCAGGAAGAGATACCAGAGGCAATATAGGCTTGCAGCTTGCTGCCCCTGGCACCGGAGCTGTGCCCATCAACCTTCTTACCTAGCCTTATTGCCTCGGTGATAAGGTCAAGGATTCTGCGCTCGCCATTAACCACCCCACTCCAGTAAGGCTCACCTAAGCCGATAACCTCCTTTCGCCTAAGCAGGTTGCGCAGTTGTTTAACGGTGATGGCATGTTCTTCAGTTACCGGGCTTAAGGTGACCAGTGGTGGAGCGGCAATAAAGATTTTTGCCGGCTGGTTTTTGATAGAGGCTAGAAATTGAATAACTCCCTCATACCCCAGGGCAGAAGCGATATTAGAAGTCTCAGTGATAATAGTAGTGGTGCCCCCTTTGATAGCAAACCTTAGTATTTCGCTGATAGAATAGGCACTGTCTATATGGGTGTGACCATCAATAAGCCCAGGTATCAGGGTCTTACCGGCAGCGTCAATGACCCTGGTTGAGGAACCAATAGATTTACCAGCCTCTTTGCCGACATAGGCTATTTTGTCACCTTTAATGAGGACAGCCCCTTCCAGCACCTCCCCGGTGTAAACATTTACTATAGACCCGTTAACGATGGCTAAATCAGCCTCAGCCTCACCCAGAGCCACCTTCATTAGCTCCCACCTTTGCCCTTGACCCTTTGCCACTGAGCCTGTCACCGAGTAACCCCTCTCTAGCTATGTTGTCTCATTATATAGCCTGTGGAATAAAATTGCGATGGTTGATGTCATGGACAGCTAGCGGCAGCGATGGTAAAATGCCAGATAGTTTTGTTTACGGAGGGCTAGTTGAATAAGGAGAGGCTCAATGTATTTGAGGCTATCTTTAATCCTCAGTCCATCGCCGTAGTCGGGGCTTCCTCAGGCAGGAAAATAGGCAGGCTGATACTCCATAATCTCCAGGTCGCCGGCTACAGGGGCAAAATCTTCCCCGTAAACCCCACCCAGAGGGAAATCCTGGGGCTTAAGGCTTACCCCAGCGTCAGGGAGATACCAGACCCGGTGGACTATGCCATCATTACAATTCCAGCAACGGCAGTCCTGGGGGTAATCGACGATTGCACTGCCAAGGGGGTAAAGGTGGCTCAGCTGTTCACTGCTGGTTTTTCCGAGACCGGGGAGGAGGAACCAACGAAGTTGGAAACAGAGATGGTGGCTCGAGCCAGGCGAGCCGGCATCCGCCTCCTTGGCCCTAACTGTGTTGGCATCTGCAGTCCAGCTCATCGGATACCGGTGGAGACCACCGGGGTGATGGGGCAACCCGGGGATATTGCCTTTCTATCCCAGAGCGGCGGACATACTGAGACCCTAACCAGTATGGGGTTAAGCCGTAATATTCGCTTCAGTAAGCTGAGCAGCTTTGGCAATGCCTGCGACCTCAATGAGATAGACTTTCTGGAGTATTTCAAGGAAGACCCGGAGACCAAGCTCATAGCCCTCTATCTGGAGGGTACCACTGACGGTCGCCGGTTATTTGAGCTGCTAGCTGAAATTTGCCCCATTAAGCCGGTGGTAATACTAAAGGGAGGCAGAACCGAAGCGGGGAGAGAAATGGCTATGTCCCACACCGGCTCTCTGGCTGGCTCAGCAGCCGTGTGGACAGCAGTTATGAAACAGACAGGAGCCATTGAGGTGTCCACCCTTGAGGAAATGGCCGATACCCTGATGGCACTTCAATATCTGCCACCTATAACCGACAACAGGATAGCCATCGTCTCCCAGCTGGGAGGTGGGGCTGGCGGGGCTGGCGTCCTTGCCGCCGATGTCTGCACCAGTCTCGGTCTGGAGCTACCACCTTTCGCCGGAGAGATAAAAGACAGGCTCAAATCTATAGTCAATGTCCCCGGCAGTATCCTGCGCAACCCTCTGGACTTGAGCCTGGCGGGTCGTCAGCCAGCACTGCTTAACAAGGTGCTGGAAGTATTAGCTGACCTTCCTGATATTGATTTAATCCTGCTCAACGAGCGCCCCACCTTTCTGCTGGAGGTAGCATCCAAGGCTGAGCTTAAAGCTATAAATAATGTTCTGGTGGGCTTCCAGCACAGTAATAAAAAGCCCCTGGTGGTGATATCACCGCCGGGTGGTAGACATGAGGCAGAACGGGTGGAGGTGGAGAGGAGGCTTACCCAAGCCAGCATCCCGGTCTATCCCAGCTTTGACCGCGCCACCAAAGCCATAACCAATGTCATTAGATACTGGGGATTCAGGGAGCAAGTCAAAAGATAGCCTCCAGAGTAAAATTGCGATTTTTATATGGTGACCCACTCCCTTTGTCCCCCTCCCTTGATAAGGGAGGGGGAATTAGTTTTATAAAAGAGGGGCTAACGCCCCTCTTAAATACCCCATTAAATTGGAGTGTCCCCTTATCAACGGGGAGTTAAACAGAGGCGAAGCCCCAAAATATATTATAGGGAGTTTTAGAGGGACGAAG
>CAZYZL010000054.1:0-5990 GCA_964652005.1 uncultured Dehalococcoidales bacterium | reverse complement strand
CCCTCTCTTACTTTCACTCCCCCTTCCCTTACTAAGGGAAGGGGGTCAGGGGGATAGGTTGTATGAGAGAGGCAAAGCCACTCTCCCTACTAGAATAACACTAAGAGAGTTTTAGAGAGAATAGGTTGATAAAAACTTCTTGATTATAGTCCACCGAAGCGCCTTTGCCTCTGGCTGTAGGATAGTAGGGCTTGGTCAATCTCTTTACTATCAAAGTCAGGCCACAGAACCTTGGTGAAGTAGTACTCGCTATAAGCTGCTTGCCATAATAGGAAGTTACTAAGACGGAGTTCGTCACCGGTACGAATTAGCAGGTCAACATCAGGTAAACCGGCAGTGTAAAGATAGCTATTGAACAGTTTTTCGTCTAATTTTTCCGGGGGGATGCCTTCAGCGATAATGCGGCGGACGGCGTCTAAAATCTCGGTGCGTCCTCCATAATTGAAGGCGAGGCTGAAGGTCATCCCGGTATTATTTTTAGTCAACTCTACCGCTCTATTTATTGCTAGCTGCAGGCTTTGTGGGAGTTCTTGAAAACGACCAAGGTGACGGAATCTAACCCCTCTCTTATGAAACCTAGGAAGGTCTTTAACTATTCTCTCCTCTGAAAGACGGAATAAACCTTTGACCTCATCTTCAGGGCGATTCCAGTTTTCGGTGGAGAAGGTGTAAACGGTTACATATTTTATCTGGTAATCGTTAAGGTATTCAAGCATAGCGCGCAGGTTTTCTGCTCCTACCTTGTGCCCCTCTAGTCTGGGTAGCCCACGCTGTTCTGCCCACCTACCATTTCCATCCGGCACAATGGCTACATGGTTAGGAAGAACAGTAATTCTTTCTGCTATTGTTGACAAGATAGTGATATTAGACCTCCATGAGTTCTGCCTCTTTGTCTTGGGCTATCTGCTCAATATCGGCAATAAAGCTGTCAGTAAGCTTCTGTAGCTGTTCCAGGGCACGCTTATACTCATCCTGGGATATGTCCTTATTCTTCTCTAGCCCCTTTAGTTCATCCATGGCATCACGCCTTAAATTGCGTATCGCTATCTTTCTTTCCTCAGCCCTCCTTCGCACCACCTTGGTTAGCTCCTGTCGCCGCTCCTCGCTGAGCGGGGGCAGATTTAACCTAATTACACTCCCATTGCTAGCTGGATTTAGCCCCAGGTCAGACTTCAGGATGGCCTTCTCTATGCTGGGTATGCTGCCTCGGTCCCATGGCTGGATGATGAGAAGACTTGGCTCGGGTGCAGAAATGGAAGCTATTTGATTGAGTGGGGTGGGGACGCCGTGATATTCTACCTTGATGTGTTCTATTAAGGCAGGTGAAGCGTGCCCAGTGCGGATGGTAGCCAATTCCAGCTTGAAACCCTGAGCCGAGGCTCGCATCTTTTCCTCAATATTCCGTAAAACGGGGCTAACCATCTTACTGCTCGCTGTATACCAAGGTGCCGATAGGTTCACCGGTTACTGCCCGTTCTATGCTTTGGGGTGCTTGAAGGTCGAAAACAATTATCGGCAGCTTGTTTTCCAGGCACAGGGAGAGGGCGGTGGCATCCATTACCTCCAGCCGCATGTTTAGTACTTCAAGATGGCTGAGTTTGTCAAACTTCTTGGCATTGGGGTCGATAATGGGGTCAGCGCTATAGATGCCGTCAACGTTATTCTTGGTCATAAGTAACACCTCTGCCTCAATCTCTATGGCTCGTAGAGCTGAGGCGGTGTCAGTGGTCATATATGGGTTGCCTGTGCCTGCGGCGAAGATTACCGCTCTACCTTTCTCCAGGTGACGAATAGCCCGGCGTCTGATATAAGGCTCAGCCACCTGCTGAATACCTATGGCTGACAGGGTTCTGGTAGCCACCCCTTCTCTCTCCAGGGTATCTTGGAGAGCCAGGGCATTTATTATCGTAGCTAGCATCCCGGCATAGTCAGCGGTGACCCTGTCCATTCCGTCCTGCTCAGCCTTAGCCCCGCGCCAGATGTTACCACCGCCAACAACAATTCCCACCCCAACACCCATCTCCATAACTCGCTTAATCTGCCTGGCTATCTTGGTTAGGGTTGCCGGGTCAATCCCATAAGCTGCTTTACCACACAGGGCTTCACCGCTGAGTTTAAGCAGGACGCGCTTATATTTGGCAGGGCTCATTTTCCCAACTCCCAATCGCCCAGTTCAAATCTGGCAAATCGACTTACCTTGATGTTCTCTCCTACCTGGGTGATAGTTTCAGCAATAATCTCTTGAACCGACTTAGCCGGGTTCTTAATATAGGGTTGAAGGAGCAGGCAAGCTGTTTGAGGTTCTATGTCACTTCCTTCAGCGACTTCTTCCCTTGAGATGAATCGGGGGGTCATGGCGGCTACTTGCATTGCCAGGTGGTGAGCCAGTTCCTTGAACTCATCAGTGCGGGCAACAAAATCGCTTTCACAATTCACCTCTACCATGGCTCCAATCCGACCTCCACCATGGACATAGGCTTCAATTAGCCCCTGGACAGCAGAGCGCTTTGCCTTTTTCTCTGCTAGGATGAGGCTTTGTTGTTTTAGAATCTGAAGCGCCGCTGCCATATCCCCTTTTGCTTCAATTAGAGCCTTCCGGCACTGCATAATGGGCGCTCCAGACTGGTCTCTTAGCTCTTTTACCATCTCTACCGGGATTTTCAAGCTTCTCCTCCTTTATCTTCATCGTCGGGGGTGAAAATCATAGGTTCGGCGATTTCTACGGTTTCTGACTTCTCTAGTGCCTTTTCCTCACCTACCTCAGCTGGAGCTACCGCCTCGCCAGTTTTACCTTCAATAACTGCGTCGGCAATTTTACTGCACATCAATTTGATGGCTCTGATGGCATCATCGTTGGATGGAATAGGGTAGTCTATCTCTTCGGGATTACAATTGGTATCAACCAGAGCTACAATCGGTATCCCCACCCGCTTGGCTTCAGCTATAGCAATCCTTTCTTTGGTGGGGTCAACAATGAATAGCGCTTGTGGCAGGCTGGTCATCTCCTTAAAACCGCCCATCTGCCGATTGAGGCGCGAGATTTCCTCCCCCAGCTTTAGGGCTTCCTTTTTCGGCAAGCGTTCAAAGTCCCCCCTGGTTTGTTGGTCTTCCAAGCGGACGAGGTAGTCTATTCTGGTTTGGATGGTGGTAAAATTGGTCAGCACCCCGCCTAGCCAGCGCTGATTAACATAGAACATACCACAGCGTTGCGCCTCTTGTTCTACAGCTTCTTGAGCCTGCTTTTTGGTGCCGACAAAAAGGATGCTGCCGCCTTCAGAGACTACTTGCCGAACAAAGTCGCATGCCTTGTCTAACATGGTAGCGGTCTGTTCTAGGTCAATGATATGAATGCCATTGCGCTTGGTGAAGATGTATTTCTTCATCGCCGGGTGCCAGCGACTGGTCTGATGCCCAAAATGAGCCCCGGCTTCTAAAAGCTCCTTGATGTTGACTGTGTCTGGCAAGCTTGACCCCCTTTCTAAATTATTACGCTTTGGTTTGTCGTTAGTTTAACAGTATAGCACACTGTCTGGTGGGCAACAATATCGCCGACTAAGCTGGCTAAACCACCTTCTATTTTAATTTGTCTTTTGTTGATAAAAAATTGACAAAGCATTATTATTAAGCTATCAGTAGAGGTTTTAAGGATGCAGATTAGGAAAACATACCGAGAGGTAAAGCCTGAGTTGCTTTATGATGAGGTCAGGGACTTTGTTCTCAAGCAGGGAGCAATTTTGGGTGAGGCAAAGTTTGAGACATACTCCTTGCCTAGTGATTCGTCATCGTTTATCTCCCGCGGCACACTAACATTCAACATTAAGGTTGAGCAAGGCGGAGCGGCAAAGGAGTGTCTCAGGGTACATATCGTCGGCTCAGCCAGCGGCGAAACCAAGCTGATGCTTGATATTAATGAGGAGCTTTTCTCCGAGGAGAGGGTCTCTGCTCTGCAGAAAGACCTGGACTTTATCTTTAGCTCCTACGAGGTTAAGCATCGCTGAGAAGCATATAGCCTGTCTCGCTTTTGAGATTGTTTAGCAACCTATCCCCCTGACCCCCTTCCCTTAATAAGGGAAGGGGGAAATATTTAATTAAGAGAGGCTTCGCCTCTCTTTAACTCTCTTACTTTTGGGGCGTCTAAGAGGGGCGTCAGCCCCTCTTTCTCCTCCTCCCCCTCTCCTTTCAAGGAGAGGGGGATAAAGGGGGGTGAGGTTAATAAATAATCTACTTCTTTGGTTTTTACCGACTTTGATGTGTGATATAATTTAACTGTGGCTATAAAAACAGTAGCTACCAATCGGAAGGCGTATCACAATTATCATATCGGCGATAGCCTAGAAGCTGGCATTGCTCTTACCGGCACGGAGATAAAGTCAATCCGAGCTGGGAAGGTTAGTTTGTCTGATGCCTATGTTAGGCCTGAGGCTGGGGAATTATGGCTGTTGAATGCTCATGTAGCTCGCTATGAAGCAGGTGGCCGTTGGAGTCACCAGCCAATACGACCTCGGAAGCTGCTGCTGCATCGCAAGCAGATTAATAGTCTTACCAGCCGGGTATCGGAGAAGGGCTTTACTTTGGTTCCACTCAGGCTATATATTAAAGGTAGCCTAGCCAAGGTTGAGGTGGCGCTGGCTAAAGGTAAAAAGCTTTATGATAAGCGGGAATCCATCGCTCGCCATGAGACGGAAAGAGAGATTGAGCGGGCTATAAAACGGGAGAAGTCGGGAAGGAGGTAGTTAACCGTTCATAATTAAATAAGTGGGGACGCGCGGGCTCGACAGGGGAAGCAGGCTGCAGGATTGCAAGCTGAGGTGCCACTAACCTCATAAAACAAGTGGCAAAAAATAACTGGCGAACCTGAATTCGCTTACGCAGCCTAATTAAAAAATAGGTTGCACATCCACCCTACCTTTCCTCAATGGGTCGGGATTGGGTGCCGATAAATTGAGGTGCCACCATCCAGACGTCGATAAGGGTGGTGAAAGAGGTATCGACTGGCTTGGTTAAATTCGGTCAGCAGAGGCTAGCCAGGTAAGAACAAAGAGCTGACTAAGCTTGTAGCATATCCTGGGCAACTTCCTTTGGACGGGGAGTTCGACTCTCCCCCGTCTCCACCAGAAACTTAAGAGCGCCAGCTTGTCAAGCTGGCGCTTTTTGTTTTTAACGAAACTTAAACGTCAAATTTATGGGTAATTAATTCTCAAAGCCTAAGATTAAGCTGTGAAAATAGATAACCTGAGTAAGCCAAAGCGGCCAAAGAAGGAGGCGGGGAACAACAATGATTGAGAGTGTTATCAGATGTCCCAATGATATGGTGGTAGTATTTGATGAAAATGATGAGCAAATCCGCCGGTATCAGGGGCGGTACGAGGAAGTAAAGGAGCACATCCTTCAGGATGCCCCACCGGAGGCGGTGTTTGGTCATTGGCTTGATTATGAGAGTGACATAAAAACAGTGCCCAGGGAGGAGTGGTAGATAAGTCATCCCCCATAGGTAAGCCCTCCCTTAAGCTATCTGTTGCCTATTGGCATTTTCGTGCCATTTGTGATACAATTGGCACGAAAAGAGGAATTGGGGGGATAGTGAGATGGTTAAGGGAAGGACAGTAGGCAACCTATTCATCTCCACGACACCCACGGTAGAGGAATTAAAGCGGTCAGTAGAAAGACTTCAGGTAGTGATAGACGAGGCTCCCATCGGCATAGTGAACATTGACCTCAGAGGTAAAATCACCTATGTCAACAAGAGATTTGAAGAAGTCTCAGGTTATTCACGGGAGGAAATGCTTGGCAAGAACGGGCTTAAGCTCGGTATGTTCTCCAGTGAAACTGTAAAGCTCTTGGGAAAACGGATGAAAGATAGGCTGATGGGAAGACCTCCTCTTCTCCTAGAGATGCAGTTCAAATGTAAAGACGGACACTGGATATGGGTAGCGCTAGAAGGGAAGCTTAGGAGGGAGCAAGGTATACCCGTCGGCTTCCAAATCATCTCA
>CAZYZL010000053.1:0-6002 GCA_964652005.1 uncultured Dehalococcoidales bacterium | reverse complement strand
TGGGGAAGGGCGTAGAACTTTCCCGGATGAAGTCGGCTGGGCACCAGGTAATCACGAGCCCCCTCAGGGGTACTCTTAATCAGAATCGGCGTTTCTACTTCAATAAAACCTCTGGCATCCAGAAAATCGCGCATAAACTTCACCAGCCGGTGGCGAAGGAGTAGATTGTTCTTCATCCGAGGTCGGCGCAGGTCGAGGTAGCGATACTTGAGTCTGAGGCTTTCCTCCACCTCAACATCTTCATTTATATAGAAAGGCGGAGTCTTTGACGGATTAAGTATAGTGGTATTATGGGCAATAACCTCAATATCACCGGTGGGCAATTTGGGGTTTTCAGTTCCCCGAGGGCGAAGAGCCACCTCACCACTAACCCTAACCACATACTCACTACGCATCTCACTGGCTATTTTATGGCAAGCCGCTGATGTCTCAGGATTGAATACCACCTGAACTATGCCCTCTCTATCTCGCAGGTCAATGAATATCAGCCCACCGTGGTCTCGGCGGCGGTCCACCCAGCCCGCCAGGGTTACCTGGGAACCAACATCCTTTTTGCTCATCTCACCACAGCTATGACTCTTAAGCAAAATCGCCTCCCAGCCAAATCTTTACACCTGATTATAGCTTATGATGGTGTGGGCTTCAACTTGCAGGAAGTCCAAGTAGTGAATCAATTTGAGCTATTTAACGCATGATATTATAATGCCAATACCGGGTGGTAAGAATGGGGCTTAAGGAAGTTTTAACTCGTCTTAATGACCTGAAAGCAACGGGAATTATTCAAGACTATGCAATATGTGGCGGTTATGCAGCAACGTTCTATGACATACCAATGACCACTTATGATTTAGATGTGTTGGCAGTATTACCCACTGAAAACGATTATCACAGGTTATATGAACATTTCCGTACTAAAGGGGCTAAAATAGAAAAAGAATATATTTTCATTGAGGGCATGCCAGTTCAATTCTTGCCAAACTACATAGGTCCACTTTATAATAGCGCCATTGAGGAGGCCAACATAGTAGATTTTCAGGGTGTTAGTAGCAAATTTGTCAGTATTGAATACTTAATAGCATTATACTTGACAGCTTTTCGTAGGAAAGATATAATTAGAATGCAGAGCCTTATTAAGAAGGCTAGCAAGAAATTGTTACTTGATATTATCCGGAGATTTGATAGTGAACAATATAAGCTATATGAAAGATACAAAAGACTTTTGGCAGACACGTAAGAGAGGAAGGTCTGCTTTAGATAAAAAGCGTGCAAGTGTTTCTTTTACTGAAAAAGAAAAGATTTTGAAAAACCTGCACGCAGATGAAACTTTTCTAAAATCTGGCCGAATGGTATCGCCCAAACACTAGTGCATTCACTTAGAAATCCTTCCCCCTGTGAAGGGGATTAACTTATCAGAGGTGTCTAAGAGGGGCTAAAGCCCCTTTTTTTTATTCCTCCCCCCTCTCCTTTTCAAGGAGAGGGGGATTACAGGGGGTGAGGTTGCTAAATGACCTCTATACTATGATTTGACATCAGGATTTGAATACTATACAATATCACTAGTCCAAAATGATGGCATGAGGAGGAAAGTAGTGCCGAACTGGAAAGGACAGCTTAGTCTTAATACAGGGGCTTCTCCCATGATGATGCCCTGGGCTTGGCGTGCCGCCAGTTCGGGGACAATGCCAACCTAATTTTCCAAACTGACCAGAGCTGACCAAGCCCAAGAACGCTAGACTTCTTGGGCTTTTTGTTTATACCGGAAGCCACTGATTGACAGTGCAGAGAGTAAATATTAATATCATAGGAGGTTTCGATATGGCAAAAACAATAGAAGAGATAAACGAGAAGATAAAACAGGGCAAAGCGGTAGTGGTTACCGCCGAGGAGATAATAGGCATTGTCAAAGAGAAAGGGATTAAGAAGGCAGCCCAGGAGGTAGATGTAGTTACCACCGGCACCTTCGGTCCTATGTGCTCCTCCGGTGTCTACCTTAATATTGGACACTCAAAGCCAAGAATCAAGCTCGGTGGTGGCAAAGCCTACCTTAATGATGTTCCAGTCTATACTGGGCTGGCGGCAACAGATATATTTATCGGCGCCAGTGCCCTTCCTGATGATGACCCCAGAAACAGAATCCACCCCGGGGAATTCAATTATGGTGGCGGGCATGTGATTGAGGAGCTTGCCGCTGGCAAGGATATTAGACTGGTAGCTACCGCCTATGGTACAGATTGCTACCCGAGGAAGCGACTTGAGACCTGGATTAATATAAAGGACGTCAATGAGGCGGTGCTATTTGACGTCAGGAATGCTTACCAGAATTATAATGTGGCGGCAAATACCTCAGATAAAACAATTTATACCTATATGGGTGTGCTACGGGCAAACTTAGGTAATATTAATTATTGTAGTGCTGGGCAGCTCTCCCCGCTACTTAATGACCCGTATTACAAGACCATTGGCATCGGCACCAAGGTATTCCTCGGGGGTGGGATAGGCTTTGTCGCCTGGCATGGTACCCAGCATAACCCAAATGTGCCTCGCACCGAAAAGGGTGCCCCTAAGAGAGGAGCGGGAACACTTTGCCTTATCGGCGATTTAAAGCAAATGAGCCACAGATGGCTGATGGGAACCAGCATGCTCGGCTATGGTTGCACCCTGACGGTAGGAATTGGCGTACCCATCCCCATACTCTCTGAAGAAATCCTAGGCTATACTACAGTAACTGATGCTGAGATTTTTGCCGCCATTATTGATTATTCTGATGTCTACCCCAATCTGAAACCGGATATCTTGGGTGAAGTCAGTTATGCTCAACTCAGGAGCGGAAAGATAAAGCTCAAGGGTAAAGAAGTGCCTACTGCTTCCCTATCCAGCTACCCGAGGGCAGTAGAGATTGCCAATATGCTAAAGCAATGGATATTAAGCGGGAAGTTCCTGCTAACTGAACCAGTAGCCCCTCTACCCGGTATAGAATCGGGGATAACCTTTAAGCCACTTAAAGAACGACCAATAGAATAGCAAACACCATGTTCTGAGAAGGGAGACGAAAATGGCTGTTTCCAAGAGAATAGTGCTACATTTTCCCAAGCGGGTGGTAGACCGTCCTATAGTATGCCGACTGGCTAAGGACTACGACCTTGAATTTAATATCTTGAAGGCTTCAATTACCCCTGAAGAGGAAGGGCTGGTAGTATTGGAATTGAGTGGAGAACAGAAAGAGTATGATAAGGGTATCATGTATCTAACTGAAACCGGGGTGAGAATTCAATCGCTTAGCCAGAATGTTCTCCGTAATGAAGAAAGGTGCACCCATTGTGGTGCCTGCGTCACTATTTGCCCCTCCGGCGCCTTTGAACTTGACCCCATAACCAGGCGGGTCGACTTTTATGATGAAAAATGCGTGGCTTGTGGATTATGTATAAAGGCTTGCCCCCCAAGAGCTATGGAGGTACATTTCTAGTCTGTGTATCAGCCTAGAACATATCGCCACTGGGTTAAAGGCAAGGACTTAGTCCCTTTCAATGTAGTGGTAAAGGAGACAGATTTATATATTCGCGCCACCACTAACCTGAAGCGAAAAGCCTTTAGGCTGGTCTTGAAATACCGTGATGCCTTGGAACGGTATATTGAGCGCCATCCATCATTTCTCACCTCACTGGAACCCATCGCCGTCGGGGACGATGCCCCGCACATTGTAACTGAAATGGCAGAAGCGGCAACGAAGGCTGGAGTTGGTCCTATGGCTTCAGTAGCCGGGGCTATAGCTGAGTTTGTTGGCAGCCAGCTTCTAGCCTTCTCCCCGGAGATTATCATTGAAAACGGGGGCGATATTTATCTTAGGAGCCTGAAAAAAAGGCTGATAGGGATTTATGCCGGAAAATCGCCCTTAACCGGCAAGATTGGTCTGGAAATTGACTGGCAGGATACGCCGATGGGCATTTGCACCTCTTCAGGAACAGTAGGGCATTCCCTGAGTTTTGGCAAAGCCGATGCCGTGGTGGTGCTTTCCCAATCAGCCACTCTAGCCGATGCTGCTGCCACCGCCATAGGCAATCTGATTATCCAGCCCAGCGACATCCCCGGCGGGATTGAATTCGCCCAGAGTATTGATGGATTGAAGGGGATAATCATTATCAAGGATGACAAAGTAGGACTCTGGGGCGAGGTAAAGATTTGTCAAACATCTATAGAAGAGATTGTTTAGCAACCTATCCCCCTCAGCACCCTGAAAAATCATAGATTTTTCAGGGAACCCGCTTTAGCTTTATGTGGTAACCTATCCCCCTTACCCCCTTCCCTTAGTAAGGGAAGGGGGTAAGGGATTTTTTAAGAGAGGCTTAGCCTCTCTTTGACTCTCCTTATCTTGTTTGGGGGGTGTTTAAGAGGGGCGAAGCCCCTCTCTAGAATCTCTTCCCTCTCCCCTTATGTAAGGGGAGAGGGATAAAGGGTGAGGGGTTAGTAAACAATCTATAATAGAAGAGGGGGTAGTTGTTTTTAAAACCAGGATTACCCAAATGTTCGGCATAGAATATCCTATAATCCAGGGGGCATTGCTATGGCTATCGCGGGCTGAGCTGATAGTAGCAGTTTCCAATGCCGGAGGCTTGGGCTATCTCCAAAGGGGTGAGGGTTACCCCGGTTGGTGAGGAGATAGGCGGGACTTAATCAACTACTGGCTTAAAGCGTGACTTCAGCCACCTTTGCTTCTGACTGAGCCTTGTCTCCTCATCAGTAGGCTGGTAATTCGCCAGGAGGTTATCTTTAAAATGAGGGAAGGTGCCACTCCCAATGGCACCCCTTAACTTAGCCATCAAGCTACTTATAAAGCTCAGGTTATGAATAGTAGCCAGTCTATAGGCTAGGAGCTCCTCGCAACCAAACAGGTGGTGGAGATAACCTACTGAGAAATTACGACAGGTATAGCAATCACAGCCAGAAACAATCGGCTGCTCCATCTGGCTATAGGCAGCATTCCGAATGTTATATCTCCCCTGCCAGGTAAACAGGGCGCCGTTTCTGGCTACCCGGGTAGGCAGGGCACTATCAAACATGTCACACCCCCTAGCTACCGCCTCAATAATATCCTCCGGAGACCCCACCCCCATAAGATATCGTGGCTTATCCTCAGGCAGCAAAGCTACCGTCTCTTCAATCATGGCTAGAGTCACCCTTTTCGGTTCCCCAAGGCTCAATCCGCCAATAGCATAACCGGGAAAGTCTAAGGAAGTAAGATATTCCGCTGACTGACGTCGAAGTTGAGGGAAGATGCCACCCTGGACAATAGCATATAGAGCCTGGTCACGGCGCTTCTGCGCCTTCCGGCATCTTTCCGCCCACCGATGTGTCCTTTCCATTGCCCTGTTTACCTTTTCCAAGCTATCATCATGTGCCGGACATTCGTCTAGAGCCATGATAATATCAGCACCAAGAGTCTCCTGGAACTGAATAATTAGCTCCGGGGTAATATGATGTTGACTGCCATCAATATGGGAACGGAATATAACCCCCTCATCGCTGACCTGACGCAATCGGGCTAGGCTAAATACCTGATAGCCACCGCTGTCGGTAAGAATAGCCCGGTCCCAAGCCATGAACCTATGTAGACCGCCCATCTTCTCAATTACGTTGATGCCCGGTCTCAGGTAGAGATGGTAGGTGTTAGCCAGTACCATGGCTATGCCAACATCCTTAACTTCCTCCGGGGTCAGCGTTTTAATTGCTCCCAGGCTTGCCACAGGTAGAAATACCGGCGTGGGCACTTCGCCATGCGGCGTCAGCAGTTCCCCAACCCGGGCTTTACTATCGGGGCAGGTTTGTATTAAACGGAAGCTATTAAGATTATTTACCAACCTCACCCCCTTAATCCCCCTCTCCTTATCAAGGAGAGGGGGCGAAGCCCCCTCTCTTGCTTTCACTCCCCCTTCCCTTACTAAGGGAAGGGGGCAGGGGGATAGGTTATTTAAAAAGGCGAAACCCCTCTAAAACTCCCCTCAAATTAA
>CAZYZL010000052.1:2085-6139 GCA_964652005.1 uncultured Dehalococcoidales bacterium | reverse complement strand
TGGCTTTGATTGCTGGTCGGTATGTGGGCAAGGATGACCCGGTGTGTATTGTGCGTTCTCAAGGGCAATTTCCGGCAGTAGGCGAGGTGCTGGAACCGTTCACCCTGCCCCTGCTGGTGGAGGGCTGGATGCGGGGCTCACATCATGGTCCCCTTATGCCGGTAGCTATTGGGGATAGCACCCCGACTCGCTTTGATGGTCCACCCCGGGTGGTAGCCCTTGGCTTCCAACTCTCGGCAGGCAAGCTGGTAGGGCCCCGTGACATGTTTGCTGATAAGTCCTTTGCCCCAGCCCGCCAGCAGGCCAATGAAGTTGCCGATTTTATGCGTCGCCATGGTCCCTTTGAGCCACACCGCCTGCCTCTGGAGGAGATGGAATACACCACCATGCCTCAGGTTTCGGAAAAGCTGGAGGCAAGGTTTGTTGACCTTGATTAGGGGAAAAGCTACCTTTTGGAGGTAGCGGTCGGACTAATGAAGGAATTGACTGAGGTCGTTAATACTCAGAGGAGGTGAAAAGTGGCAGTCTATGTTATGCTGACGACTTTAACTGATGAGGGAAGGAAGACCTTAAAGGCGAATCCAAAGAGGATTAAAGAGGTCAACAAAGAGGTCGAGGCCATGGGAGTCAAGATACTAGCCCAGTATACTGTTCTTGGTCCGTATGACTTTGTAAATATCCTGGAGGCTCGGGACAACAAGACAGTAGCCAAGGTAGCCATAGAACTGGGCTCAAGGGGTACGCTTCAGACTATGACCATGGCTGCCATGACTATTGACGAGTTCGTCAGTAACCTTTAAGGTAATGGTTTAATTTGTACGGTAAGCTCCTCCTGGCAACAAGTAATCGGGCCAAGATGCGGGAATATAAACATCTGCTCCATAGCCTGCCGTTTGAGCTAGTTTCTCTGGCTGAGCAGGGTATTGCTACCGTGGTTAGTGAGGTGGGGGGGAGCCTGGAAGAGAATGCCAGGCTAAAGGCAACCACCTGGGCTGCTCAGAGCCAGTTAATGGCGCTGGCTGATGACTCCGGGCTGGAGGTGGATGCCTTGGGTGGTGAGCCCGGTCCACTCTCAGCCCGTTACGCCGGCGAGGGTGCTTCAGATAGGGGCAGAATCAACTACTTGTTAGCCAGGCTCAAGGGGGTGCCGTGGGAGAGACGCTCGGCTCGTTTCAGGTGTGTTATTGCCATAGCCACACCTGATGGCGAGGTGGAGCTCTGTTCTGGTGAGTGTCGTGGCGTTATCACCTTTGAGCCCAAGGGGAGGCACGGCTTTGGTTATGACCCGGTGTTCTATCTTCCTGAGCTGGGTAAGACTATGGCTGAGCTACCTTTGGAAATAAAAAACCAGGTCAGCCATCGGGGGCAGGCATGCCAGTGGCTGAGGAGGAAGTATAATCTATGACCGGACTTTCTGACTCCTTTCAGCGTCCGATAAATTATCTACGTATCTCGGTCACCGACCGCTGTAATCTGCGCTGTGTCTATTGCCTGCCACCTGAGGGTGTTCGGCTAATCTCTCATGATGAAATCCTCAGCTATGAGGAAGTCTACACCATAGCCCGGGCTGCCGCCGAGCTAGGGATAGATAAGCTCAGGCTCACCGGTGGCGAACCTCTGGTAAGGTCAGGGCTGCCTAAGCTAATACAGATGCTGGCTCAAATAGAAACTATAGATGATATTTCTCTGACCACAAACGGGACCTTGCTCAGTCGCTATGCCGCCGAGCTAAAGCAAGCCGGACTGCGGCGAGTTAATATCAGCCTGGATACCCTTAAGCAGGATAAGTTTGAGCTTATTACCCGCTGTGGCAATAGTCTTGGAGAAGTACTTGAAGGCATTGAGGTGGCTAGGGCGGTGGGGCTTAATCCGGTTAAGCTTAATATGGTGGTTATGGCTGGCATTAATGATGATGAGCTCGTTGATTTTGCCGCTAAGACCATCACTGAGGAGTGGCATGTTCGCTTTATTGAGCTTATGCCCTTTGTCGGTGAGGGGGCTACAGCCCCGCGGTTTGTCTCAGCCAGCGAGATGAGGCAGCGGGTTGAGCTACTGGGGGAACTGGAGCCTTGCCTGCCCAGTATGGGCAATGGACCGGCTAAGTATTTTCGCTTTCCTCATGCCAGGGGAACCATCGGCTTTATTACTCCTATCAGCGAGCATTTTTGTTTCCAGTGCAATCGGATGCGGCTTACGGCTGATGGTAAGCTCCGCCCCTGTCTGTTAAGTGACTATGAAGTAGGCGTTAAGCAGCCTTTGCGTGATGGTATATCTTCAGCCGAGCTCAAAGAACTGATTAAGGAGGCAGTAGCTAATAAACCATTGCGCCATCGCATGGCAGAGGGCTATGTGCCCAAAAAGCGTCCCTTCTCTCAGGTGGGAGGTTAATCGTGGAAGAGCTAACCCATATTGATGCCTCGGGTCGCCCCCGTATGGTGGATATTTCGGCTAAGCCTGACACCCAGCGTGAAGCGGTAGCTAAAGGCGTGGTCAGGATGCAGCCCTCTACCCTTGACCGGCTAAGGAAGGGTGAGATGGCAAAGGGGGATGTCCTGGCTGTAGCCCAACTAGCCGGCATCATGGCAGCCAAACAGACGCCTCATATAATACCTCTGTGCCACCCAATCCTTATTGCCGACGTTAAGGTTGAGTTCAGCCTTGATGAGGCAAGTAATACGGTGGAGATTACCACTACGGTAAAGAGCACAGGTAAGACGGGGGTGGAGATGGAGGCGCTTACCTCTACCGCAGTTACCGCTCTAACCATCTATGATATGTGTAAGGCGGTAGACCGGAGCCTGAAAATTGAGAATATTCGTCTGGTCAGGAAAAGTGGTGGTAAAAGCGGGGCAATTACCCTTGAGTAAAAATAATTATTGGTATATACTACGCTATCATCAGTAACATGTTCGGGGGTGTGCCATGAAGTTATCATGTCTTCAGGAGAACCTAAATCGAGGACTTGGTGTGGTGGGGAGAGCAGTAGCTACCAGAACCACCCTGCCTATAACCAATAATGTCCTCCTGGCTACAGAGCGGTCTCGGCTCAAGCTAGCTGCCACCAATCTGGAAATGGCTATTAGCTGCTGGATTGGGGCTAAGGTGGAGGAGGAGGGAGCCATCACCATCCCGGCGAGGCTGCTTGCCGAATTTATCAGTTCCTTGCCCAGCGAGAAGGTAGATATTAGCCTTTCCCCTCAGACCAAGACCTTAGGACTGCGCTGTGCCCGATTTGAGGCGCGAATCAGCGGGATTGACGCCAAGGACTTTCCCCCTATACCCAAGGTTGAGGAAGGGGTTACCACCAAGGTTGAGGTAGAAGCCTTGCGTCAGGGAATTACCCAGGTTGTGTTTGCTGCTGCCACCGAGGAGTCCCGCCCCGTGCTTACCGGGGTTGATGCTAAGTTTGATGGTGATTTACTGACACTGGCGGCGGCTGATGGCTTTAGATTAGCCGTATATAAGCTACCGGTTATTGACCCGGTTAGTCAGACGACCGAGGTCATTATTCCAGCCCGGACCCTGGCTGAGCTAAATCGGCTTGTGGCTGAGCAGGAAGAGGCGGTTGAGATAACGGTAAACCAGAGTAAAGGTCAGGCTCTATTTCGGCTGAAGAATGTTGAGCTAGTCTCTCAGTTGATTCAGGGCACCTTCCCCAATTATGCCCAGCTCATTCCCCAGAGCTACAATACCCGAGCAGTGGTTAGTGTTAGTGATTTCTTGAGAGCCACCAAGACAGCCTCTATCTTTGCTCGCGACGGCAGTGGCATTGTCCGCTTAATAATAACCCCTGGTGGTGAATTAACCGCGGGCAAGATGATAGTCTCAGCCCGGTCAGAAGAGATTGGCGATGATGTTGGTGAGATTGATACCATGGTTGAGGGCGAAGAAGCCAAGATTGCCTTCAATGGCAAATATCTAACCGAAGTCCTGAGTGTACTTCATGAGGCGCAGGTAGCCCTGGAGACCACCAGTCCATCAAGCCCCGGCGTTTTACGCCCGGTAGGGGTTGATAACTACATCCACGTGGTCATGCCGATGTTCGTCCAGTGGT
>CAZYZL010000052.1:0-1985 GCA_964652005.1 uncultured Dehalococcoidales bacterium | reverse complement strand
CAGGTTTAATATCCCCCCGGTTATCAGAGCCGCGGAAACCATTATCCCGGCTGATTTAAGCATATTTACTACCCCAAGCTCTCTCAAGAGAACAACAAAGGTAGCAATACAGGGGAAGAACATGGCTAGGACCACACTGCCCACCACCAGTTGCTTGGCACTCAGCGCCAAGGGGGCAAGCATCCCCAGAGCCACATCCTTACGCAAAAAGCCGACGACTAAAGCAATTACCGCTTCCTTGGGTAGTCCCAGGAGACCGGTCACCATCGGTGCGGTAAAATCAGCGATAGCAGCAAATACCCCCAAGACATAAAGGATATTGATTACCAGGATAGCACCTAGAATTATAGGGATAGCCTCAGCCAAGAAGCCATAAGCCCTCATCCATAGCTTTTGTAGAACGCTTCGCCATGGTGGCAGACGATAGGGTGGCATCTCAATTAGTAGCTCGGGGCTAAATCCTTTTACCGCAAAGTTGAGTATAATGCCTAAAATAATCCAGACCGCCAGCAGTGTCGCATAGACAATGGCGACATACTGTCCCCCCTGCTGACCAACCAAGCCTAAAATCATCGCCTGTAAAGCAGCACATGGTACGGCAATAGATATTAGTGTTGCGGCGATAAACCTCTCCCTTTTACTTTCCAGAATTCGGGTAGCTAAGATAGCCGGGACATTGCAGCCCAGCCCCAGCAGAGTGGGGATGATAGCATATCCGTGTAACCCTACACGGTGCATGATGGTATCCATCAAGACTGCCAGTCGCGGCAGGTAGCCGATGTCCTCAAGCAGACCCAGCACCAGATAGAAGGAAATGACGTAGGGTAGAACCATGGCAAAGGGGACGTAAAGTCCGCTGGTTAGCAGTCCAAAGGACTTAACGAAGTCTACCTCACCGTTGGCTAATCTACCGACCACAATATCATGGAGAAGACCACCCCCCATGAGGTTGCTTAGCTTCAATAATACCGGTGCCCATAGGTGGTTAAATAAGGGGTCAAGCACGTAGCCAATCAGGCTTTCGCCAAGGAAACGGACGACAAAAAAAGCAATAGCCAGAACCACTAAAGCTATAATACTTCCGGTCAGTGGCTTTACGCTGGCGTCCTCCAGACGCTCAAGCCAGGTGTGATGGCGGTGGGTAATATGCTGAACCTGGTCTATAATGCTGCCAATAGTAGCCCAGCGCTGGTCACGATTGCTGACGGGCATGTGGGGTAAGGTAGCCGTGGGAATATTCTCCACCAGCTCTTTTATTCCTTGACCAGTTACCGCCACAGTGGGAATGACCGGCACGCCGAGAAGTTCCCTCAGTCTGTCCAAATCAATATGTATGCCACGATGCTTGGTATCATCCCACAGGTTTAATGCCACCACCACCGGGATACCTCTCTCCAGTAGCTGCAAGGTCAGGTAAAGGTTCCTCTCCAGATTGATGGCATTAACCACATTTATGACTATATCTCCGGTGTTAAGCAGTTGTAAGGCAATTTCCTCGGCTTGGGTGGTTGGCTCCAGGGTATAGGTGCCGGGGGCATCAATAACCTCAACCCTCTCCTCTCCCAGCTTCATAAATCCCTGGGTGTAGCTTACTGTGGTACCTGGGTAGTTGGAAACAATTACGCGGACTCCAGTCAGGCGGGAGAAGAGGACACTCTTGCCCACATTGGGATTGCCCATCAATAGTATCTTCTTCATATAACCTAGTCCAGCTCAACTATTACCTTATTCGCCATGCCAAAACCGATAGCCACCTGAACCCTGTCCACTTCAATGGTTATCGGTCCCCGCATGAGCATAGAGCTAATCTTGGTTATCCTCTTACCTGGAATAATGCCTAGGGCACCAAGGCGATTAACCGCACCATGTCCGCCTTGAATTTGAACCACTATGCCACTTTGCCCACGCTGCATTTGCACCAGGGTTACTTGCTTTCTATCGGACATAACGTTCTTCTCCCAAGCCGTCTCAGCTTCAACCACTCA
>CAZYZL010000051.1:0-6230 GCA_964652005.1 uncultured Dehalococcoidales bacterium | reverse complement strand
CCTCCGCTACCACCTCCTCTACCTTCTCCACACGTGCCTCGCTGACCTTCGCCACCATCTGGTCGGCGCCAGTAATAACAGCAATATCCGGGCTAAAGGCAACGTCTCTGACATAGATTGCCTCCCCCACTTCTTTAAGTTGGCTCAGGTCAACCTCTATCTGAGGCGGGAGCTTATCAGGCAGGCACTCAATACTCAGGCTGGTGACGCCGTGAGTCAGAGTGCGCCCCTTTTCTTTCATTGCCGGTGCTTCACCAACCAGGATAATAGGCACCTCTACCCTTATCTTCTCCTTCTTGCTCACCTGATAGAAGTCAACATGAAGCAGTTCCCCGGTGCACTCATTCCTCTGGATTTCTCTGATGAATACACTTCTGGGTTGTTTATCCCCTTCAATGTCAAGAGCAAGAAGCCTGGTCATTCCTGCCCGGGCTATAATCCGCTGAACCCTAGCTGTATCACACTGGAGGGTTAGTGACTCAATGCCGTGCCCGAAAAGGTGGGCCGGGGTTATGCTCTGACGGCGCAGAAATCTGGTCTTTTTGCCCAATATATCCCTTTTGCTCGCTGGTAATGTCAAACCTTCCATTTATCTCCTCCGCTACCGCTTGCTAATTAAAGCAGAAGCGGAGATAAAAATCAATTCAAGCCTAAAAAATTGAGCTAGTTCAGATAGATTAGTGACACAGATTATCATGTTTCGTTACTCCGCGGCATTGACCCCATCCCCCTCAGCACCCAGGAAAATTCTTGATTTTTCAGGGGACCCGCTCTAGTTTTATATGGTAATCCTATCCCCCTGACCCCCTTCCCTTTAAGGGAAGGGGGAAATAGTTTTAAGAGGGGGCGAAGCCCCCTCTTTTAAAATCTCCCCTTATTCGATGAGAGCTTGCTTAATTAGGAGTGTCTAAGAGGGGCGTCAGCCCCTCTTTCTTCTCCTCCCCCTCTCCTTTTAAGGAGAGGGGGGATACAGGGGGTGAGGTTAATTAGGTTAATAAACACTCTCGTTTTAAAATATAGACCTAACTCTATGTGTGTAGTATAATTTAAAAGAAAGGCAAGGGGTAATGATGTCACTGCCTAAGAAAGACAATTCAATAACCTCGGCTAATAGCATGAAAGCCGAGGTTTTTTCATCGTCGGCATCGGAAGCCGAAATGAAGGCTATAGCCAAAAGGCTACGTCGCCACATCATCACCATGACGGGGAAGGCTGGTAGCGGTCACCCCGGCGGCTCCCTTTCCGCAGTGGAGATTTTAACCACCCTTTATTTTAGGGTGCTACGACACAAGCCCTTAGCCCCCCAGTGGACGAACAGAGACAGATTCATCCTCAGCAAGGGGCATGCTGCCCCTCTACTTTATGCCACCCTGGCTGAGTGTGGCTACTTCCCCATAGATGAGCTACTTACCCTCAGGCAAATGGATAGTCGCCTTCAGGGTCATACTGATAGGACACTTACCCCTGGGGTGGAAATGTCGGCCGGCGCTCTGGGGCAGGGATTGTCTTTTGCCATTGGCGTGGCTTTGGCTGGTCGGCTTAATTCTAAAGATTACCGGGTGTATGTTCTATTGGGGGATGGGGAGTGTGATGAGGGGCAGGTTTGGGAAGCGGCCATGGCTGCTGCCCATTTCAAGGTGGACAACCTGGTGGCTATAGTGGACAACAACGGTCAGCAAATAGATGGCTGGAACCGTGATGTCATGAACCTTGACCCCTTCCCCAGTAAGTGGCAGGCCTTCGGCTGGCATGTTATTGAGGTTGATGGCCATGACTTTACCCAGCTTACTCAAGCCTTTAACCAGGCGAAGCTGGTAAAGGGGCAACCAACGGTCATCATTGCTCATACCATCAAGGGCAAGGGGGTCAGCTTTATGGAGAATAACCCCGATTTTCACGGCAAAGCCCCCACTGCTGGGGAGGTAAAGCTCGCACTTAAGGAGCTTGAGTAGAGATGTCTCAAGAGGTCTCCCAGAGAGAAACCTACGGCAAAACCCTGGTTGAGCTGGGCAGAGAGAACCGGGATATTGTGGTGCTGGATGCCGACCTGTCTCGTTCCACCATGACCCTGCTTTTTGCCCGTGAATTCCCTGAGCGCTTCTTTGACTGCGGTATTGCTGAGCAGAACATGGTTGGTATTGCCGCCGGGTTAGCCGCTTCAGGCAAGATACCCTTTGCCAGCACCTTTGCTGTTTTTGCCGCTGGCCGTTGCTTTGACCAGATTCGCATGTCTATAGCTCAGCCTGGGCTCAATGTTAAGCTGGTGGCTAGCCACAGTGGCATCAGTGTCGGTGAGGATGGCACCTCACACCAGTCTATTGAAGACCTGGCGTTAATTGGCTCCCTGCCTGGCTTTACCGTTATCGTTCCTGCCGATGCTATTGAAACCGCCCAGGCAGTAAAGGCAGCTGCCGCCCACTTTGGACCGTTTTACATCAGGCTGTGCCGTCCCAAGCTGCCTCTGGTCTATAATGAGGGCTATCATTTCGCCTTGGGTAAGGCGGTAACCTTGAGGCAGGGCAGGGATGCTACCATAATAGCTATCGGCTTGATGGTGAAGGTGGCGCTGGAAGCGGCGGGAAACCTGGAAGGGGAAGGCATAGACTGCCGGGTACTAAACATGCCCACCCTTAAGCCTATTGATGAGGCAGCTATTATTCAGGCTGCCACTGAAACCGGGGCGATTGTTACTGCTGAGGAGCACCTGGAGCACGGTGGCTTAGGCAGTGCTGTAGCTCAGGTGGTTGCTAGACATCAGCCGGTGCCGATGGAGTTTGTGGCGATAAAAGATACCTATGCCAAATCAGGTAAGCCCGCCGAACTTTTCAAGCGGTATGGTCTCACGGCAAAAGACATTGAGCGCAGTGTAAAGTCAGCGATAGAACGGAAGTGGCTAAGCCCCTTCCGTCCCTGAGGTATCAACCACCCGCCTTGTCCTGAGGAAATGGGTAAACCCTACCAGACAGGGCAGAGCAATGCCATAGGCGGTAAGCATCCCCGGCACCCCCAGCCACCAGCATACCACTGGCAGCGGGACAAACAGAAAGGGACCTTGCCCCAGAATTACCCTTCTGGTGAAAAAGATTGCTGATATTGCCACTCCTCCCACTATTAACATTGGCTGAGTTATTAAAGTTAGCAGCACACCGATAGTAGTTGCCTCCCCCCGACCTCCCCTGAAGCCGATAAAGATTGGCCAGTTATGACCGATGACTGTGGCTGTTCCGGTAAGCAGGACTGCTACCAGAGGCAGGCTGGCTGCCTGGGCAATTAGGACAGCCACTGCCCCCTTGGTGGCATCAATAATACCAACCGCCACCCCCACCTTAGCCCCGAGCTGGCGAAAGGCATTGGCAGCGCCCATATTGCCATCTCCGACCCCCCTGATGTCAACGCCCTTCAAAACACGCCCGGCAATATAAGCGGTGGGGATGGAGCCGAGAAAATAACCCAATACTATTATCAACCAGGGCATCTTTATTCTCTAATTTGTGCCGGGAGTGGGACTCGAACCCACAAGGATTACTCCGGCGGATTTTAAGTCCGCTGCGTCTGCCAATTCCGCCACCCCGGCTTGTAAATTATTGTAGATGTTAGCGGTGGGTGAGTCAAGGTCTTGCTTAACCAGGGTTGACAAAAGTGACTGGTGTGATTAATATGCGGTAACCAGGAAGCAAATTCAAGATAGAAGGAGACCGGTAAATGGTAGAGGAGGAGAAGCCAGCCGCATCAAGCGATTCAACGACGAGTCTAAAGCCTAATGCTGCCGGGTTACTGTGTTACCTTGGTTGGTGGGTGACGGGCATAGTTTTCCTCATCATTGAAAGGAAGAACAAGCTTGTCCGCTTCCACGCCATGCAGTCCCTGGTGACGTTTGGCATCCTTCATATTATTATCGGCATCGCTGGTAGTGTTCGCGGAGGGATGGCTTGGACAGTTTGGGGGTGGTGGTTCTTCTATCCAATATGGACAGCCGCAGCCGTTGTTTTTGGCGTCTTTTTGGCAATTGCCATAGTGCTGTGGCTATTCCTGATGCACCAGACTTATCGTGGCCGCTTGGTTAAGCTGGCTGTGTTCGGTGATTTAGCCCAGAGATTGCTGTCCAAGTTAGAGGGCGCCGAGGTGGAAGGTTTAGAGAAGAAGGCTGAGCCGGCTGCGGCTGAACAACCACCAGAGCCACCGGCACCGGCGATGGCAGAAGAAGTAAGGAAACCTTTAGACAGTTACCTTCAGGGTACGAGGGCACGTAGAATTGCGGCGTCTAGTACTGCTATTGCCTGGAGTGCTTTTTTCTTGGTTTTCTTTAACTTCTTTAGTCAGTACCTAGCCATTTATTCGCATGAAACCGTGGGCGGTGTCAGCCGGTGGAGTATATACCCTATCCTAACCCAAGACCTGAGCCTAGTGCTTCCCATTCTAAACACGACATTAATTCTTTCTATAGTTGGCCATGCAATTTCAATTGCTTTTGACCGATACCTGGTGCGCCAGATTACTATAATTGTCTTGAACACACTTGGTATGGTTACTGTTTTGGCTTTCCTGAGGGTGTTTCCCTTTGATTTCAGTGTGGTGCCTAGTGCCAACCTAGCTAGCATTCTCCCCACAGTGACCATAATAGTTCTGATTGCTATCACCGTTGGGTTAGGAATCGGGGCACTCGTTAGATTCATAAAGCTCATTATTAACGTATCTAGGCGCACTTAGCTGGAGAGGCAAATGCTATCTTCAGCACGCCAACACCGTGCGCCATATATAAGTTATGCGTTTGTAGTAAATGTAACCCTAACTCTTGGAATCTTGAGCCCTTCGCCGTCTATACCAGATGAAGACCCCGCCAAGAGCCGCGATTATTGCTACAGCACCCCAAATTGGCATTCTATTTACCTCCTCTCTTCAAGAGTTCCCCTTCTTTACCTTAAACTAACCTCTCCAAGCTGGGCTGACAATCCCTCAAAAGAACCAATTTTGTCCATAATTCGTATGACGATAGTACTATTGCTTGATATGCCAGATGGGCAGCGAATTGATAGTCCCCTTTATTTGGTTGTCTTGTGGTATAATGATGGATGAAGGCTTCCCATCTGGAAGGAAGGTTTACCAGATAAAAGAACACAGAGGTAGAGCATGAAGCTTAGTGAAGAGCAAAAAAGCCAAATGATAAAGCGCTTGGATGAGGCTTGGGGTGCGGAACGAATATGTCCCGTTTGTCATCATGACGAATGGGCAGTGTTTGATACAGTATTTGAGGTCAGAGAGTTTGTCGGTGGTAGTGTAAATGTAAGCGGTGGTGCTATTATCCCCTGTATTGCCGTGACGTGTAAGCATTGCAGTCATACATTATTCTTTAATGCTATTAAGTTAGGTCTCGTGCCTCCTCCGGAAAAGGAAAAGAAGGGTGAAAAAGAAACAGCCTAAACTCACTTTTGCTCATGAGCTAGATATTGAATATCCAGAGCGGGAAAGCGGATATATAGTTCCGAAGTCAGATTGGAAACGCTTGAGGAAGAGGGTGGAGCAGATTAAGACTGCCAATCCCATCGTTTTCAGTATGGCGACTACTGCTCTTGGTCTTGGCATCTTTAATGTGATTGCTGGAAGGTGGGTAGTATACGTTCCGTCCTTTATAGTTAGTGGATTTTTGATGGCTATTTACTACAAATTTCAACGCACCCAGGAAACCCACTCTAGGCAAGATGCCATAGACTGTCTGGACGAGATTGAGGAGAAGTTCCCGAAGCATACCGAGACCGAACCCCCGAATACGATGCCCACAAGAAAAGACAATGGTTGACATAATAATTGGAGGCGACGACCGGATTTGAACCGGTGAATAGCGGTTTTGCAGACCGCCGCCTTAACCACTTGGCTACGTCGCCTCTGGAGCGGAAGACGAGATTCGAACTCGCGACCTCTTCCTTGGCAAGGAAGCATTCTACCGCTGAACTACTTCCGCCTATTTTAGTGCCGAAGGGGAGATTTGAACTCCCACGAGCTTACGCTCACTAGCCCCTCAAGCTAGCGCGTCTACCAGCTTCCGCCACCTCGGCTTATCTGGCAGGAGTGGAGGGACTCGAACCCCCGCCCTGCGGTTTTGGAGACCGCTGCTCTCCCAATCTGAGCTACACTCCTACCTCAATAATCTATGTTATCATAATTACCGCCAAAAGTTAACTGGTACCCCTGGGGCGACTCGAACGCCCGACACGCGGTTTAGGAAACCGCTGCTC